>JBFMFL010000069.1:0-27291 GCA_040752145.1 Gemmatimonadota bacterium
CGGCGCGGTCGAGGTCGACGACGGACAGCTCCGCCGCCTCCGCCGCGAAGGCGAGGTCGCCGCGGCCGACCAGCACGGCGGCGCGGCTGTCGGCCAGCATCAGCGCCAGGCGCTCGGCGGGGTAGCCGGGGTCCAGGGGGACGTAGCAGCCGCCGGCCTTGAGCACGGCCAGGATGGCGACGATCAGCTCCGGGCCGCGCTCCAGCAGCACGCCCACGCGCACTTCCGGGCCCACGCCCAGGCCGCGGAGGTGGTGCGCCAGCCGGTTCGCGCGCGCGTCCAGCCCGCGGTAGGACAGCTCCACGCCGTCCCAGACCAGCGCGGGGGCGTCGGGACGGGCGGCGGCCTGGGCCTCGAACAGCTCGTGGACGCAGACGCCGCGCGGGTAGGGCCGCTCCGTCCGGTTCCACGCCTCCACCACCTGCGCGCGCTCGGCTCCGCTCAGCAGCGACAGCTCCGACAGGCGCCGCTGCGGCGTGCGGACCAGCGTCTCCAGCACCGTCTCCAGGTGCCCCGCCATGCGCCCGACCGTCGCCGCCTCGAACAGCGCCGCGCGACAGGTCAGCGTCCCCGCGAGCGCTCCCCCGGCGTCGCGAAGAGCCAGGTCCAGGTCGAACCTGGCGGCGCCTTCGCCCGCCCCGAACGGCTCGGCGGCCAGCTCGCCCAGCACGAGCCCCGCGTGCGCGTTCGTGCGGTCCAGCTCGAAGGTGGCCTGGAAGACCGGCGCGTGCGTCAGGCTGCGCTCCACGTCCAGCGCCTCCACCAGGCGCTCGAAGGGAAGGTCCTGGTGGTCGTACGCTCCCAGCGCGGCCTCCCGCACCCGCCCCAGCAGCTCGGTCCACGTGGGATCGCCCGCCAGGTCGGCGCGCAGCGCCAGCATGTTGACGAAGAAGCCGATCAGCCCCTCCGTCTCCCGGCGGGTCCGCCCCGCCACCGGGGTGCCGACCACGACGTCGTCCTGGCCCGCGTACCTGGCGAGCAGCGCGTGCCAGCCGGCGAGCACGGTCATGAACAGCGTCGTCCCCTCGCGCCGGGACAGCTCCCTCAAGCCCCGCGACACGCCGGGCGGGAAGACCAGCGGGTGGCTCGCCGCCGCCGGGCTCAGGCCCAGGGCGCGCGGGCGGTCGGTGGGGATCTCCAGCAGCGGCGGCGCGCCCGCCAGCCGCTCGCGCCAGAAGCCGATCTGCGCCTCCAGCGCGTCGCCGCGCAGCCACTCGCGCTGCCAGACCGCGTAGTCGGCGTACTGCACCGGCAGCTCGGGGAGCGCAGGTTCCTCCCCCCGGCTGAGGGCCGAGTAGAGGGCGGAGACCTCGCGCACCACCACCTGCATGCTCCAGCCGTCGCTCACCACGTGGTGCATGGTGAAGCAGAGCACGTGGTCCGCGTCGTCCAGGCGCAGCAGCGCGCTCCGCAGCAGCGGCCCCGTCTCAAGGTCGAACGGCCGCAGCGCTTCCTCCGCGGCGAGCCGCTCCGCCTCGGCCTCCCTCGCCCACCCGGGGAGCGGACCCAGGTCGAAGACGGGCAGCGGCACGGGGGCGGGCGGGTGGATGGTCTGCACGGGCCGCCCGTCGCGCGCGGCGAACGTGGTGCGCAGCGCCTCGTGGCGGCGCACCAGCGCGTCCAGGCTGCCCCGCAGCGCCGGCACGTCCAGCGCGCCGCGCAGCCGCAGCGCGAAGGCCATGTTGTAGGCGGCGCTCCCCGGCTCCAGCCGGTCCACCACCCAGAGCCGCTGCTGCGCGAAGGAGAGCGGCAGCGGCTCGTCCCGCGGGACGCGCACGATCGGCGGCGCGGACGGGGCGCCCTCGCTCCGCAGCGCTTCGACGCGCTCCGACAGGGCGGCGACCGTGGGCGCCTCGAACAGCGCCCTGGGCGGCAGCTCCACGCCGAGCGCCTGCCGGACACGCGTCGCCACCTGCATCGCGAGCAGGGAGTGCCCGCCGAGCGAGAAGAAGTTCTCCTCCACGCCGACCCGCTCCACGCCCAGGACCTCCGACCAGATCCCCGCCAGCACCTCCTCCGCCGCCGTCCGCGGCGCGACGTACGCGCCCTCCGCGCCCCACCGCGGCGCCGGCAGCGCGCGCCGGTCCAGCTTGCCGCTCGGCGTGAGCGGCAGCGCGTCGAGCATCGCGAAGGCCGCCGGGACCATGTACTCCGGCAGCCGCGCGCCGACGTGCGCCCGCAGCTCCGCCGAGGAGACCGCCTGCCCCTCCTCCGGGACCACGGACGCCGTGATCCGCCGGTCGCCGGCCGCGTTCTCGCGCACGACGGCGACGGCCTCGCGCACCGCCGGGTGCGAGCGCAGCGCGGCCTCGATCTCGCCCAGCTCGATGCGGAAGCCGCGCACCTTGACCTGGGCGTCCGCGCGGCCCAGGTACTCCAGCTCGCCGTCCGCCGTCCACCGCGCCCGGTCGCCGGTGCGGTACATCCGCCCGCCGGCTGCTCCACTGAACGGGTCCGGGAGGAACCGCTCGGCCGTCGCCGCGGGATTCCCCATGTAGCCGCGGGCCAGCCCGTCGCCGGCAACGTACAGCTCCCCCGCGGCGCCCGTGGGGACCGGCTCCAGCGCCGCCGCGTCCGCCACGTAGACGCGCGTGTTCCAGATCGGCCGGCCGATGGGGACGTGCTCGCCCGCGGCCGCGTCGGCGGGGCGGAGCGCGTGGTGGGTGCTGTCCGCGGCGACCTCCGACGAGCCGTACAGGTTCAGCAGCGTCGCCCCGGGGACCGCGTCCGCGAAGCGCCGGGCCAGCCCGGCGGGCAGCGCCTCGCCGCTGCTCACCACCAGGCGCAGCCGCGGACAGGTCTCGCCGAGGTCGCCGTCGAGCAGCGCGCGGAGCAGCGAGGGGACCAGGACGATGCGGGTGACGCCGTGCCGCGACAGGGCGGCGGCCAGCGCCTGGGGATCGCGGGCGTCCTCGTCCGGGACGAGCACGGAGGGGACGCCGGCCAGCAGCGGCCCGAACACCTCCCACACCGAGTCCACGAAGGCGAGCGAGGTCTTCTGGCAGCACACCTCGTCGGCGGCGAACGGGTACGCGCTCCACATCCAGGCGAAGCGGTTGACCGTCGCCCGGTGCGTGCCGAGGACGCCCTTGGGGGTGCCGGTGGAGCCCGACGTGTAGACGACGTAGGCGAGGTTCTCGGGGGACGGCGAGTGCGGGAGTGCGGGAGTGCGGGAGTGCGAAAGTGACGGCTCCCCGTCGGCTGCGCTCCGGTCGGAGCCGCCGTTCACCAGCACTTCGATGCCGCAGTCGCCCAGGCGCTCCGCCGCCGTCGAATCCGCGAGGAGCAGGGCGGCGCCCGAGTCGGCCAGCACGTGGCGCAGGCGCTCCGCCGGGTAGCCGGGGTCCATGGGGACGTACGCGCCGCCGGCCCGGAGCACGGCGAGCAGGGAGACGACCAGCTCCGGCGTGCGGCCCATGCACACGCCCACGCGGACCTCCGGCCCGACGCCGCGCCGCCGGAGGGCGTCGGCCAGGCGGGCGGAGCGGCGGTCCAGCTCGGCGTACGTCACCCGCTCGTCGCCCCACGCGAGGGCGGGCGCGTCCGGCGTGCGGGCGGCCTGCACGGCGAACAGCTCGTGGACGCACAGGTCGCGGGGATACGCGGCCTCGGTGGCGTTCCACGCCTCCAGCACCTGCGCGCGCTCCGCCCCGCGCAGCAGCGACAGCCCGGAGAGCCGCTCCCCGGGCGCGGCCGCCATGGCCCCCAGGAGGGTCGCCAGGTGCCCGGCCATCCGCTCGATGGTCGGCGCCTCGAAGAGCGCCCGGCGGAAGAGCAGCTCGCCGCGCAGCCCCTCGCCCTCCTCCGCCAGCGTCAGCTCCAGGTCGAACTTCGCGACGCCCGCCCCGGTCCCGAACGGCTCCAGCCGCGCCTCCCCGAGCGACAGCCCCTCGTGTACGGCGGAGCGGTCGAGCGCGAACGTCACCTGGAAGAGCGGTGTGTGGGTGAGGCTGCGCTCCACGCCGAGGGTCTCCACCAGGCGCTCGAAGGGGAGGTCCTGGTGCGCGTACGCACCCAGCGCTCCCTCGCGCACCCGGCCCAGCAGCTCCGCCCAGGTCGGGTCGCCCGCGAGGTCGGCGCGCAGCGCCAGCATGTTGACGAAGAATCCGACCAGTCCCTCCGTCTCGGCGCGCGTCCGCCCCGCCACCGGGCTCCCCACCACCACGTCCGCCTGCCCCGCGAAGCGGTCCAGCAGCGCCTGCCAGCCGGCGAGCAGCGTCATGAACAGCGTCGCGCCCTCGCGCCGCGACAGCGCCCGCAGTGCCCGCGTGGTCTCGGCCGACAGGGAGAAGCGGTGGCTCCCCGCGCGGTCGTCCCGGCCCGCCGTGCGCGGGTGGTCCGTGGGGATCTCCAGCAGCGGGGGAGCCCCGGCCAGCCGTTCGCGCCACCAGGCCAGCTGCGCCTCCAGCACCTCGCCGCTCAGCCATTCGCGCTGCCAGACGGCGAAGTCCGCGTACTGCACCGGCAGCCCGGGGAGCCGCGGCGCCTCGCCCCGGCTGAAGGCGGCGTAGAGCGCGGAGACCTCGCGCACCAGCACCCGCAGGCTCCAGCCGTCGCCGACGATGTGGTGCAGGGTGAGGCTGAGGACGTGGTCCTCCCCGCCCAGACGGAACAGCGCGGCGCGCAGCAGCGGCCCCCGCGCCAGGTCGAACGGGCGCAGCGCCGCCTCCCCCGCTCGCCGCTCCGCCTCCCGCTCCCCGTGGGGGAGGTGCCGCAGGTCCAGCTCCGCCAGCGCAGCGGGCGCGGGCGGGTGGACGACCTGCACGGGGGCGCCCTCGTGCTCCACGAACGTGGTGCGCAGCGTCTCGTGCCGCTCCACCAGCGCGTCCAGGCTCGCCCGCAGTGCCGCCGCGTCCAGCGGCCCGCGCAGGCGCAGCGCCCCGGCCATGTTGTAGGCGGCGCTCCCCGGCTCCAGCCGGTCCACCATCCAGAGCCGCTGCTGCGCGAACGACAGCGGCAGCGATCCCTCGCGCGCGACCCGCTCCACGGGGGGCGCCGCCCCGCTCCCCGCGCCGCGCAGCGCCTCGACGCGCCCGGCCAGCGCGGCCACCGTGGGCGCCTGGAAGAGGGCGCGCAGCGGCACCTCCACCCTGAAGACCTGCCGCACCCGCGAGACCACCTGGCTGGCCAGCAGCGAGTGGCCGCCCAGGTCGAAGAAGCTCTCCTCCACCCCCACCGTCTCAAGCCCCAGCACCTCCGCCCAGATCCCGCTCAGCACCTCCTCCGCGGCCGTCCGCGCGGCCTCGAACGCCGCGCCACCCGCCTCCGGCTCGGGGAGCGCGCGCCGGTCCGTTTTGCCGCTGGGAGTCAGGGGAAGCGTCTCCAGCGCCACGACCGCGGCGGGGACCATGTGCTCGGGGAGCGTGCGCCGCAGCCAGGCGCGCAGCTCCTCGGCGGAAGGCGGCGCGCCCTCCCCCGGGACCACGTACGCCACCAGGCGCTTCCCACCCGCGCGGTCGTCCCGGCCTACGACCACGGCGCGCCGTACCGCCGGGTGCTGGAGGAGGGCGCTCTCCACCTCGCCCGGCTCGATGCGGAAGCCGCGCACCTTGACCTGATGGTCGATGCGCCCCAGGTACTCCAGCTCGCCGCCGGCCGTCCAGCGGGCGAGATCGCCGGTGCGGTACGTGCGCGCGCCGGGCTGCGCCGAGAACGCGTCCGGGACGAACTTCTCCGCGGTCAGCTCCGGGCGGCCGTGGTAGCCGCGCGCGGTCCCGGCGCCGGCCAGGCACAGCTCGCCGGGCACTCCCACGGGCGCCGGGCTGCCGGCCGGGTCCAGCACGTAGGCGCGCGAGTTGGCCACCGCGCGGCCGATGCGTACGCCCTCGGCACCGCGCTCCACCGCGCTCCAGGTGGAGTAGACGGTGTCCTCCGTGGGGCCGTACAGGTTCAGCACCCGCTCCGTCCCGGGGCGGGCGTACAGGTCCCGCGCCAGGGAGGCGGGCAGAGCCTCCCCGGCCAGGTTGAAGGCGCGCACGCTCTCCGGGATCCCGCCGGCGCGCAGCAGCTCCGCCGCCGCGCCGGGGACGGTCACCACCAGGCGCACGCCCTCCTCCGCGACGCGCGGGAGGTCCAGCACGTTCTCCACCAGCACCAGCGTCCCGCCCCAGCAGATCGTGCCGAAGATCTCCCCCACCGACACGTCGAACGACACGGAGGTGGAGCCGAGCACGGCGGCGCGGTCCTCCGCACTCACGGCGTCGCGGAGGAAGTGGACGACCTGCGAGGCGCTGCGGTGCTCCACCTGCACCCCCTTGGGCCGGCCGGTGGAGCCCGAGGTGTAGAGCACGTAGGCCAGGTTCCCGGCGTCCACTCCCGACTCCGGGGCGGTGTCGGGCCGCGCCGCGATCCGCTCGGCGTCGGCGTCCACCAGCACCCGCGCGACGTCCGCGGGCAGCCGCTCCGCGAGCGCGGACTGCGACACCACCAGGCGGGCGCCCGCGTCCTCCAGCACGTACTCCAGGCGCTCCGCCGGGTACGCCGGGTCCAGCGGGACGTAGGCGCCGCCGGCCTTGAGGATGGCCAGCATCGCCGCGACCATCTCCGGCGTGCGCTCCGTGCAGAGCCCCACTCGCGACTCGGGGCCGACGCCCAGCGCGCGGAGGTGGTGGGCCAGGCGGTTGGCCGAGCGGTCCAGCTCCGCGTACGCCGTCGCGCGCCCGGCGAAGCGCAGCGCCGCGGCGTCCGGCGTGCGGGCCGCGGCTTCCGCGAACAGTTCGTGCAGCGGGCGCTCCGCGTACGGCCGCTCCGTCGCGTTCCACTCCTCCAGCACCTGCGCGCGCTCGGCGGGGAGGAGGAAGCCGACCTCGCCCACGGGCCGGTCCGGCTCCGCGGCGACGGCGCGCAGCACCTCGACCAGGTGCGCGGCCATGCGCCGGGCCGTGGCGGGCTCGAACAGGTCGCTGGCGTACTCCAGTGCCGCCGCCAGCCCGCCCCCGCTCCGCTCCCAGGTGTAGAGGGTCAGGTCCAGGATCGCGGCACCCGCGTCCAGCGGCTCGGGCACCAGCGTCGCGCCCGGCACCTCCACCGCCTCCCGGGCGGCGTGCTGCGGCGCCAGCATCACCTGGAAGAGCGGGTTCCGGCTCAGGTCGCGCTCGGGCTGCACCGCCTCCACCAGCCGCTCGAAGGGCACGTCCTGCCGCACGAACGCCTCCAGCGCCGCCGCGCGGGCCCGCCCCAGGAGGTCGCGGAACCCCCTCTCCGGCGCCACCTCCAGCCGCAGCACCAGGGTGTTGACGAACAGCCCCACCAGCCCGGTGACGTCCGCCCGGTCGCGGCTGGAGACCGTGGTCCCCACCGCCACGTCACCCTCGCCGGCGTAGCGGGCCAGGAGCAGGTCCCAGGCGGCCAGCAGCGCCATGAAGGGCGTCGCGCCCTCCGTCCGCGCGAGCGCGCGCACCCCCCGCATCACCTCCGCGGGGACCTCGAAGCGGTGGGTCGCCCCCCGGAAGCTCTGCACGGGCGGGCGCGGCCGGTCGGTGGGGAGCGGGAGCGGCGCCACCCCGCGCAGGCGCTCCCGCCACCAGGCGAGCTGCGCCTCGACGGCCTCGCCGCGGACTCCCGCGCGCTGCCGCAGCGCCCAGTCGGCGTAGCGCGTGGGGAGCGGCGGGAGGGGGGAGCGCTCCCCGGCGAGCAGCGCCGGGTAGAGGGCGCCCAGCTCCCGGATCAGCACCCCGGCGGAGGCCCCGTCACCGACGATGTGGTGCATCGCCAGCACCAGCAGGTGCTCGCCGCGCCCCAGCCGCAGCAGCCGGGCGCGGAACGGGGGCCCCGCCTCCAGGTCGAAGGGCGCCCGCGCCGCCTGCTCCACCGCGCGCCGCGCCGCCGCGTCCCGCTCCCCCGGGTCCAGGCGCGACAGGTCCACCTCCGGGAGTGGCAGCGCCCCGGCCGGGCGGACCCGCTGCACGGGCCGCCCGTCCACCTCGGCGAAGACCGTGCGCAGGGTCTCGTGCCGGCGGGTCGTCTCCTCCAGGCTCCGCCGCAGCACGGAGGCGTCCAGCGCGCCGCGGATGCGCAGCGCCCCGGCCAGGTTGTACGCCGCGCTCCCCGGCTGCATCCGGTCCAGGAACCAGAGCCGCTCCTGCGCGAAGGACAGCGGCGCGTCGCCCCCGGCGGGCGCCACTCCCGCGGGCACGGCTCCGTCCACGAGGAACACCTGCTCCAGCAGCTCCGCGGCGAGGCGGTCGACCCGCGTGTCGTCCAGCAGCGCCGAGACCGGCACGGTCGCGCCCAGGCTCGCCTCCAGCGCGCCCTTGAGCTCCATGGCCCGCAGCGAGTCCATCCCCAGCGCCAGCAGCGGCTGCTCCCGGTCCACCCGGTCCGGGTCCACCCCCAGCACCCGGGCCGCGTGCTCCACCACCAGCGCCTCCAGCAGCGCCTGCCGCTCCTCCGCCCCCGCCGCTTCCAGCGCTTCACGCGTGATCGAGACGGAGGCCGGGCGCGGCGCCGCGCTCCCCGCGTCCTCCCGGACGCTCACCCCCACCAGGGGGAGGTCCCCGGCCAGGAACGACGCCCGGCACGCCCGCCGCTGCACCTTGCCGCTGGTGGTCTTGGGCACGCCGCCGGGGCGCACCACGGCCACCGCGTGCACCTGCAGCCCGTGCTCGCTCGCCACCGCCCGGCGGATCGCCGCCGCCACCTCCTCCACGTCCAGCCCGGCCGCCGCCTGGCGCGAGACCTCCTGCACCACCACCAGGCGCTCCTCGCCGTCCTGCTCCACGCCGAAGGCCGCGCTGCTCCCCGCGCGCAGCCCCGGGTGGCTGCGCAGCGCCGTCTGCTCGACGTCCTGCGGGTAGTGGTTGCGCCCGCGGATGACGACGAGGTCCTTGAGGCGCCCGGTGATGAACAGCTCGCCGCCGGCCAGGAACCCCAGGTCGCCGGTGCGCAGGAAGGGGCCCTCGCCGGTATCCGCCTCGAAGCCGGCGAAGGTCTCGGCCGTCTCCTCCGGCCGTTCCCAGTACCCGCGCGCCACGCTCGGACCCTGCACCCACACCTCGCCCACCCGGTCGGCCGGGCACTCGCGCAGGGTGGCCGGGTCCACCACGATCACCCGCTGCGACGGCTCGCCCTGCCCGCTCCCCACCAGCCGGTAGCGCCCCTCCGGGGCCGCGTCGAGCACGGCGCCCTCCCCCAGCGCGTCCGCATCGACCGCGCGGACGACCGGCACCTCCGCCGGCCGGCTGCCGGTGACCATCAGCGTGGCCTCGGCCAGGCCGTAGCAGGGAAAGAACGCCCGCTCCCGGAACCCGCACTCCGCGAAAGCCTCGGCGAAGGCGCGCAGCGTCTCGGCCCGGACGGGCTCGGCGCCGTTGAAGGCGATCTCCCACCGGCTCAGGTCCAGCGCCTCGCGCTCCTCGGGGCGGACGGCGTGGACGCACAGGTCGTAGGCGAAGTTGGGCCCGCCGCTGCTGGTGGCCCCGTAGCGCGAGACGGCCTCCAGCCAGCGGGCCGGCCGCTGGATGAACGCCACGGGCGAGAAGAGGGCCGCCCAGTAGCCGGTGAAGAGCGGCTGGAGGATGCCGCCGATCAGCCCCATGTCGTGGTAGGGCGGCAGCCAGATCACCGAGCGGGTTTCCGGGGTGTAGCCGGCCAGCCGCTCGATGACGGCGAAGTTGTGGAGCAGGTTGCCGTGGCTGACCATCACCCCCTTGGGCGCGGCCGTCGAGCCCGAGGTGTACTGGAGGAAGGCGAGCGTGTCCGCCCCCGCCCCGGGATCGCGCCACTCCCCCGCCGCTTCCGCCGGGACGTCCTCCGTGGCGATCCAGCGCAGCCCGGCCAGCTCCGGGGTGTTCGCGCACAGCCGCTCCGCCTCGCCCAGCAGCTCGCGCGTGGTGAGCGCCAGCGTGGGCCGGCAGTCGGCCACGATGCTCTGCAGGCGCGTGTCGGTCCGGTTGCGGCGCGGCGGGTAGGCCGGCACCGCGATCACCCCGGCGTAGAAGCAGCCGAAGAGCGCGGCGACGTACTCCAGCCCCGGCGGGTAGAGGAGGAGCGCGCGCTCCCCGCGGGCCCCCAGCGCCTGCAGGCGGGCTCCGACGGCCCGGGCGCGCAGGTCGAGCTCGCCGTAGGTGGCGTGCCCCTGCTCCACCTCCCCGTTCTCCAGGAAGGTGTAGGCGCGCCGGTCCGGGTCTTCGCCCGCTCGGAACCGGAGGAGCTCTACGAGCGTGAATGCATCCTGCGGGTTCGGCATCGAAGCGGAGACCGGGTGGGGAGAGGCGGCGGGAGCCGCAGGCCGGGCGCCTTGAGAGGACGACGCCCGGAACCGCTGCGGGAGGTTCCCCTCCCCGCGCCGGACATCGCCACGGACACACGAGGCGGTCCGACCAGCGAGCTTTAGTGTCATTAACTACCCGGATGATATCAGACTTTCCGCTCCAGTTCAAGCGCGGTCTGTTTACGACGGAGCATGGCTGCAGCCGGACCGCTGGACGCCCCCGCCCGGCGGACCCCGTCGTCACCTCGCCCCACCCGGCCGTGGCCGGCGCGACGGCCTCGAAACCGGTACCGGCTTCGAGGCCATCCATGTTCCAGGTCCGCACGGCCGACGGGCCGGCCCCCTGGCGCGCCTGGACCCGCCTCCTTGCGCGCCGCGGCGGCCACGCGTCAATTTCCGGCGGGCCTGCGACCACGCCTACGACGCTTCCCGGAGCCACCATTGAGCACTGCGAACGACAAGGGGATGGAGACCGCCCTCGCCCGCACCGAGGCCGACGCCGACGCGGCCGCCCGGGCGGCGGCCGCGGTCGCGCGCGAGATCAAGCGCGCGCGGACGGCCGCCGCGCACGGCGCCGTCCGCGACCTGCAGAAGGCGCTGGCCGCGGCGGAGCAGACCGCCGAGGCGCTGCGCGACGCGGCGCGCACGCTCCGCGCGGGGTGGGACTTCGACGAGCGCGCCTACCTCGAATCCGGCGCCTACACCGCCGAGCTGCGGGCGGCCGCCGAGGCGCTGGGCGTCCGGCTGCTCGAGCAGGACGAGCGCATCCTGAGCTACCCCTCGGTGGTGCGGGTGGTGCCGGGCGACGCCGCGCTGGAGATCGACCGCAAGCGCGAGCGCCGCATCCGCCCCTCGGTGGTCGCCGAGCAGCTCAGGGCGCGGCAGCAGAGCCAGCCGCGCTTCCGCGCCGACGCCTTCCTGGAGTCGCTCGCGCGCGCCTACGCGCTCGCCCTCGCCGAACAGCAGCGCCCGCCGGGCGCGACCGTCCGCCTGCTCGACCTGTACCAGATCCTCACCGTGCTCCCCGGCCAGCGGCAGGAGTACTCCAGGCAGGAGTTCGCGCGCGACGTCTACCTGCTCGACCAGAGCGAGGCGAAGGCGACGCGCGACGGGCTGCGCGTCAGCTTCCCGGCGGCGACCGGGACCAAGGCGGCGGGGACGGTCGCCACGGTGACGCGCGAGGGCGAGCTCAAGGTCTACTACGGGATCGCGTTCCGCGCATGATCCGGCCCGCCGACTACCTGGCGTTCCTGCGCGCCGAGTACCTGGCCGACTTCATCCGCGGCGGCGGCGCGGCGGTCAAGTTCGTGGTCCCGCTCGACGGCACGCCGCCCGAGGAGGTCGGGGCGGCGCTGCGCCGCGAAGCCGAGGCCGAGGGGTACCTGCACGCGCGCGTCGACGCGCGCGAGGTCAAGCTCCACATGATCGACCGCCTCTTCTTCGACGTCGCGCGGCAGGTGCCCTGGGACGCGCTCGCCCGCGCCGTCGTGGTCGGCGCGCTCGAGGAGCTGCGCTTCCGCCTCCCCGCGGACGGGGCCCCGCTCTCGCTCGATTCGCTCGCCGCCGCCAACGAGTACGACGCGCAGGAGCTGAGGCGGGACCTGAACCGCCGCCTGCAGCAGCGGATCCTGGGCGACTACCTGCTGGCGCGCGAGTTCCGCACCGCGATGCTCCGTCTCTGCCAGGCGCAGGTCGACGACGGCGCCGCCGCGCAGCACGACCGCGCCGCGATCCTCGAGTGGCTGACCGGCTCGCTGCGGCGGATCTCGGGGCTCAAGGACGTCGGGATCTTCCAGCGGATCGGGCGCCACAGCGCGCGCCACCTGCTCCTCTCGCTCACCCGCTGGGTCACGCTCGCGGGGCGGACCGGGCTGGTGCTGGAGCTCGACATCGCCCGCTACGCCGTCGCGCGGCGGGGCTCGGCCGGCGAGGGGCTGTACTACACCAGGGCGGCGGCCATGGACGCCTACGAGGTGCTGCGCCAGCTGATCGACGCGACGGACGAGTTCGCCGCCTGCCTGGTGGTGGTCGCCTGCGCGCCGGAGTTCCTGAGCGACGACGCGCGCGGGATCGAGGCGTACCACGCGCTCAAGCTCCGCATCTGGGACGAGGTGCACGACCGGCGGCGCGCCAACCCGCTCGCCGCGCTGGTCCGCCTCTCGGCGGCCGCCGAGCCGTGGCAGGCGCCGGTATGAGCGCGCGGCGGATCGAGCAGCGGCGGGCGATCGAGGCGCTGCGGTCGGGCGTGCCGAACCGCGACGCCGTGCGCGCGCTCGGCTCGGCACAGGAGGCCATCGAGCAGCGCTTCGAGGCGAAGCTCGAGGCGGTCCGCGCCCGGCAGGCGGCCGGCGGGCTGATCGTCGGCGGCGACTTCGGCTCGGGGAAGTCGCACCTGCTGGAGTACCTGCAGCACAGGGCGCTCGACGAGGGGTTCGTCGCCAGCCGCGTGGTCGTCAGCAAGGAGACGCCGCTGCACGACCCGGCCAAGGTCTTCCTCGCCGCGGTCGCGAGCGCGAGCGTGCCGGGGCGGCGCGGCGCCGCGCTCGCCGAGATCGCCGCGGCGCCGCGCGCCCTGGACCCCGACGCCTACCAGGAGTTCACGCGCTGGGTCAACTCGCGCGCCTCGGGGCTCGACGAGCGCTTCCCGGCGACGCTCTACCTCTACGAGCGGCTGGGCGACGACCCCGAGCTGGCCGACCGGATCGTGCGCTTCTGGTCCGGCGACCCGATCGGCGTCGCCGAGCTGAAGCGGCGCCTCCGGGAGGTCGGCGAGTCCGCGACCTGGACCTTCCAGCCGATCCCGCAGCGCGAGCTGGCGCTGCAGCGCTTCCGCTTCGCCGCGCGCCTGATGGCCGCCGCCGGCTTCGCCGGCTGGGTCGTGCTCTTCGACGAAGTCGAGCTGATCGGGCGCTATTCGCTGCTGCAGCGCGGCCGCTCCTACGCCGAGGTCGCGCGCTGGGTCGCCGGCTTCGAGGCCGAGCCGCTGCCGGCGCTGACCGCGGTGCTCGCCATCACCGACGACTTCGACGACGCAGTCCTCTACCAGAAGAACGACCGCGAGACGGTGCCCAACCGGCTGCGCGGCCGGCAGAACCCCGCCGACGTGCTGGCGGCCGAGCGCGCCGAGCTGGGGATGCGCCTCATCGAGCGCGAGCTGGTGCGGCTGGTGCCGCCGGACCGCGGGACGCTCGAGGCCGCCTACCGCGAGCTGCGGCGCATCCACGGCGAAGCGCACGACTGGGATCCACCCGAGATCCCGCGCCGTGAGGCCCTGGCCTCGCGCAGCATGCGCGAGCACGTGCGCTCCTGGATCCAGGAGTGGGACCTGCGCCGCCTCGACCCGGCCTACCGGCCGCAGATCGAGGTCGAGCGGATCGAAGCCGACTACGCCGAGAACCCCGCGCTCGAGGAGCCGCCCGAGGGCGAGGCGCCGGACGCGGAGCCCTGACGGTGGCGATCCCCTTCCGCGGCGCGGAGGAGGTCGCCCGGCTGGGGGCCGCGGGCTACCTGCGCATCCTGGGCGAGGGCGCGCCCGGCGCCTACCGCGGAGGGCTCTTCCTGGTCAACGCGCGCAGCGAGCCGCTCGAGTTCGCGTACGCCCGCATCCGCCTCCCGCGGACGGGCCTCTGGCGCGAGGCAGACCGGGCGCCCTATGCCGCGCGGCGGCTCGCCGGCTCGCTCTTCGAGGTGTGCCCGCGCGCGCCCGCGCTCCTGCTGTGCCAGGCGGGCGAGACCGGGGCGGAGCTTTTCACGCGGGACCTCGCCCTCGCCATCCCCGTCGCGCGCCTGGCCGCGGCGGGCGCCGCGCCGGGGGAGGGCGAGGACGCGGAAGACTCCGCCTGCGGCGTGCGGCTGCTCTGGGCGGGGCGGCGCCCGGGCGTGGAGGCGCCGGCGCGGCGGCTGCTGGAGCGGCTGGCGGAGCGCGGGCTCCTGGCGGAACCCCTGGACCGCGCCGCCACGGGGCTCGACGAGGTGTACGGCCCCGCGGGCCGGGGAGGCGACGACGATGGAGCGATGGTGGAAGGAGCGGCCGGACGCTGACGGGCTCGAGCCCGCCCGGCTCCTGGAGCTGCGTCCGGCGCTGGACGCGGCCGGCTCCGTGCGGCTGGACCTCGACGCCTGGCCGGGCGCGCCCGCGGGGGCGGACGCATCGCCCGGGACGCCGGGCCCCTGGCCGTACCCCTGGACCACACAGGAGGCGGCGAACGCCCACGAGGCGTCGCTGCAGCGGCGGCTGGCGCTCGTGCTCCAGCCGCCGCTGGAGAGCTGGCTCGCCCCCGACGGCGTGCTCGACTGGCCGCACCCCTTCCCGGAGTACCAGCGGGACGGGATCCGCGCGCTCGTCCTGCGCGACGCGCTCCTGCTCGCCGACGACATGGGCCTGGGCAAGACGGTGCAGGCGCTGGCCGCGCTCCGCATCCTCTTCCACCAGCGCCGCGCCGCGGCCGCGCTCCTCGTGGTGCCGGCGGGGCTGATCACGCAGTGGCAGCGCGCGGCGCGCGAGTGGGCGCCCGAGCTTCGCGTCTCCACCGTGAACGGCGGCGCGGCGGACCGCGCCTGGCAGTGGAAGGCCCCCGCGCACCTCTACCTCACCAGCTTCGACACCCTGCGCTCGGACTTCACCGACAACCCCGGCTCGCCGCCTCGCCGGCGCGTCTGGGACGTGGTGCTGCTCGACGAGGCGCAGCGCATCAAGAACCCGGACGCCGAGATCAGCCGCGTCTGCAAGCGGCTGCCCCGGCTGCGCGCCTGGGCGCTGACCGGCACGCCGCTCGAGAACCGGGTCGCCGACGTCGCGTCGATCTGCGAGTTCCTCACGCCCTGGCGCGAGGGACAGGCCCTGCCCTACCTCGATCCGGGGCTGCGTCTCCTCGCCCGGCACGCCGCGCTGCAGCTGCGGCGCAAGAAGGCGGACGTGCTGCGGCAGCTGCCGGCCAAGCGCGTGGTCGAGGTGCTGCTCGAGCTCGGGCCGGCGCAGCGCGAGAGCTACCGCCTCGCCGAGCGCGAGGGCATCGTCCGGCTGCGCGGGCTGGGCGGAGCGGCGAACGTTTCGCACGTGCTTCAGCTCGTCACGCGGCTCAAGCAGATCTGCAACTTCTGCCCCGCCACCGGCGAATCGGCGAAGCTCGCCGACCTCGCCGAGCGCATCGAGACGCTCGCCGGAGAGGAGCACCGGGCGCTCGTCTTCTCGCAGTACACCGACGACCGCTTCGGCGTCGGCGCGCTGCTGCGGGGGCTGCGGCGCTTCCGCCCCATCCCCTACACCGGCGAGCTTTCGCCCGGCGAGCGCGACGCGGCGATCGCCGCCTTCCGGCGCGGCGAGAGCCCCGCGCTGATCCTCTCGCTGCGCGCCGGCGGCCACGGGCTGAACCTGCAGGACGCCTCCTACGTCTTCCACTTCGACCGCTGGTGGAACCCCGCCGCCGAGCGGCAGGCCGAAGACCGTGCGCACCGCATCGGCCAGGACCTGCCGGTGACCGTCTACCGCTACCTCTGCGCCGACACCATCGAGGAGCGCATCGACGCCGTGCTGCGGCGGAAGCAGGCGCTCTTCGACGAGCTGGTGGACGACGTGTCGCTCGACCTCACGAGCCACCTCTCCGCCCACGAAGTCTTCGGGCTCTTCGGCCTCGCGCCGCCCCCCGGGGCCGGCGCGGATCTCCGCCGGAGCGAAGATTCATGATGCTTGGCGGCACCCCGAAGCGACGCTGAATGTCGGTGTCGGCATGGGCGCCCGTGGAGCTTGGTATCGTCGCAGGTGAATGCCGGATACTGGTCCTGTTCGTTCGTGTACTCCGGCACGATCGGCGAGCATCGGACGCTCCGGACGCTCCGGACACGCCGGGAGATCAGCCGGAGCCCTGGATTTCATCCTCCGCTTCCCGCGGCTCGAGGTACTCCCAGAGTCCCTCCTGGTGAAGGAAGACCGGATCGGCGTGCGTCCGCAGAAATTCATCGAGGGCGATTCCCTCCACCGTCGGGGGCTTCCTCACCCGTTTCATCCTCCCGTTCATGAAAACCGTCTCGTACTCGAGCCGCCGCTTCCGCTTCGCCGCCTTCTCTGCAGGGTCGAGCTTTCGCTTCTTCTTGCCCATTCTCCGTACTCTCAGGGTGCCCGCGGCGTCGCCGGGTGACTCGCAGCCACAGCAGCGGCATCGGCAAGACGAGTAGGACGATGAACCAGTAGGGAAACGTCAGCATCCACGCGCGCGCGCTGACGGGCCCGCCGACCTCGTCGCCGTCGTCCACCAGCTGTGCGTCGGAGCGCAGTGCGAACCCCAGCCGACTCGCCCAGGGCCCAGAGTCGGGCATGCGACCGAATACCACGGCCCGCGGGCGCGCCTGGCCCGGCAGGTCGACGATCAGCGACGGCGGCGCCGCGTATATCCGGCGCAGCGTGCCGTCGTAGTCGACGACTTGCGCGAGCAGGGTCAGCCGCCCGGATTGGCTCAGCGCCCACCAGGCGTCCCAAAACCCGTAGCGTGGGGCTTTCGACCGGTTTGCCGCCGTCGTGAAGAGCACCGTGCGCGGCCCGCGGTTCACCCGCGTTACGTCCGCGGAGTGTGCGATCCCGATCAGACGCCAGCCGGGCGGCCGCGCGCAGCTCATCGCCCATGCCGCAGCGGCCGCGATCGACAGCAGCAGCGAGAGCGCAGCCGCGAGGTTGAACAGCCACCGCTTCATGCGTCAGTCTCCATCGCCGCCTGACGCCCCAAGGCTCAGGTGCGCGCAGCCGAGCGTGAAATTACGCCGGAGCCCCTGATGACCGGCCCTCGCCGTGTCAGTGGCGGGCGCTAAGCCACCTTCGCGCATGTGGGGAGATTGAGTAGGACTAGCACTGCTATTTCTGAGGTGGAATCCAGAGGATCGCAGCGAGGAAAATGATGGAGAGCACGGCCTGGAACGTCACAACCATCTCTGGAGAGGAATAAAACGCAGCATTGAAAATAGGCCGATACGCAGGATCCAGGTTCGATCCTTGTGCCGCTCGAGCATGAAGGCCGTCAACGATGACAGCAACGAGGCGCTGCACTCGGTACAGTGCCGTGGCGTTACCCAGCGCAAAGACCACCCAGGCAAGACCGAGACCAAGTCGCAATACGCGGGCCTCCTTCAGGGGAGGAATCTTCATAGCCGCTCCGCCAAAGCCGATCGCGGCGCCGCTGAAGATGGTCCACAGAGTATTGGCGGTCGCCGTCCAGTCTTTGTAAGCAGCTAGAGCGGCAGCATCATCGAAGGTGAGCATGCTGACGACGTGTGTAGTTGGAGGCGAGCCTAACGCTCGGGTTCAGCAGCGGACCGTCCGCTGCAACCCGTTGTTAGCCGCGCGCGCGCCGGTAGTGCATAGCGACGGCGCCGTTGCGGAGCGGCGTCGCCGAGACCAACTCGAGCCGTCGCGTGCCGGGCAGCCCGCTCTGGTACAGGGTCGGGCCGTGACCGGCGATCCTGGGGTGGACGAGGAACTTGTACTCGTCGATCAGATCCAGCCTGTCCAGCTCGGCCGCGAGCTTGCCGCTACCGAGGAGCACGCCGGCAGGAGTTGCGTCCTTGAGCTTCTGCACGCTCGTGCGCAAGTCGCCTGCGATGTGGTGGCTGTTGGTCCACCTGAAGTCCGTTCGCGTCGACGACACCACGTACTTCGGCTTGGCTTCCAGCTTGACCGCCCACGCGCGCATCGCCGGCGGCGCCTCCTCGTCGCCGCGAGCGACCGCCGGCCAGTAGCTCTCCATCATCTCGTAGGTGACGCGGCCCCACAGCATCGCCCCTCCCTCGTCCATGAGACGGGTGAAGAAAGCGTGTGTCTCGTCGTCGGCGATTCCCTCCCGGTGGTCGACGCAACCGTCGAGGGTGACGTTGATGCTGAAGGTCAAGAGTCCCATGGCGACGAGTCTACTCCGAGTTGGGCGGACCGCTGGACTGTCGCTTGCCGACGAGTACCTCGCAGCGGCTAACGCCCTCAAGTTCAGGCGCGTGCAGCCAAACTGCGCTCTCCAGACACGGCGACTGGCCTGTGCTCACCGGCGGCGAAAGTATCGCCGGCTGCACGTCTCCTGCAACGCATTCGTTAGGCAGCATGGTACAGCGCCACAGGTGAGCCGATGACCGCGCTCGAGGACGAGTCGCGAGGCCTGCTCCACGCTGCACGCCTACGCCGTCTGGCCGAGCAGCGTGCGTATGTTATGGATATGGGTCGAGATCATCAGCTTAGAGATTTCGTACACGGGAATTTGCTTTGGGAAGCGCCGACGCGCCGCTTTCATCATGGGGAGGATCAACTCCTCAGACTCGGCGATGTAGCGCGCGACCTTCTCGGGGGTGAAGACCCCGACCATGGAAACCACGTTGTGTACGCGGTCGATTGCCTTTCCGACACTCGCGATGGGGCACTCGGCCATCGCGCGGAACCGCTCCGCCTTCGCTGCGGGTGTTTCTCCTTCGGGTGCGGTCATGAGGAAGACGGGGTGGGCAATCTGGTCACCGAACTCCGCCTGGATTTCCAGGATCGAGACATTCTTGTCTTCAACCACGTCGTGCAGGGCGAGTACGCCCAAGGTGGCGTCGGGGTGGAGAAGCACGGCCTCGAAGCTGCGCGCGAAATTCATCATGAACACTTGGTGCGCGAACTCGGGGGTGACCCCGTCCTTGCGGAGCCCATTGTGCAGAGGGCGCGCGAACTCCAGCGCGCGGAGCGCCTCATGCTTGTCGCTCCCGTGCAGCCAGGCGCGAAGACTGATCAGGTGCTTCTGGTATGTCTGCTGGAGCACGATTGACTGCCTCCGGGGCCACGGGTGCGGAGCTACTCCGGCTCTCCTTTGTATCTGCACCGGGAGGTGACCGGGTGCAAGTGGGCGTGCGGCCAGAGCCCTGACGGGCCGCTGCCTAACGACACAAGGGTCGGGAGTGCGGGGCCAGCGCGCAAGACTTTCCTCCACACGAAAACCATGCAAGGCCCCGCATCTCCTGCAGCCGATTGTTAGGCCGTGCTCGTGCAGCTACTGTATGGGCACCGAGGCAAAAGGTACTAGGAACTCCCGCCTATCACTTCTAAATGCGATTCGCATGTTGGTGAATACAGAGGTGCTGACCGCGATGTCGTTGAACACCACCGTGGCCGCCATCGGCTGGTTCTCGATCATAACGCTGTTGACCGCCCCTCGCTCCGCTCGCGACCCCAACGAGGCTTCGGCAGCAAAGTGGTCTGCGCCGTCCGCGGTATATGCTACCGAGCGGATTGCTTCTGCTTGGGTGCTGAGATAATAGGCGCCGCCGATGGTAAGTTGTCGGTCGCCTTGGAGATTTGTGATAGTGAATCGGCAAGTGACCAAACGGCTGGCTGCTTCACAGGTATCCAACGCGAATCGATAGCCATACATGATTCTGACATGCGGATCGGCAGATGTTGCGGCATTGCGCTCGGGTTCCCTCTCCTCTGACGCGGTGCTACGGGTCTGTGCCAATGCGCGAGGGTTCTCTGCTTCAGAGCTTTCGACACCCTGCTGCTGTGCCAGTCCCACGTTCGCCGGACGCGCCTTGAACCACTCGGTACCCGGGCCCTGAATGAGTGCTGCTGCGATCACAAAGATTCCGCCCACGAGAGCAACTATGTAGGCCTCACGGCGTCCCGCGTTGGGCTTAGGATCTGACATGGCTCCCCAAAAGAAGTTGTTGTTTCCGACGCGGAGCGGCTCGCCTCCTGCCGGGCCAAAATGATACCATACGACAACCGCGGTAGTTCACCTGCAACTACCCCAATGCTTGCCCAGCGGCCTAACTATGTATTAAGTAGCCAGATTTCCACCTAACGCGCAGCTCACATCAGACTCAAGCCACTGGAAACACAGCACTTCAGCGAAATAACAGAGCTACAAACCTGGCTTCGTTTCCATCTAACCCGCCGTAGCTACGCGTTCTGGTATCCGCCAACCTGCCTCATGCCAGGTAGTTATCCCGCCGAAACCGGACAACATGCATCCGGCCGCAATCTGTAAACCGTCACCCTCTGCCGCAAGACGGATGAATCTGCCCAAGCTCCTGGATCAGGTTCGTGAGGCCGCACGGCTCCGGCACCTGAGCCTGAGGACCGAACAGGCCTACGTCGGCTGGATCCGTCGCTACGTGCTGTTCCACGACAAGCGACATCCTCGCGAGATGGGTGTGGAGGAGATACGGGCTTCTTGTCGAACCTCGCCGTGCGCCGCCGGGTCTCCGCATCCACCCAGGGCAGGCAAGCCGCCTGACGCCGTCGGCCGCCCGGACACGGACCGTGCAAGATGCTACGAATACGGGAAGGCCCCAACGCCGGATATGGTGTCGGGGCCTTCGCTCAAGCCGTGGGCGGGTGCCCGCGGTCTACCGCCGATACAACGCGTTGAAGAACGGCTTGAACGTCTCGTGCGCCTGGGCCCGGTACTGCGGCCGGAACCCGAACATCACCACCCGCCCACGCCCCACCTGCGCCTCCACCACCGCCGCCTTCCCCGCGATCCGCTCCTCGCCCTGCGCGTACCCGCTCATCAGGATGCGCCCCGCCTCCGGGTAGCGCGCCACCACGGTCACGCCGCGCGCCCCCGGCTGCACCTCCAGCACCGGGCTGCGCGCGTAGTTGACCGCCGACTCCTCCGGCATCCCCCAGGCGACGGGGTGCGACGTGTCCCAGCGCACCCGCAGCAGCGACCCCGGCGCGTACCAGCGCTTCACGTCGCCCGTGTCCTGCGCCGCGTTGACGTCGCGCACCGGGATCCCCAGCTCGCGGATGCCGAAGCTCACCGCCTCGTCCAGCAGCACCAGCGTCCCGCCCTCCTCCACGAAGCGCTTCAGCGCCGCCGCGCCCGCCTCCCCCAGCCCGCCCGCGTAGTCCGGGTGCGCCCGCCGCGGCCCCTGCATCAGCTCGCGGTACGACTCCGAGGGGATCACGATGGCGTCGAAGCGGGCGTTCAGCCCGCCGGCGCGCACCTGCGCGTCGCGCAGCGTGTCGAAGGGCACCCCCCAGCGCTCGAACACCCAGCGCGTCCACCCCTCGTCCATGTTGGCGGTCCACGGCTTGTACAGCCCCACCCGCAGCCGCTCCAGCCGCGTCCCCGCGGCCGGCTCGCCCACGCCCACCGCGTCCACGCCCCACTCCCCGCTCCAGCGCGCCACCCGCCCGGGGAGCCCGGCCACGCCCGAGACCACCGGCGTCCCCGCCGGCCAGCGCGCCCCGCCGCCCACCGCCAGCGGCTCCGGGAGGAAGGCGACCCGCCCGCCGTCGCGCAGCGCCTCGTGGATCGCCCGGTGCGTGTTGTTCATGCGCGGGTCCAGCGCGTATGCCGGGCCGGCGTCCGTCACCGTGCCGGGGCGCACGCGGATGGAGTCGGCCTCCACCAGCGCGTCCGTCGCGAAGGGCTGGGCGATCTCGCGCACCTCGGCGCCCATCTGCATCCCCAGGCTCCAGCCGGCCACGTCGTACGGGACGTCCGGCGGGCCGCCCGGGTACTGGCGGCGGTCCGGGTAGCGCTGCGGCTCCAGCAGGTCCTTGACGTGCGCGCGGAAGGGCTGCGCCAGCAGCACCACGCGCGTCCCCGCCGGGTAGGTCTCGCCCCCGGCGGTGAAGGGGACCCGCGCCTCGTGTACCTCCACCCCCGCCTTCTGGATCGTGCGCAGCAGCTCGGCGGCGGAGCCGGGGTCGCGCTGGTCCGCCGGGAACACGTAGGCGAAGGGGCCGCCCTGCCGCCCCATCCGCACCTGCTTCTGGGCCAGCGAAGCCATGTTGCGGACGAAGTCCTCGCGCTGCCGGCTCACCAGCTTCACCAGCGACTTGGAGGCGATCAGCTCGTACTCCACGATGTCGCGCGGGCGCCACTCGCCGCCCGGCCACGCCTCCGGGAACATGGAGCCCGCCTGCGGCTGCCGCAGCGAGTCCGGGCTCTGGCGGATGGGGTCGCCGTAGGCGGCGCTGGCGGCCTCGGACAGGATCCCCACCATGTTGTGCCGGGCGGGGACGGTGCGGCCGCCGCCGTGCCACCACAGGTCGAAGGTCTCCTGGTGCGACACCCCCGTCTTCCCCGCCTCGGTCAGGTCCAGCGCCATCTGCGTCCCCACCACGTTGGTCATGCGGACGATGAGCGGGTCCACGTTGGGGTTGAGCGGGTCGTCGAAGGGGGGGATGAAGAAGCGCGCCCCGCGGTTCCCCATCTGGTGCACGTCGTACACGACCTCCGGGAACCAGCGCTCGTAGAGCACGCGAGTCACCGCCTGGGTCTCCGGCTGGGTGACCATGAAGAAGTCGCGGTTGTTGTCGTGCCCCACGTAATGGTGGTACATCCACGGCATCGGCGCGCCGGACGCCGGGGTGTTCCGGGTCCTCAGCCACCAGTCGCGGGTGATGTCCAGCCCGTCCGGGTTCATCCCCGGCACCAGCAGCACCACCACGTTCTCCAGCGCCCGCCCCAGCTCCGCGTCGCTCGCCAGGTCGTGGGCCAGCTCCATGGACATCTGGGTGGCCATGATCTCGTTGCCGTGCAGCGAGGCGCCGATGAACACCACCCCGGGCTGCGCCCGCACCAGCCGGTCGATCTCCGGCTGCGACAGGCCGCGCGGGTCCGCCAGGCGCGCCTGGTTGCGGCGGATCTGCTCCAGCCGCGCCATGTTGGCGGGGGAGGTGACGGTCGCCATGATCATCGGGCGCCCCTGCACCGTGCGGCCGATGGTGTCCACCCGCACCCGCGTCGAGGCGCGGTCCAGGCGGCCGAAGTAGTCCACGATCTGCCGCCACTCGGCCAGGCGCCCGGACTCGCCGGGGCGGAAGCCCAGGACGCTCTGCGGCGAGGGCGGGACGGAGGCCGCGGCGCGCTGCTGGGCGGCGAGCGGCGCGGACGGGGCCGCGCCGGCCAGGGCGACGGCCAGCGCGAGCAGGGGGGTCCGGAAGCGTGCGAGCATGGGATCGGTACGCTGCGGGGAGACGGACGTTTGGCGTGTGCGGACAGAATAGGGCGCCGCCCCGCGCCGCACCAGAAGCGGTGGACGCAACGGTCACCACCGCGAAGGCCACCCCCGCCACCGTGACCATGGAGCCGGCGATGGTGGCGGGCACCGCCTGCGCGCCGTCCATCCCGCCGCGGCGCTGCCGGCGGAACGCCAGAACGGAATGGTGCGCACCCGCTCGTCCGCCAGCATCGCGAAGGGGAGGGTGGAAGGCACGCCGCAGGCCTGCGCATGCGAGCGGCCCCGGCCCGGGAAGTCCCGGACCGGGGCCGCGTCGTCCTGCCAGGGACCGAAGCTAGAACAGCCGCACGCGGATCAGCGCGGGGTCCGCGCTGGGGTCGTAGCGGTCGTGCCAGCGGTCGTGCTCCGCGGAGCACTCCTGGCTCACCCGGAGCTGGTACGCCGGGTCGAACGGCCGGTCGTCGGCGCGGTCGCGGCACACGGCATCGTGGTGCCGGTGGAAGGCGTCGTGCGCGTCGGAGTAGCCGCCGTAGCGCGTGTCGCCGTCGCGCCAGATGCCGTCGTCGTCGCGGTACACACCGTCGCGACCGTCGTAGCGGTCCCGGCTCCAGCCGCAGTTGGCGATGGTGTTGTGCGGGTTGCCCACCCCCCGGCACCACCCCGGCGGCACGTCGCGGTGCCGGCGGGTGCTCAGCCGGTAGCGCTCGCCGGTCCAGCCGTAGACGCGGTCGCCCGTCCGCTCGTAGCTGCGGTCCCAGCGCAGCGTGGACGCCGTCCGCGAGCCGGAGGCCGCGCGCGCCCCGGCCGTGCGGCTGGTGGACGAGCGGGCGCCCGTGGACCTGGCCGTGGACGCGCGGGAGCCGGCGGACTTCGCGGTGGACGCACGGGAGCCCGTGGACGGGCGGGCCGCCGTCGCCTTCGCCCGGCCGTTGCCGCGCTCCGGGCTCCCCCCGCCGCGGACCTGCTCGGACTTCTGCCCGCCCCCGTCGTTGCCGCCGCCCTTGCCGTTGCCCCCGCCGCTGCCCTTGCCCTGGGCGCCGAGCGGACCGGCCGAGAGCGCGGCCAGGAGCGCGGTCGCCGCCGCGAGCGTGGTGAATCGCGTTGCCTGCATCGTGGAGCCTCCTTGCCTGGTGTCGGAAGCGGCCGGGAGGGGCAAGGGCGGTGCCACACGGCGTTCCCCCGCAAGCGCTTACGCGGGAAGCGGTGGATGACGCCCGGGGAGGACGGCGGCGCGGGCGCCTTGTCATCCCCCGCGGACGGCGCTACCTTGGATGCTTCATACGCGAAGGGGGCCTTTCGGAAGCCGGTGTGAATCCGGCGCGGCCCCGCCACTGTGAGAGGCCCGGCGCACCGTGCGCCGGTCCGGCCCGCTCAGCGGAGGACCCGTCCTCCGTCCAAGCCACTGGGAGCCCGCGCGGCTCCCGGGAAGGCGAGCGAAGCTGCCTCGAGCCAGGAGACCGGCCCCCTCGCTCCCGCATGCAGCCCCCTCGCGGGAGGGGAGCGGGGTCCGTTCCGGAGCCGTCCGTGTCCCCCGTGGGCTCGCGCGCCCGTTTCGCACCCGTTCCCTCCCCGACCACCGGGAAGGACGGGTTTTTTGTCGTCAGCGAACCGGCGCCGCCGCGCCCGGGGAGGCCTCCTCCCCCTGCTCTGCCTCCTCCTCCTCGCCGCCTGCGACGCGGGCGGCGGCGCGGGCGGCGGCGCCCCCGCGCGCCCGGACTCCGCCCCCGCCGACAGCGCCGTGGCGCTCGTGGACGACGCCGGGCGCACGGTCCGGCTCCCCCGCCCCGCCCGCCGCGTGGTCTCCCTGATCCCCAGCGCCACCGAGATCCTGGTCGCGGTGGGCGCCGGGGACCGCCTGGTGGGACGCACCGACTTCGACCGGGGCCCGGCCGTGGACGCGCTCCCCTCCGTGGGCGGCGGGATGAACCCCTCCATCGAGGCCATCGTGGCGCTGCGCCCCGACCTGGTGCTGGGCTGGGAAACGAAGGGCGACCAGTCCACCCGCGAGCGGCTGGAGGAGCTGGGCGTCCCCGTGTTCGCCGTGGAGGCCGACGACACCACCGACGTGTTCCGCACCGTCGGCAGCCTGGGGCGGCTGGTCGGGCGCGGGCGCGCCGCGGACTCGCTGGCCGCCGGGCTGCGCCGGGAGCTGGCGGAGGTGGCGGCGTCGGTGGCGGGCCGGCCGCGGCCCACGGTGTTCTTTTTAGTCTGGAACGACCCGCCCATGACGGCCGGGCCGGGGACCTTCATCTCGCAGGTGCTGGGGGTGGCGGGCGGCCGCAACGTGTTCGCGGACGTGGCGGGCGAGTGGCCCAACGTGGCGCTGGAGGAGATCGTCCGCCGCCAGCCCGACTTCCTGGTGCTCCCGCAGGGGGAGAAGGGCGGCGCCCACGACGTGGCCCAGCTCCGCGGCGCCCCCGGGTGGCGCGAGCTGCGGGCCATGCGCGAGGGGCGCGTGGTCACCATCGACTCCGAGATGATGAACCGCCCCGGCCCCCGCCTGGGCGAGGCCGCGCGCGCGCTCCGCGACGCGCTGCACCCCGACGCGGCCCGGCGATGAGGCCCCTGCTCCGCCTCCTGCTGCTCGCCGCCGCGCTCGCCGCCGCCCTGCTGCTGGCAGTGCGGCTGGGCGCCGTGCCGCTCACCGCGCGCGAGATCGTGGACGGGGCGCGGGGGGTGGGCGACCCCACCACGGTGGCGATCGTCCAGCGGCTGCGCCTGCCGCGCTCGCTGCTGGCGGCGCTGGTGGGCGGCGCGCTGGCCGCCAGCGGCGCGGTGTTCCAGGCGCTGCTCCGCAACCCGCTGGCGGACCCGTACGTGATGGGCGTGGCAGGAGGCGCGGCGGTGGGGGCGGTGATCGCGGTGGCGGCGGGCGGGCTCGCCGCATCCGCGGCGCCGGTGTCGCTGGCCGCCTTCGCCGGGGCGGTGATCGCCGTGCTGCTGGTGTTCCGGATCGCCGCGGCGGCCGGGCGCGCGCTGGACACCCGGGTGCTGCTGCTGGCCGGGGTGGTGGCCGGCTCGTTCTTCAACGCCGTGATCCTGCTCACCCTCACCTTCGCCGACGCCGACTCCTTCCGCTCCGCCATCTTCTGGATGATGGGGAGCTTCAGCGGCGCCACCTGGCGCGGCGACGCCCTGCTCGCCGCCTACCTCCTCCCCGGCCTGGCGCTGCTCATCGCCCTGGCCCGCCCCCTCAACCTGCTCTCGGTGGGCGAGGAGACGGCGGCGTACCTGGGGACCCGGGTGGAGCGCACCAAGCTGCTCGCCTACACCGCCGCCTCGCTGGTGACCGCCGCCGCGGTGGCCGCCTCCGGGGTGATCGGCTTCGTGGGGCTGGTGGTCCCCCACGTGGTCCGCCTGCTCTGGGGCGCCGACCACCGCTTCCTCCTCCCCGCCTCCGTGCTGCTGGGCGCCACCTTCGTGGTCCTCGCCGACGCGCTGGCCCGCGTGGCGGCCGCTCCGACGGAGCTCCCCGTGGGCGTGGTCACGGCGTTCGTGGGCGTGCCCTTCTTCGTCTGGCTGCTGCGCAGGAGGGCTGCGGCGTGAGCGGGTGGAGCTGCGAGGGGGTGACGTTCAGCTACCCGGGGGCGGCGCGGGCGGCGGTGGACGGGGTGACGCTGGAGGTGCCGGCCGGCGGGGTGACGGCGGTGCTGGGGCCCAACGGATCGGGCAAGAGCACGCTGCTGCGGCTGCTGCTGGGGACGCTGCATCCCACGGCGGGCGCGGTGCGGTTCGCGGGGCGGCGGGTGGGGGAGTGGCCGCGGGCGGCGCTGGCGCGGGAGGTGGGCGCGGTGCCGCAGGAGGAGGAGTCGCCCTTTCCCATGACGGCGCGCGAGCTGGTGGCGATGGGGCGCTACCCGTACCTGGGCGCCTTCCGCCGCGAGGGCGAGGCCGACCGCCGCGCCATCCGCGAGGCCATGCGCCGCGCCGACGTGGAGGAGCTGGCAGACCGGCCCGTGGGGACGCTCTCCGGTGGCGAGCGGCAGCGCGCCCGCATCGCGCGGGCGCTGGCCCAGGAGCCGGGGACGCTGGCGCTGGACGAGCCCACCGCGGCGCTCGACGTGGCCCACGAGATGGCCATCTTCGAGCTGCTGCGCGACCTGGGGCACGCCGGGACCACGGTGCTCCTGGTGACCCACAACCTCAACCTGGCCGCCCGC
>JBFMFL010000007.1:0-58547 GCA_040752145.1 Gemmatimonadota bacterium
GAGGGATTCCCGACCCTCGGCAGAAAGCTCGGCCGACACGCCGTCGTGCTCCCCCTTTCCCCCGCTTGCGGGGGAGAGGGGGCCGGGGGGTGAGGGGGCCCGCGGACGCCAGCACCAGCCCCGCGTGAGGGATGCGAGCGCGAAGCGGCGAGACCCGCCGGCGGTTTGGCGGGGCTCGCCTCCGTTACGCAGCGTAGTTTGCTGCGTTACGGAGCCGCAGCCCGACCCCGCGCCAGCGGGAGCACGCCCGAACCCGCAGTAAAAATCCCTTCCCGAAAACTCCGTGTCCGGTTTCCGAACCAACGTGCGCATCTCCATGCGAGGCCGAGAGCACGGTGCCCGGCCTCTCCCAGACGACTCATCACTTCTCAACGCATGGAGGCACGTATGGCCACTGCACGCCCCCGCTCCGAGGTGGAGCAGGAAATGCGCGAGGTGCTCGGGCTGGTCCCCAGCTTCTTCGAGCGCGTCCCGGACGCGATCCTCGACTACGAGTGGACGCTGTTCAAGCGCTACGAGCTGGAGGACACCGCGCTCACCAAGAAGGCCAAGCAGCTCATCGGCGTGGCGATCCACTCGGAGACCAAGTGCCGGTACTGCTCGCTCTTCCACACCGAGGTGGCCCGCCTGTTCGGCGCCACCGAGGAGGAGATCCAGGACGCGGTGCACTACGCCAAGCACACCGTGGGCTGGAGCACCTACCTGAACGGGATCCGGCAGGACTTCGACGAGTTCGAGAACGAGCTCAAGGAGATCATCGACTACGTCAAGAACCAGCCGCGCGTCCCCGCGGGCAAGATCGTCGCGGGGGTCTGATCCACACGCACCGGGAGCGGGCGCGGGCGGCCGGGTGCCGTCCGCGCCCCTCGCGTACAAGCACAGGAGAGGAGGACGCCATGCACATCGAGAGGACGCGGCCGCTGGTGCTGCTCGTGACGCTGCACGCCATGGAGATGGGCGCGCTGGTGGCCGCCGCGCGCTGGGTGGCGGAGGGCGCGCGGGGGGAGCTGGAGCCGGGCGCGGTGGCCCACCTGCGCCAGGTGGTGGAGGGATACGACCGCGCCATGCGGGCGGCCCCGCACCCGGACGCGCCGGCCCCGGCTTCCGACCGGGCGGCGGCGCCCGCGTAGCGCCGCGGCGGGAGCCGCGCGGAGAATGGGTCAGGCGACCCATGCCGCGCCGGGCGGGCGGGACTATCCTTTTCCGCGGGTGGAGGAAGGGTGGGGTTGAACATAGATGGCGACGATGCCGCGCCCCGCGCCCCGGAATCCTCCGGGCGCGGGGCGGCCTGCATGGGAGGCCCGCAAACGTGCGTCTTGTTCCCCGCGGCCCCCGCGGGTAGCTTCGTCCGGGAGCCGCGCGGGCGGGGCGAAAGCCCGCCGCGCGGCCCGCCCTCCGGGAACCGGCTTCACCCCCTCCGCACCATGCCCGAGCAGTCGCCCCCACACACCCCGGCGCAGGCGCTGGACCGCGCCCTCGCCGACCTCGCGGCCGCCGCCGCGCTGGAGCCGGACGACGCCCTGCGCGCCGTGCTGGAGGCCGGCGCGCGCGCCCTGCGCGCCGACCCCGCCGCCTTCGCCCCCGCCGCCGACCCGGACGCCGAGCCGCTGGCCGCCGCGCTGGCGGGCGAGCGCGCGGCCCGGCTGCGCGCGGAGCGGGCGCTGCGCGAGCGCGAGCGGCAGGTGGAGCACGTGGAGAAGCTGGCGCAGCTGGGGAGCTGGAGCTGGGAGATCGCCACCAACCGGATCTCCTGGTCGCCGGAGCAGCTGCGCATCCACGGGCTGGACGAGGCCTCGGCCCCGCGCGACTTCGACGACTTCGCGGCCGCCGTGCACCCGGAGGACCGCGCCCGGGTGGTGGCGGAGTGCGAGCGGCTGCTCGCCACGGGGGAGGCGTTCTCCTTCGAGTACCGCGTCGTCCGGCCGGACGGGGCGGTGCGCCTGCTGCACGCGCTGGGGCAGGTGCTCCCGGACGCCTCCGGGGCGCCGCTGCGCATGGTGGGCACCTCGCGCGACGTCACCGAGCGGAGGCGCACCGAGCAGGCGCTCCGCGACTCGGAGGCCCGCTTCCGCACCATGTTCGAGCAGTACCCGGCCAGCGTGATGCGCTTCGGGCCGGACGGCGGGGTCCGGGAGGTGAACCGCGCCTACACCGAGTTCTGGGGCCTGACGCTGGAGGACCTGGCGGAGTGGAGCGTGTTCACCGACCCGCAGCTGGAACCGGTGCGCGACGAGGTGCGGCGCGGCTTCGCCGGGGAGACGGTGTTCCTGTCGCCGGTGCTGTACGACACGCGCCTGTTCGGCCCGCGGGCGCGCGCGGACGCGGCGGGGCCGCGCTGGGTGGGCGCGTTCATGTTCCCGGTGCGCGACGAGCGGGGCCGGGTGAGCGACGTGTTCATGGTGCACAGCGACATCACCGAGCGCCGCGCGGCCGAGGAGGCGCTGCGGGCCTCGGAGGAGAGCTACCGCACCATCTTCGACGCCTCCAACGACGCCATCTTCGTCCACGACCTGGAGACGGGCGCGGTGCTGGACGCCAACCGCACGGCGTGCGAGCTGAGCGGGGTGACGCTGGACGAGCTGCGCGCCGACGCCATGGGGATCATCGGCAACGGCCCGCCGCCCTTCACCCCGCGGCGCGCGCTGGAGCACCTGCGCCGCGCCGCCACGGGAGAGCCGCAGCGCTTCGAGTGGCTGTCCATCCACCGCGGCACGGGCGAGGAGGTGTGGGTGGAGGTGAGCCTGCAGCGGGTGGCGATCCGCGGCGTGGACCGGCTGATGGCGGCGGTGCGCGACATCCGCGACCGCAAGGTGGCGGAGCGGGCGCTGCGCGAGTCGGAGGAGAGCTACCGCACCATCTTCCACCACTCCTCGGACGCCATCTGGGTACACGACCTGGAGACGGGCGCCTTCCTGGACGTCAACCAGCAGGCGTGCGAGATGTACGGCTACACGCCCGAGGAGACGCGGGCGCTGGGGGTGCAGGGGCTGAGCTGGGGGGAGCCTCCCTTCACCGCCGAGCAGGGGCGCGAGTACCTGGTGCGCGCCGCCGCGGGGGAGCCGCAGCGCTTCGAGTGGCTGGGCCGCCACAAGGACGGCTCGCCGGTGTGGGGCGAGGTGCAGCTGCGCCGGGTGAGCATCGGCGGCGAGGACCGCATCCTGGCCACCGCCCGCGACATCGCGGACCGCAAGCGGGCCGAGGAGCTGCTCCGCCGTCAGAACGAGGAGCTGGAGGCGCGGGTCGCGGAGCGCACGGCGGAGCTGGCGGCCACCAACGAGGCGCTGGAGGAGGAGGTCGCGGAGCACGAGGCGGCCAAGCAGGAGCTGGTGGACCGCACGCAGGAGCTGGAGGGGATCTTCCAGGCGCTCCCCGACCTGTACTTCCGCATGCACGGCGACGGGGTGATCGAGGACTTCCGCGCCGGCTCCGGCGTGCTGGCGGCGCCGCCCGAGGAGTTCCTGGGGCGGCGCATGCAGGACGTGCTCCCGCCGGAGGTGGCGGCGCGGGTGGAGGAGGCGCTGGAGGAGGTGCGGCGCACCGGGGAGCTGGTGTGCATGGAGTACCAGCTGCCGCTGGAGGTGGGCCTCCGCGACTTCGAGGGGCGCATCCTCCCCCTGGGCGACGGGCGGCTGATCGCGGTGGTGCGCGACATCACCGAGGCCAAGGAGGCGGAGCGCGCCCTGCTGGCCCGCGAGGAGCACTTCCGCGGACTGATCGAGAACGGCCAGGACCTGATCGTCATCCTGGACGCGCAGGGGGTCACCACCTACATGAGCCCCTCGGCGCCGCGGGTGATCGGGTGGACGCCGGAGGAGCGGGTGGGGAACAGCTCGGTGGAGATGATCCACCCGGACGACCGCGCCGAGGCGGTGCGGCGCAGGCAGGCGGCGTCGGAGCGGCCCGGCACCCCGGTGCCGCTGGAGTTCCGCTACCGGCACCGCGACGGGCACTGGATCGTGCTGGAGGGGGTGGTCAAGGCGCTGCGCCCGGAGTCGGGGGCGGAGGGGTTCGTCTTCAACACCCGCGACGTCACCGCCCGCCGCCGCGCGGAGGAGGCGCTGCGCCAGAGCGAGGAGCACTTCCGCGCCCTGATCGAGAACGCGCACGACCTGATCTGCATCCTGGACCCGGCCGGGAACATGGCGTACCTGAGCCCGCCCACGCAGCGCATCCTGGGCACCGACCCGGAGGAGCTGATGGGGCGCAGCGCCTTCCCCTACATCCACCCGGACGACCGGGAGGGGGTGGCGGCGGAGCTGGGGCGGATCCTGCGCGAGCCGGGGCTCACCGGCTACGCCGAGTACCGCTTCCGCCACGCGGACGGGAGCTGGCGCCTGCTGGAGGCGTTCGGGCGGCTGCTGAACCCGTCCGACCCCGCGGCCGGGGTGGTGGTCAACGCCCGCGACGTCACCGAGCGCAAGGCGGCGGAGGAGGCGCTGGCCCGCGCCAAGGAGGAGGCGGAGGACGCGAACCGGGCCAAGAGCGAGTTCCTGTCGCGCATGAGCCACGAGCTGCGCACCCCGCTCAACAGCATCCTGGGCTTCGCGCAGGTGCTGGACCGGGCGGGGATGGCGCCGGAGCACCAGAAGTCGCTCCAGCACATCCTGCGCGCCGGGCGGCACCTGCTCCAGCTGATCAACGAGGTGCTGGAGATCGCCCGCATCGAGGCGGGGCGGCAGAGCCTGTCGCTGGAGCCGGTGAAGATCGGGGCGGTGCTCGCCGAGGCGGTGGGGCTGGTGCGCCCCCTGGCGGAGCAGTGGCGGGTGGCGCTGGAGGACGCGCCGCGCGCCTACGCGGGCGAGTACGTGCGCGCCGACCGGCAGCGCCTCACCCAGGTGCTCCTCAACCTCCTCACCAACGCCATCAAGTACAACCGCCCCGGCGGCCGCGTCCGGCTGGACTGCGCCTTCGTCCCCGGCGCGGACGGCGCGCCGCCGCGGCTGGCCGTGCGGGTGCAGGACACCGGCCGCGGCATCCCCGCCGACCGCGCGGGGCAGCTCTTCACCCCGTTCGCCCGGCTGGGCGCCGAGCAGACGGAGATCGAGGGGACGGGGCTGGGGCTCGCCCTGTCGCAGCGGCTCACCGAGGCGATGGGCGGCGCGCTGAGCCTGGAGAGCAGCGGCCCGGAGGGGAGCGTCTTCCGGCTGGAATTGCTCGCCGAGGACGACCCGCTGGAGCGGGTGGAGGAGGCCCGGCTCGCCGTGGCCGCGGAGCCGGCGGACCACGCCCCGGCCACGCTGCTGTACGTGGAGGACAACCTGGCCAACCTGAGCCTGGTGGAGACCATCCTGCTCTCCCGCCCCGGGTGGAGGACCGTGCCGGCGCTCCAGGGGCAGCTGGGGGTGGAGCTGGCGCGCGAGCACCGGCCGGACCTGGTGCTGCTGGACCTGCACCTCCCCGACATCCCCGGCGAGGAGGTGCTGCGCCGCCTGCGCGCCGACGAGCGCACCGCCGCGATCCCGGTGGTGGTGATCAGCGCGGACGCCACGCACGCCATGGTGGACCGGCTGCGCGCCGCCGGCGCCGACGCCTACCTGACCAAGCCGCTGGACATCGACGAGTTCCTGGCCGCGGTGGAGCGCTTCCTCCCGGGGAGCGGGCGATGACCCCGGACGCCGTGCGCGGCTGCACCGTGCTGCTGGTGGACGACGAGGAGGCCAACCTGGACCTGCTGGAGGCCTTCCTCCGCAGCGACGGCTACACCTCGCTGGTCCGCACCTCGGACGCGCGGCGCGCGGTGCCGCTGCTGGAGGAGCACGGGGCGGACCTGGTGCTGCTGGACCTGCACATGCCCCACCTCAGCGGCTTCCAGGTGCTGGAGCAGGTGCGCGCCCGCACCGCCCCGGGCGAGTACCTGCCGGTGCTGGTGCTCACCGCGGACGCCACCGCGGACGCCAAGGAGCGCGCCCTTTCCGGCGGCGCGAACGACTTCCTGATCAAGCCGCTCTTCGGCACGGAGGTGCTGCTGCGCGTGAGGAACCTGCTGGAGACGCGGGTGCTCCACCGGCAGGAGCGCGCCGCCCGCGCCGCCGCCGAGGCCGCCGCCTCCCGCGCCGCCCTGCTGGCGGAGGCCAGCCGGGTGCTGGGCGCCTCGCTGGACAGCGACACGGCGCTGGCGCAGCTGGCCCGGCTGGTGGTGCCGCGCCTGGCGGACGCCTGCGTGGTGGAGCTGGCGGAGGGCGGCCGCTGGGTCCCCGCGGCGGCGGCGCACGCGGACCCGGAGCGGGAGGCCGCCCTGCGCGCCGCGCTCGCCCCGGCGGACGCGGCCACGCACCCGCTGGCGGAGCTGTTCCGGGAGGAGCGCGCCACGCAGCTCGCCTGGGCGCTGGAGTACGGCGCGGGCTCCGGCCCCGCGCTGGGGCCGGGCGCCACGGTGGCGGCGCCGTTCCGCTCGGCGGGGGGGATCGCGGGCGGGGTGGTGCTGGTGCGGGCCGGGGAGGGGCGCCGCTTCGCGCGGGAGGAGCTGGAGCTGGCGGAGGAGCTGGCGCGCCGCGTGGCCCTGGCCGCGGAGAACGCCCGCCTGTTCGCGCACGCGCAGCAGGCCACGCGCGCCCGCGACCACACGCTGGCCGTGGTGGCGCACGACCTCCGCAACCCGCTGGCATCCATCGCCATGGGATCGGAGATGCTGCTGCACATGCTGCCGCCCAAGGCGACCGCCTTCCACCGCGAGTCGCTGGAGAGCATGTACCACTCCGCGCACCGCATGCACCGCCTGGTGGACGACCTGCTGGACGTGGCGCGCATGGACATGGGCGGGCTCACCCTGGACGCCGGGGAGCGCGAGGTGGGCACCCTGTTCGCCGACGCCGAGTCCATGCTCCGCCCGCTGGCGGAGGCGCGCTCCGTCCGCCTGGAGCTGGCCGGGTGCGACGACGCCCCTCCCGTCCTCGCCGACGGCCCGCGGGTGGTGCAGGTGCTCAGCAACCTGGTGGGGAACGCGCTCAAGTTCTCGCCGGAGGGGAGCCGCGTGCTGGTCTCCTGCGCCGCCGCCGGCCCCGAGCTGCGCGTCTCCGTGTCCGACCAGGGCCCCGGCATCCCCGCGGAGCAGCTCCCCCACCTGTTCGGCGCCTTCTGGCAGGCCGACCGCCGCGACCGCCGCGGCGTGGGTCTCGGCCTTTCCATCGCGCGCGCCGTGGTGGAGGCGCACGGCGGGCGCATCTGGGTGGACACGCGCGTGGGCGAGGGGAGCACGTTCCACTTCACCCTGCCGTTGGCCGCCCCGCCCGACGAGGGGCCGGTCGCCGAGGAAGCCCCGGCCGCTTGAGCTGATGGCGGAGGCAGGAGATCGCCTCCCGACACGACACCTGCACGTTACCGTCTACCGCTACCAGACGAGTCACTTCAATGCCCCTTTCACCAGAAGATTGTACCGAGATCCTCCAGTATGTACGTCAGCGGGTCCGCACTTCGCCGCTTGCAGGAATTGACGAGCGGATTGCGATTGAGATTTCTACCCAACCAGATCCCCGCGTCCGTCTTTTGAACTATTTGGACTATGCGTCTCAGGCCCTTGCTGCTCGGGGGGGTGAGGGAATGGGAGGGACAATCGACACTTTGAACAGGTATGTGACCACTGAAGGTGGAGTTCCGATACGAGAAATCGAGGTAGAGTTCACACGAGAAGAGGCAGAGACGTACGGGATCCGTCGATATGTGCTGCAGAGCGATGAGCCAATTCGACAGCTCGTTTCCACATTAGCGGAGATCCGACAGCAAATTAATCGCGACATCGACCGTTCACGTGGAAGGGGCATATGAACAAGGCCGACATTCTGAACCGGATTACCGAAGCGTTTGACCGTTATCTCAATGCTGCGGGAGGAGGGAACCCTGCCAGCCTGGTTCCAGACACTGTCAAGGACGGGAAGCTATACGAAGCCCACGTTCTTTCCCAAGTGGCCCGGGAATTAGTCACAAAGGAACGCTATACCCTCAGGCTGGTGCAGAGCGACCGTCTGATTCTCAAGAGCTCTCCGGGGCCGATAAATCCTACGTACCCGCACATCGAGGTCTGGGACAAGCACAAACACGTAGCGAGTTTGTGGACAGATGTGGAGTTTACAGCCCTGAGCTGCAGCCGCTCTGGGCGTTACCCATGCCGACCTGGCCACTACCACGAGCTTGATATTCTCCTCGTTGATGCAGATGCGACCGGTCGTCCTACCCCCGAGCAGGTCTGGCTTGGAATCGAATGCAAGAACACAGTTTATGAGAAGGCCCTCCTGCGCCAGATTCTGGGGGTACGGCGGGAGCTCAGTTTGCTCGCGTCTCCAACGGAAACTCACTTTCGCAAATGGCCCCGCAGGGAGGTGCCGGCTAACCCACCGTCATGCCTGATAGTTTATGCGAGCAATCCTGCAGTTCTGAAGTTTGCTGACCCCGGAAGAACATTCGGGATCGACTTCGTTTATGACCCGCTGGTCTGATACCTATCTCCCCTTCTCCGACAGAATTTTATTTACCAAGCCAAACGCGCACTGAGCAGACACAGAATGGGTCACCCGACCCATGAACCCCGCCACGCCCGCCCTAGATTGCCCCCGACAGAGCACGCACCGCCACGGAACCACGCGCCCGGTATGCAAAGCATCATGCTGGTGGAAGACAGCCCCGACATCGCCGAGGGCCTGCAGCGCAGCCTGGAGCTGGACGGCTACACGGTGACGCTGGCGACGCGCGCCTCGCAGGCGCTGGCCCTGGCGAGCAGCGCCGCCCCGGACCTGGTGGTGCTGGACCTGGGGCTCCCCGACCGCGACGGCTACCAGGTGCTCCAGGAGCTGCGCGCCCGCGGGCTGGAGTGCCCGGTGCTGATCCTGTCGGCGCGCAACCTGGAGGGCGACAAGCTCCAGGGCTTCCGCCTGGGCGCCGACGACTACGTCACCAAGCCGTTCAGCATCCTGGAGCTGCTCGCCCGCATCGGGGTGCTGCTGCGCCGGGCCGGGCAGGCGGCGGCACAGGCGGCCCCGGCGGAGCGGCCGGCGGCGCTCAGCGACGAGCAATTGCGCGAGCGCTTCGGGCTCACGGCGCGGCAGGTGGCCGTGGCGCGGCTGCTGGGCGAGGGGTGCAGCAACGTGGAGATCGCCCGGCGGCTCTCGGTGAGCTACTACACGGCGCGCAACCACACCGAGCAGGTGCTGGCCAAGCTGGGGATCCCCTCGCGCGCCGCCGTGGGGGCGGTGCTCTTCGGGCAGCCGGGGTGAACGCCGCGCTGCTGGCCGGGGCGGGGCTCGCGGCCGCCGCCGTCGCCGCGGCCGCGGTGCGCCGGCTGGCGGAGCGCCGCGCCGGGCGGCTGCGGCGCGAGTTCGCGCAGGGGGTGTCGCACGAGCTGCGCACGCCGCTGGCGCAGGTGCGGATGTTCGCGGAGATGCTGGTGGTGCACCGCGACGGGCCGCCGGAGGAGCGGGAGCGCTGGGCGGAGACGGTGGGGCGCGAGGCGCTGCGGCTGGACGCGATGCTCGCCAACCTGCTGGACTTCGCCCACGGGGGCGAGGCGGTGTCGCCGGTGCGCGCCCCCGCCGACCTGGGGGCGCTGCTGGAGGACGTGGCGGCGGACTGCGCGCCCCTGGCGGCGGCCCGCGGCTCGTGGATCCACGCGGACCCGCCCCCCGGCGTGGTGGCGCGGGTGGACGCGGCGGCGCTGCGCCGCGCCGTCGCCAACCTGCTGGACAACGCGGTGCGCCACGGCGCGCCGGGGCAGACGGTGACGCTGACGCTGGGGGTGGACGGCGGGCGCGCCCTGGTGGCGGTGGAGGACCAGGGCCCCGGCGTGGCGGCGCGGGACCGCGCCCGCATCTGGGAGCCGTTCGCGCGCTCGGGCGAGGCGGGCGGGATGGGGCTGGGGCTGGCGGCGGTGAAGCGGGTGGCGGCGGCCCACGGGGGGAGCGCCCGGGTGGAGGACGCGCCGGGGGGCGGGGCGCGCTTCGTCCTGGCGCTGCCGCTGGAGCCGGCGGCGCGGGGGGCGCCCGCCGCCGCGGCGCTCCCGGGGTGACGCGAAAAAGGGGAGCCCGCGGGGGCTCCCCTTTCGTCGTGGCGCCGTCGCGGCCGTCAGGCCGGCGCCGTCTCCAGCATGGGGCCGAGGACGCGCTCCAGCGCCATGGTGTGCGCGCAGACGTGGTGGCCCGCGAAGTACCCGCAGTCGCACGACCAGTCGCCGTCGCGAAGCTCCAGCCGGTGCGTGCGGTCGTCGCCCTCCATCCGCACGTCCAGCCCGGTGATGTGGATGCGCTCCGGCTCCTCCGCGTACTGCCGGGCCTTGATGATCTTGTGCACCATCGCCGAGTCCATGGGACCGTCTCTCGCTGTCAGGGGTGGGAACGTCTGCTCCTGGGAACAAGCATAGTCCCGGCGAGGGGGCCCGGGTGTCGGGGAGCGCCCGCGACCCGCGCCGGGAGGTGGCGGACAGGGACGGCGAGGTTTCCCGCGCGCGGCAGCCGCCGTCGGCATCTTGCCGGCCCTTCGCCGCCTTCCTATCGTGCGCGATCGGCCTTCGTGGCCTGCAACCCTACTCCGACGAGACCCGACATGGACCCGAGCAGCGCCCCCGCCGGCCCCGACGCCACCGAGATCCCCAACGCCTCGCGCATCTACGACTACACGCTGGGCGGCACCCACAACTTCCCCGCGGACCGCGCCGCGGCGGAGTACATGTTCTCGCTGGTGCCCTCCACGCGGAAGTGGGTGCGGATGCTGCGCGCCTTCCTCCAGCAGGCCGCCGGGCAGCTGTGGGACGAGGGGTACACCCACTTCGTGGACTTCGCCTCCGGGCTCCCCCTGAACGACCACATCCACCACGTGCTCCCCGACGCGAAGGTGGTGTACTCCGACGCCGACCCCTACACGGTGGAGCAGGCGCAGAAGCTGGTGGCCGGGCTCCCCGACGTGCGCTACTTCAGCCACGACGTGCGCGACCCGCGCGGGCTGCTGGAGCGGCCCGAGGTGGAGGCGTTCCTGGGCGGCGAGCGGCGCGTGGTGCTGGGGCTGAACGGCATCACCGTGTTCCTGTCGCCCGAGGAGATCTCCAAGGTCTTCCACGACCTGTACGACTGGGCGGCGCCGGGCTCCAGGCTGTACATCACCTACGAGACCAAGGAGCCGGGGCGGATGACGCCGCGGATGCAGCAGTTCATCGACATGTTCCGGCAGATGGACGCCCCGTTCTGGATGTACTCGCTGGAGGAGTCGGTGGCGATGAGCGCGCCGTGGCGGCTCCCCCCGGGCGGACTGGTGCCGCTGCGCGAGTTCCTGGGGCTCCCCGAGGAGCACATGAGCGAAGAGGACTACGAGGGGGTCGGCCTCCAGTTCTACGCCGCCATCCTGGAGAAGCCCGAGTAGCTTTTCACGGCTTGTTCGGGCGTGCCCCCGGCTGGCGCCGGGGTCGGGCTGCGGCTCCGTAGCGCACGAAACAACCGTGCCCAACGGAGTCGAGCCCCGGCAAACTGCCGCCGGGTCTCGCCCCTTCGGGCCGAAATCCCTCACGCAACTGCCTGCCTTACCTCGATATCCGCAGTTGCCCCCTCTCCCAGGATTGGGAGAGGGTGGCGAGCCTCAAGCGAGCTGGGTGAGGGCCTACCCCGCCAGCCCCCGCTCCCCGAACTCCGCCTCGCCCGTGACCTCGCGGACCACGTGGGGCTCCAGCCACGCGGGCAGCTCCCCCGCCCCGTCCCCGTCGCCGAGCGCCGCCTCCGCCACCACCGGGCCCCGCCGCCCGAAGCGGTCCACCGTCCACGCCGTGCCGTCGGCCTCCACCCGGTAGCGCAGCTTCCGCACGCGGCGGCCGCGGGTGAGCCCCCAGAGGCCGCGCGCCGCCCGCGCCGGCATCTCCTCCTCCGCCAGGATCCTCCCGTCGGCGGACACCGTGCGGATCCAGCGCTCCTCGCCGCCGGCTCGCACCCGGCGGACCGATTCCTCCAGCCGCTCGCCGGGGAGCCACCCCTGGTCGATCCGCTCCGGCTGCACCGTGCCGAGCTTGGGGACGCGGCGCAGCAGCCAGCGGCGCGGCGGCGCCTCGTCCCCGCCCAGGCGCCGCGCCACCCTGAGCGCCCGGGTGAAGAAGTCGGCCGCGTGCCCGCCCAGCCACTCCGCCTCCAGCGCCGCGAACAGGTGCCCGCGCTCGGCGGCGGCGCGCTCCGCCAGCGCGGCCAGGCCGGGGCGCGGGTCGGGCTGCGCGGCGGAGGCGCCCAGCGCCTCCAGCCCGGCGGCGGCCTCGCCCCAGGCCACCTCCGCGTCGTGCATGTCGCCCAGCAGCTCCTGGAGCTTGCGCAGGCGGCGCAGCAGCCCGGGGAGTCCGTCCACCTCCTTCGCGAACGGCTCCAGCAGGTAGCGCAGGCGCTTGGCGGCGATGCGCGCCTCGTGCGCCTCCTCCTGGTCGGCCACGTCGCGGACGGCGTCCAGGTGGGCCCGCAGCTCCTCCACCCCCGCCAGCAGGCGCCCGCGCACCACCTCGGCGCACGGCGGCTCCCCCCACGCGTGGTCCGGGTCCACCCGGGCCCGGTACTCGCCCAGGCGCGCCTCCAGCCGGCGCGACGCCTTCGCGAAGTCCACCCCCACCTCGCGGAGCAGCTCGCGGGCGGCGGCCTCGCGGCGGTCGCGCAGACGCGCGAGCATCCACTCCGCGCCCGGCGCCTCCGCTTCGCCCAGCTCTCCGCGCCACCCCTCCACCAGCCCGATCAGCACCTCCGCGTCGCGGGGGGCGCCGGTGGCGCGCGCCAGGTCGCGGACGCGGCGGCGGTCGCCCCGCTTGGGGCCGTGCTCCAGCTGCGCGGAGTAGTGCCGGAGCGTGCTGCGCAGCCGGCGCAGCGCCACGCGGAAGTCGTGCAGCGCCTCCGCGTCGTCGGGGTCGTGGAAGCGCTCGCGGGCCGCCTCGGCGTCGCGCACGAACCGCAGCGCCAGCACCCGCGCGGCGAGGCCCGCGTGGAGCTCCAGCAGGGGGGCGGGCGCGGACACCTCAGTCCTCCCGCAGGCGGCGCAGGTGGCCGGGCGCCAGCAGCCAGAGCAGCCGGGCGCGGTCCGGGTCGGGCGGGCCCTCGAACTCCAGCAGGCAGGCCGCCCCCTTCTTGAGCTCCACGAACGACTGGGCGCGCCCGGTGAGCAGCCAGCCCACCAGCTCCCCCAGGTCCGGCTCGTGCCCCACCACCGCCACCGGGCCGCCCTCCACGTGCAGCGAGCGGAGCCGCTCCACCAGCATGGAGGGATGTACCCCCGGGGACAGCTCCGGCCAGGTCTCCCAGCCGCCCGCGTCGTACTCGCGGGCCAGCACCTCCGCGGTCTGCGCGGCGCGCGTCAGGGGGCTGGAGGCCAGCACCCCCAGCTTTGGCACGATGCCGCGCAGCCCGCGGGCCGCGCGGCGCATGCGGCGGCGCCCCTCGCGGGTCAGCGGCCGCAGGTCGTCTTCCAGCCCCGTGACGGCGAACTCCTCCCGGTCCTCGGCGATGGCGTGGCGGATGACGAGAAGCTGCATGGTTCCTCCGGCCGCAGGTGAAGGGTGGTCCCGCCCGCGCGGATGCGCCTGCACGTCGCGGACCCGCGCGCCGGGCGCGGCCCCGTCGGGGAGCATCCGTGTCCCGGCCCGGTACCGGGCAACTCCGCCGCCGGCCTTGCCTCCCGCCGCGGGGAGCGCCAGGTTGAGCGGATCTTCCCGTCCGGCCCCGACCACTCCACCGGCTCCGCCATGCATACGCCCCGGCTCCTCCTGGTCGCCGGGCTGCTCTGCGCCGTGCCGCTCGGCGCGCAGCAGCCCAAGAAGGCCCTGGTCCCCGAATCGTTCGACCGCTGGCGCTCCGTGGAGGGCGCGGAGCTCTCGCGCGACGGCACCTGGGCCGTGTACTCGCTGGTTCCCCAGGTGGGCGACGGCGAGGTCGTGGTCCGCCGCGTCCCCTCCGGCCCCGAGTTCCGCCACACCCGCGGCTACGTGGGCCGGCCGCAGACCCAGCCCGGGAGGTCCGGGCCCGGCTTCGACGCCCCGGACGCGCAGATCACCGCCGACGGGCGCTTCGCCCTGTTCACCATCGAGCCCTCGCGCGCCGAGTACGAGGCCGCCCGCCGCGCCCGCCGCAAGCCGGCCGAGATGCCCAGGACCGCGCTGGGGATCATGTCGCTCCCGGACGGGCGGGTCGTGACCCGGCCCGGCATCAAGTCGTTCCGGGTGCCCGAGGAGTCGGGGCGCTGGGTGGCGTACCTGCTGGACTCCGGCGACAGCGCCCGCGCCGCCCCCGCCGACAGCGCCGAGCGGGCGCCCATGGCCGCCGCCGCCCCCGGCGGCGCGCCGCGCCCCGTGGCCGCCGACTCCAGCCGGAGCGGGCGCAAGAAGAAGGAGACCGGCTCCACGCTGGTGCTGCGCGACCTGGCGAGCGGCGTCGAGGAGCGCATCCGCGACGTCACGGCCTACACCTTCGACCGGGGCGGGCGCTGGCTGGGCTACACCGTCTCCGGCAGGGACGGCGCGGCCGACGGCGCCTACGTCCGCTCGCTGGCCGACGGGCGCACCCACGCCCTGCTGGCGGGCGAGGGCAGCTACAGGTCGCTCGTGTTCGACCGGGCGGGGACGCAGGCCGCCTTCGTGTCCGACCGCGACGAGCACGGCAGGGAGGGCGCGCGCTTCGCCCTGTACCACGCCGCGCTCCGCGAGCCGCGGGCCCGGCGCGTGGTGGGGCCGGACGCCGGCGGCGGCCTGCAGGTGGCGGAGAAGGGAACGGTGCGGTTCACCCGCACCGGGGCGGCGCTGCTGTTCGGGGCGGCGGCCGCGCCGCTGGACTCCATCCCCGCCGACTCGCTGGCCGACAAGGCGGTGTTCGACCTGTGGCACTACCGCGACGCGCGCCTGCAGCCGCAGCAGCGGGTGGAGGCCTCGCGCGACCGCGACCGCTCCTACGCCGCCGTGTACGACGTGCGCTCCGGGCGCCACCGCGTGGTGGGGAGCGACACCCTCACCCGCGTCAGCTTCACCGAGGACGGGCGCTGGGCGCTGGCCATGACGAACCTCCCCTACGCGGTGGAGGCCATGTGGGGCCAGGGCGGCAGCGACGCCTACCTGGTGGACGTGGCCCGCGGCACCCGCCGGCTGGTGGCCAGGCGGCTGGACGCCGCGCCCTCGCTCTCGGCGGGCGGCCGCTACGTGCTGTACTGGGACCGGGACAACCGCTGGAAGGCGTTCGAGGTGGCGAGCGGGCGCACCCGGGACCTCACCGGGGGCCTCCAGGGGGTGCGGTTCGAGGAGGAGACCTGGGACACCCCCGATCCCCCCTCGCCGTACGGCACCGCCGGGTGGACGGAGGGCGACCGCTCCGTGCTGCTGTACGACCGCTACGACGTGTGGGAGGTGGACCCCTCCGGCCGCCGCCCGGCGCGCGTGGTGACCGACTCCGCGGGCCGCCGCGGCGGCACGGTGTTCCGCGTGGTGGACCTGGACCCGGACGAGGAGGCCATCGCCCCCGACGCCGGGCTGCTGCTGCGCGCCCGCGACGACCGCACCAAGGCCAGCGGCTACTGGAGCGACCGGCTGGGCGCGGCCGCGGCCCCGCGGCGGCTGGTGATGGAGGCCCGCCAGTACGGCGCCCCGCGGCGCGCCGAGGACGCCGACGTGTTCCTGTTCACCCGCTCCACCGTGAGCGAGGCGCCGGACCTGTGGGTGAGCGGCCCCGACTTCGCGGGCGCCACCCGCATCTCCGAGTCCAACCCGCAGCAGGCCGAATACCGCTGGGGGACGGTGGAGCTGGTGAGCTGGCGCAGCAGCGACGGGGTGGAGCTGCAGGGGCTTCTCTACAAGCCCGAGGACTTCGACCCCTCCAGGAAGTACCCCATGGTGGTGTACTTCTACGAGAGCCTGTCCGACAACCTGCACCAGTACCAGTCCGGGGTGCCGCGCAACACCACCCAGCCCATGCTGTACGCGTCCAACGGGTACCTGGTGTTCATGCCGGACATCCGCTACACGCCGGGCTACCCCGGCGAGAGCGCCATGAAGTCCATCGTCCCCGGCGTGCAGGCGCTCATCGGGCGGGGCTTCGTGGACCCGGCGGCGGTGGCGCTCCAGGGGCAGTCGTGGGGCGGCTACCAGGCCGCGTACATGATCACGCGCACCCCCATGTTCAGGGCGGCCATGACCGGCGCGCCGGTGGCCAACATGACCAGCGCGTACGGCGCGATCCGCTGGGAGACGGGGATCGCGCGCCCCTTCCAGTACGAGGCCGGGCAGAGCCGCATCGGCGGGTCGCTGTGGGACGAGCCCTGGCGCTACATCGAGAACTCGCCGCTGTTCGCGCTGGACCGGGTGACCACGCCGGTGCTGATCATGGCCAACGACGCCGACGGCGCGGTGCCGTGGTACCAGGGGATCGAGATGTTCGTGGCGATGCGCCGGCTGGGCAAGGAGGTGTACATGCTCAACTACAACGGCGACGGCCACAACCCCACCAAGCGCGCCAACCAGCTGGACATCGCGCGCCGGACCATGCAGTTCTTCGACCACCACCTCAAGGGCGCGCCGGCCCCGGCCTGGATGCGCGAGGGGATCCCGTTCCTCCAGAAGGGGCGCGACCAGTTCGCGCCGCCCGGGACGCGCTCCGCCACGACGCCGCCGGCCACTCCCAGTTCGGGCGGTACGACGACGCAGCAGTGACGGGTTCGTGACGTGATCGTTCCGGGAGGCCCCGCGGCGCTGTCGCGGGGCCTCTCGCTTTGTTGAACGGCGGGAACGGCGGGTTCGGGCGTGCCCCCGCTGGCGCGGGGTCGGGCTGCGGCTCCGTAGGCGAGCAAACTACGCTCGCCAACGGAGTCGAGCCCGCGCAAACAGCCGCGCGGTCTCGCCCCTTCGGGCCGACATCCCTCACGCAACCGCCTGCCGCACCTGGATATCCGCAGTTGCCCCCTCTCCCAATCCTGGGAGAGGGTGGCGAGCGTCAAGCGAGCCGGGTGAGGGCTGACGGGATCCGGCTGCGCCGTTCCCGTTCAGGAACATCCATTTTGCCGCGCGTCGTCGTAGATTGTACACGCTTTGAACACAGCACCCTCCTCCCCCAGCGCGCGCATGTCCAAGCAGCCTCCCCGCGTAGGTCCCGTGTTCCGTCTCGCTCCCACCGACGGCTCCGCCCCGGAAGCCGCCGAAGGCCCCCTGCTGGCCGCAGTGTACCGCGAAACGGACCGGATGCTGAGCCGTCTCCTCCTGGCCCACCTCGTTCTGTTCGCGGCGCTGGCGCCGCTGCGCGGCACCTGGGCGGAGGCGGCGCTCTGGGGGGTGCCGGTGGTGGCGCTGGGGTGGGGGACGGCGCGGCTCCGTCCGGGGACGCTGGCCTCGCGGCTGAGCATCGCCACTTCGCTGCTCGCCTCCTCGGCGCTGATCATCCACCAGACGGGCGGGATGATCGAGATGCACTTCCACATCTTCGCCATCCTCGCCTTCCTGCTGATGTACCGCGACTGGCGCGTCCCGGTGTGGGGGGCGGTGGTGACGGCGGCGCACCACGGGGTGTTCCACCTGCTGCACTCGGCGGGCGTCCCCGTGCACATCTTCCAGGACCACCACGGCTGGCACATCGTGGCCGTGCACGCGGCGTGGGTGGTGTTCGAGGTGGGGGTGCTGGTGCACATGGCCCGGCTGCTGGCCGCCGAGACCCGGCAGAGCGAGGAGCTGATGCGCGTGGCGGCGGCGCTGGCGGAGAGCGACCTGACGGTGAGGGCCCGCGGCGGGAGCGGCGTGGTGGGGGCGGCGGTGGGGGCGCTCAACGGGAGCACGGAGCGGCTGGCCGGCGCCTTCCGGGCGATCCGCGAGCGCGCCGGCGAGGTGACCGTGGTGGCCGGCGACTTCACCGGCACCACCGACCACGTCACCCGCGCCGCCGAGGGAGTGGCCGCGTCGCTCACGCAGCTGGCGACCAGCGCGCAGGAGCAGTCGCGCAACACCCAGCAGATGGCGGCGGCGCTGGGCGGGATGGTCAGGTCCATCGAGGGCGTGGCCGACCTGGGGAGCGGCGTGTCCGCGGCGTCGCTGCACGCGGTGGGCGTGGCCCGGCGCGGCTCGGAGGTGATCCAGGAGGCGGTGGGGAGCATGGAGCGCATCCACGGCACCGTGCTGGGCTCCGCCGGGGAGATGGGCGAGCTGCGCGCCCTGTCCGAGCAGATCGGGAGCATCACCGGCGTCGTCGCCGAGATCGCCTCGCAGACCAACCTGCTGGCGCTGAACGCCGCCATCGAGGCGGCGCGCGCCGGGGAGCACGGGCGGGGGTTCGCCGTGGTCGCCGAGGAGGTGGGAAAGCTGGCGACGCGCTCCGGGGCGTCGGCGCGGGAGGCGTCCGAGCTGCTGGGGCGGATGAAGCAGGTGACCGGGCGCGCGGCGGCGGTGATGGAGAAGGGGACCGCCGAGGCGCAGGCGGGCGCCACCCTGGCGGCCAACGCGGGGCGGGCGCTGCGCGAGATCGTGGTGGTGGTGGAGCAGACCGCCGGCGACATGGAGGCCATCACCCGCGCCGCCGGCGACATCGCCGCGAGCAGCCGCGAGGCGCTGCGCTCCGTGGGCGCCGCGGAGGCCGGCGGCGCCGGGGCCGGGCGCTCGCTGGGCGACGTGGTCTCCACCTCCGAGAGCAACGCCGCCGCGCTGGAGGACGCCGCCGCCTCGCTCCAGGAGATCACCGCCTCCATGGAGGAGGTGGCGGCCTCGGCCCAGGAGCTGGCGCGCATCTCCGACGACCTGCGCCACGAGGTGGCCCGCTTCCGCACCGGCGACGCCGACGCGGAGGACGCGGCCGGGTCCGCCGCGGCGGCGGCGCCGTGGGAGTCGTCCGCCGCGCCCCGGCGCATGGCGGCGGTGGCGTAGCCGGCCGGGCCGGGGGTTAGGGACCGGGGCGACCGCCCGACTTGCCCCGCGCCGCCGCCCCTCCCCATCTTTCCGCCATGGCGAACCCTGCTCCCGTCCCCGGCCGACGCGTCGTCACCCGCGAGGAGGCGCTCCGGCGCCAGAAGCGGCTGCTCACCTTCGGCGGGGTCGTCCTGGCCGCGCAGGTGATCCAGACCGCGGTGCTCTGGGTCTACCACGACCGCTTCCCCGTCTGGGCGGCGCTGGCGGCCGTCGGCGTGTGGATCTTCTACGTCATGCTCCTGCGCCAGTACCGGCGCGTGCGGGCGCTGCCGCCCACGCCCGCGGAGGCGCCAGGGAGGAGGAAGCGCAAGCGCCTGCGCGACCCGCACCGGAAGCCCGGGACGGAGCTGAAGTAGGCCGGCAGCCCGTCCGCCGCGCGAAAGGCCCCTTCCGCTGCTCCGCGGGAGGGGCCTTTCGCTTCCCCACCCGCGTCCCGGCCGGGAAAGATTCTTCTTGACGTCCGTCGGAGCGAGTGCTACCCTGGTAGCATCATGCTATTTTTGTAGCACCCGCACCCCGACCCGCCGATGCCCCGTTCCACCCCGGCCTCCGACCTCGCCCGGCGCGAGCGGCAGATCATGGACGTCGTCTACCGGCGCGGCGAGGCCACCGTGGCCGACGTGCTGGCGGAACTCCCCGATCCGCCCAGCTACTCCGCCGTGCGGGCCATGCTGCGCAAGCTCCAGGACAAGGGGCACCTCACGTACCGGCAGGACGGCCCCCGCTACCTGTACTCGCCCACCGTGCCGCGCGACGAGGCGCGCGAGGGCGCCATGCAGCGGCTGGTGAGGACCTTCTTCGGCGGGTCGCCGGCGCGCGCGGTGGCGGCGCTGCTCGACAGCCCCTCCACGCAGCTCTCCGACCGCGAGCTGGACGAGCTCGCCGGCCTCATCGACCAGGCACGCAGGGGAGGCCGCTGATGACGGAGCTGATCCTGGTGGTGGCCGCGCTCTCCGACGGCGCCTGGCTGCACGCCCTGCTCCGCGCCGCGCTGCGCGGGTCCGTGCTCCTCCTGGCCGCGGGCGCCGCCGCGCTGCTGCTGCGCCGTGCCTCCGCCGCGCGCCACCTGGTGTGGGCCCTGGCCTTCGCCGGGCTGCTCGCCCTCCCCGTGCTCCCGGCGCTCGTTCCCGCGCTGGAGGTGCCGCTGCCGGGCGCCGCGCACGCCCTGCTGGACGCGCTGGAGACGGGGACGCCCGAGATCCCCGAGCTGGAGATCCCCTTCGCGGTGGAGGTGGCGGTAGATCCCGACCCGGACCTGGGCCTCCCCTTAGAGGTCGGCGGGGAGACGATCGTCGCGTCGGGGACCGCCGCCGCGGAGGCCGCGGCCGCCGGAAGCCCCGTGAAGGTGCAGCACGGGGCGATGTCGCTCGGCTGGGCGCCCGTGCTGCTGGCGGCGTGGGCGGCCGGGACCGCAGTGATGCTCCTGTCGCTGCTGCTGGGCGTGCTGCGCCTGCGCGGCGAGGACGCCCGCGCCCGATGGGTGCTCGACGGCCCCCTGGCCGTGCTCCTGGAGCGGCTGCGCGTGGAGGCGGGGGTGAGGCGCCCGGTGGTGCTGCTCCGCGGCGACGAGGCGGCCATGCCGGCGACCTGGGGCGTGCTGCGGCCGCGCATCCTCCTCCCCGCGGGGGCGGAGCACTGGCCGGCGGACCGGCTCCGCGCCGTGCTGCTGCACGAGCTGGCGCACGTGCGCCGCTGCGACCGGGCCGTGCTGCTGGCGGCGGAGGCGGCGTGCGCGCTGTACTGGTTCAACCCGCTGGTGTGGGCCGCCGCCGGGCGCCTGCGCGCCGAGAGCGAGCACGCCTGCGACGACCAGGTGCTGCGCGCCGGCTCGCGCCCCTCCGACTACGCCGGCCACCTGCTGGAGGTGGCGCGCACCCTCCGCGCGCCGCGGAGCGCGCCCGCGGGGGCCATCGCCATGGCCCGCCCCGCCCAGCTCCGCGGGCGGCTGCTGGCCGTGCTCGCCGAGGAGCGCAGGCGCGGCCCCGTCTCCCGCCGCTTCGCCCTCCCCGCGCTCCTCGCCGGCTCCCTGGCGGTGGCGCTGCTGGCCGCGCTCTCCCCGGAATCGCGCATGGAGGCCGCCCTGGCGTCCGTGGCCGTGATCGAAGCCTCCGCGGACGGGGGGCTCGCGGAGGTCGCCCGCCTCGATGCCGCCCGGGTGCTCGACGCTCCGGCAGGAGCCGCCGGGACTCCCCCGGTGGCCGCCGTGGCCGCGGTGTCGCCGCGCTGCGCGGACACGGGCGGGTTCTCGCGCCACGAGCACGTGGACGACCACGGGCGCCGCGAGGCGGCCTGGCACGACCAGCGCGGGTGCGGCGGGCGCCTGGAGTCCGCCGGCCGGGTGCGCTACACCGCCGACCGCTCCGACGTGGCGGGCATCGCCCCGGGCGGGCGGTTCGTGATCGAGCTGTACGACGCGGGTGGGCGGCGCCGCGCGGAGCTGTCCCCCGCGGAGGGAGGCCTCCGGCGCGTCTTCACCGTGGACGGCCGCGCCCGCCCGTGGGACGCCGGGGCGCGCCGCTGGCTGGCGGAGGCCCTGAGCGAGTACTTTCAGGCGATGACGCCGCCGCCCGCGCCGCCGGCGCCCCCCGCTCCCGCGAGCAGCGGCGAGCGCGCCGCCGCGCTGCTGGCCGACCTGCGCCGGCCCGAGATGGACCTGTCGCGCACCAGCCGGGTAATCCGGGCCGCGGAGGACATCGACTCCAGCGCTGCCCGCGCCGCCGCGCCCGCCACGGACACGCTCCTGCCGACCGGCGCCTCCGCCAGGGTGCGCCTCTGGAAAGACAAGGTGAGCGGCCGCAGCGTCGTCATGGTGGGACGCGGCGCGGAGGTGGACGAGCACGGCATCCTGCGCGTCATCCCCGGCGGCTTCCTGGAGATCGAGGAGTCGCAGGGCGACTTCCGGCAGCAGGTGCGCGTGGAGCCCGGCCCAGGCGGGCGCCTCCGCCGCAGCTACTCCGGCGGCTCCGTGGACCCCGCGCGCCGCCTGGAGTGGGAGGCCCGGCTGGTCGCCCTCGTGACCCGTGGCGAGCCTGCACGCTGGTAGACGCCCCGCCGAGCACGCAGCCCCCCTCATCACCCGAAACATCCAGGAGCCGTGCCATGCGGCCGTGCCGCACCTCCCTCCTTCTCGCCCTTCCGCTCCTCGCCTGCGCCGCCGACGCGTGGGCGCAGGCGCCCGCCGCGCCGCCCTCCGCGCCCGCGCGCAAGCAGATCCGCGCCGTGCGCCTGGAGGGCGCCGCCGTGGCGCTGGACGGCCGGCTGGACGACGCCGCCTGGGCCGCGGCGCCCGTGCTGGACGACTTCGTCCAGAAGCAGCCCGACGAGGGCGCCCCGCCCACGGAGCGCACCGAGGCGCGCTTCCTGTACGACTCCGACGCGCTGTACGTGGGGCTGCGCATGTTCTCGCGCGACCCGTCCAGGATCCAGGCCCCGGTGAGCCGCCGCGACAACACCTCGCAGGCCGAGCACGTGTGGATCTCGCTGGACACCTACCGCGACCGCCGCACCGCGTACTCCTTCGGGGTGAGCGCCGCGGGGACGCGCATGGACTTCTACCACCCGCGCGACGACGAGACGGACGTGGACCCCACCTTCGACCCGGTGTGGGAGGCGCGGGCGCAGCGCGACTCCCTCGGGTGGACGGCGGAGCTCCGGATCCCCTTCTCGCAGCTGCGCTTCAACGCGCTCCCCGAGCAGGTGTGGGGGCTCAACATCGACCGCTGGAACCCGGCCACCCAGGAGGACGTGTTCTGGATCCCCGTCCCCAGCCGCGAGAAGGGGTGGTCGTCGCGCATGGGCGAGCTGGTGGGGATCGCGGGGATCCGCCCCACCCGCCGGCTGGAGGTGCTCCCCTACGTCGCCAGCGGCGCGACGCTGACCGCCGACCCGGGCCCCGGGAACCCCTTCGACGACGGCAGCACCTTTTCCACGCGCGCCGGCGGCGACCTCAAGGTGGGGCTGGGTCCCAACATCACCCTGGAGGCCACCGTCAACCCGGACTTCGGGCAGGTGGAGGCCGACCCGGCGGAGGTCAACCTCAGCGCCTTCGAGTCGTTCTTCTCGGAGAAGCGCCCCTTCTTCATCGAGGGGAGCCAGCTCCTCCAGGCCAGCGGCCCCAGCTACTTCTACTCGCGGCGCATCGGCGCGGCGCCGCGCGGCGACCTGCTGGACGGGGACGGCTACAGCGACCTCCCCTCCACCAGCACGATCCTGGGCGCGGCCAAGGTCACCGGCCGCCTGGCGACGGGGACCTCGCTGGGGGCGCTGGCCGCCCTCACGGACGAGGAGGCCGCCCGCACCTTCGACCCGGCGACGGGCGAGTTCGGGCGCGTCCGCGTCGCCCCGCGGTCGGGCTTCGGGGTGGTGCGGATGCAGCAGGAGTTCGGGGCCGAGGCGTCCACCGCCGGGGTCATCCTCACCGGCGTCCGCCGCGACGTGGACGGCGGGAGCGCGCTGGGCGGGCTGCTCACCCGGCAGGCGTTGAGCGGCGGGGCCGACTGGAACCTGCGCTTCCGCCGCGGCGAGTACACCATCAGCGGGTACGCCGGCTTCAGCCGCGTGGACGGCGACACCGCGGCGATCCTCCGCCTGCAGCGCTCCAGCGCCCGCTACTTCCAGCGCCCGGACGCCGACTACGTGCGGGTGGACTCCGCGCGCACCTCGCTCTCCGGCTACACCGCGGGCATGGAGCTCGCCCGCAACAGCGGGCGCCACTGGCTGTGGACGGTGGGCGCCGCCGCCGAGTCGCCGGGCTTCGACCTCAACGACGCCGGCCGCATCTCCAGCGTGGACGAGCTGGGGCTGCACGGCGAGCTGCGCTACCGGGAGACCAGCCCCGGCCCGGTGTTCAGGCGCTGGGCGGCGTACGTGACGCCCGAAGGGAGGTGGAACTACGGCGGGGTGCGCACGAGCGGGGACCTGAACTTCGACGCCGAGGCCACGTTCCTCAACTACTGGGAGGCGTACTTCACCACCTTCTACACGCCGCGCGCGTTGAGCGACGACCTCACCCGCGGCGGCCCGCTGATGGGCAGCCCCTCGCAGTGGGCGGCCATCGGCCAGGTGGTCACCCCCTTCGGGCGGCCCACGCGCTGGAACGCGCGCCTCTACTACGGCCGCAACGAGGAGGGCGACCCCACCTACCGCGTCTCCGGCGGCGTCTCGGTGCGCCCGGGGCCGCGCTGGCAGCTCTCCGTCAACCCCAACTACGTGCGCTACTCGTACGCGCGGCAGTACATCACCACGCTCGCCGACCCGGCGGCCACGGCCACCTTCGGCAGCCGCTACGTGTTCTCGCGGCTGGAGCAGCGCACCTTCCTCACCCAGGTGCGGCTCAACTACACCTTCTCGCCGGACCTGTCGCTGGAGGTGTACGCCGAGCCCTTCGCGGCCAGCGGGCGCTATCACGGCTTCGGCGAGCTCCCGGCGGCGGGGAGCTTCGCGCTGCGCCGCTACGGCACCGACGGCACCAGCATCTCGCAGGGGGAGCCGGCCGGGCCGTACACGGTGCGCGACGGGGCGCGGGAGTTCAGCGTGCCGTTCCGCGACTTCAACGTGCGGTCGCTGCGGAGCAACGCGGTGCTGCGCTGGGAGTGGCGGCCGGGGTCCACGCTGTTCGTGGTCTGGCAGCAGGACCGCTCGGCGGACGAGGCCAGCGGCGCGCCGGTGTGGCCGGACGACATCTGGGAGACGTTCAACACGCGCGGGGACAACCGGTTCGTCGTCAAGGCGACGTACTGGCTTCCCGTGACCTGATCTTTTCTGCGTCTTTCGGGTGAACGGAAAGGGCGGCTCCGGGTGTCGGGGCCGCCCTTTCGCGTGGGGCCGCTACGGAGCCCGGCGGTACTGCTGCCGGTCTCCTCCGCGGGCTCCGCGAGCCACGGAAACTGCCCCGTGTCTCGCTCCGCCGGAGGGAGCCCCGCCAAACTGCCGGCGGGTCTCCCTCCGAACAGAATCATTTGGATACTGCGGAACGGCTGAACTGCAACGGCCCTCAGGCGAGCTGCGCGGGCGCGGCGGCTGTCTCCGCCGCGGTCTCCGCTTCCTCGCGCCGCCGGTCGGCCCAGGCGGCCCAGAAGGGGATCAGCCAGCCGGCCATGGCGAACCAGGCGAGCGAGCGCGCGTCCGGCGGGGGCGGGCCGCCCACGCCGCCCAGGTAGATGCCCAGCAGCAGGAGCACCAGCGTGCCCAGCGCCACCCACCCCGCTGCTCGCCGCGGGCGCGCCGCCGCCAGGTAGAGTCCCAGCCCCGCGGCGAACAGGGCGCACTCCACCGCCAGCGTCCCCGCCACCGAGTGCCACAGCCCCAGCCCCACCCGCGCGCCGCCCGGGTAGAGCGGCAGGTCGGGGCGGTGCGTCACCCAGTCCAGCACCCAGTGGCTCGCCACCAGCAGCCCCACCACGGCGGCGCCCCGCCGGTCGCGCCGCCACCACGCGTACAGGGCGCCGGCGAGCGCGGCCCAGCCCAGCGTCGCCAGCAGGCTGTGGGTGATGGGGTAGTGCGTGAAGTCCAGCGGGGTGAACGCCGTCGCGCCGGGCGCGATGCTCACCCGCTCGGCGCCCGCCAGCAGCAGCACGGGCCAGACCAGGTCCGGGAGCTGGCAGGCGGCGAACAGCACGCCCAGCGAGACCCGCGGGGCCGCGCGCTTTGCGGCGAGCGCGACGGCGAAATGGCCGATGAACACGTTTGCCTCCGTGTGAATGTGTCTCAGGTTCCCGCGGCCGCCGCCCGCACCCCGCCCAGCAGCAGCTCCACCAGCCTGCCGAAGCTCTCCTCCACCGACTCCGGCCTCCCGAACCCGCCGCCGACCTCCAGCGCCACGAAGCCGTGAAGCGCGCTGCGGAGGGCGCGCGCCAGGTGGATGCGCTCCGCCTCGGGGACGCCCGCCTCCGCCAGAGCGCGCACCGCGGGGAGCACCGGCTCCGCCAGCGCGCGGTACAGCTCGTCGTCCTCGCCGGGGCGCACCGCCCGCTGCGCCGCGCCGTACAGCCCCGGGTGCTCCCGCGCGAAGCCGCGGTACGCGTGCGACAGCGCCCGCAGCGCGTCCAGCCCCGCGCGCCCCTCCGTCGCGGCCCGCAGCGCGCCGCCCATCGCGTGCGCCGCGCGCAGCGCGAGTAGCCGCCGCAGCCCGCCCAGCCCGTCCACGTGCGCGTACAGCGACGGCGACCTCACGCCCAGCCGCGCCGCCACCGACGCCAGCGTGACCGCCCCCACGCCCTCCGCATCCGCGATCTCCGCGGCGGCGTCCAGCAGGTCCGCACTCGAAAGCCCCAGCTTGCGCGCCATCGCCATTCACCTCGGGTGAATGCTCGCTACCTAACTGCATTAGACACGGCAGAAGTGTATCTAATGCCATTAGGCAAGTCAACCCTTCTCGCGAGCCCGGTTCACGACACAACAAAAAACCCTCTCCTGATCGGGAGAGGGTACGTCGTCGTTCCAGCGGCGAGGCTCAGTCCGGCGGAGGCCGGAGCAGGAAGCCGAGGTCGGTCTGGTCCAGCCACAGCAGCGTGCCGCCCACGTCCCTCTGCAGCGCCCGCAGGTCCACGTCGATCATCCAGAGCGCGAGGACCAGCGCCTGCACCGCGTCCACGCCGTAGGCCGCCCGCACCGCGTCGCCGTGCATGCCGACGATCTGCACCCAGCAGAGCCAGTCGCCGCCCGGCTCCGGGTCCGGCACCGGCCTGCCGATGCGGACGACGACGCCGTGTTCAGGGCCGCCGCCGGCCCACTCCAGGCGGCGCTCCGCGACGACCTCGCCGAGCCGGGTCTCCCCGGGGAGGTCCACGCGCGCGGCTACGTGGCCCGGCGGTAGCGCGTGGTCATGAACTCGTGCCACTCGCCGGCGTCGTCCTGGTAGCTGGAGGTCATCACCCGCTGGTCGGCACTTCTGAATTCGATCCGGTCCCGGTACTTCGCCATCCTGGTCTGGTCGGTGAAGCCCGGGCCCTCGGCTTCCAGCGTCAGCACCTCGCCGGCCGCGTCCAGCTCGCCGTCGTAGATCCACAGGTGCGTCATCATCGACCCGACGAAGGTCCCCACGAAGCGCTCCCGCTCCGGGTCGTAGCCCAGCGTCATGATGGACGTGCTGGCGTCACCGCCGGGCATCGCACCCCTTCCCTCGCACACCACCCACACCCCGTCCAGCGAGCGCACGTTCTCCGTCCCCGCGTACTTCACGGGCGGGCCGCCGGGCTCCATCACCGACTCGGACTCGAAGGTCCACTCCCCCACCATCCGCTCCAGCCAGCGGTGCTGCTCCCGGGTTTCCACAGCCATTGGCGTCTCCTGGTGAAAAGGTGAGCGGCCGCCGCACCCCACGGCCCCGTGGCGCGTAGCGCTACCCGGCGGAGCCCGAGCCGGGTTCGTGCATCTGCATGATCGGGCGGATCTCGATCGCGCTGTCCGCCGTGGTGAACCCGGCGATCGGCGTCTTCTTCCGGGAGCGGCTCACGGAACCGGGACGAGGTGCTGTGTGAAGGATTCCGCGGACGCCAGCGCGGGCCCGCGTGAGGGATGCGAGCGCGAAGCGGCGAGACGCCACAGCAGTACCGTGCGGGCTCGCCTCCGTTAGGCAGCGTTGTTTGCTGCGTTACGGAGCCGCAGCCCGACCCCGGCGAAGCCGGGGGCACGCCCTAACCCGCCGTTCGGACTTACCTTCCCGCCACGCTCAGTCTCGCCCCGCGCCGGCACGCCTCCACGAACTCCGGCTCGGCGCCGCGGCACGCCTCCTCGCGCGCCGGGTCCGAGCCCGCCAGCACCAGCAGCTGCCCGCCCACGTGCTCGTAGCAGCGCGCCTTGTCCTCGCCGGCCGGCAGCTCGCGGCAGTAGGCGAGCCCGTCCTCCGCGCGGGCGGTGACGTTGAGCATGTTGGTGGAGACGCCCACGTGGCACCACGCCCGGTCCGCCGCGTCGGACACCAGGGCGCACTTCTCCCGGGAGGCGCCCCGGTCCTGCGTGGTCATCCCGCTGATGTCCCGCCCCAGGCTGATGAAGCAGGTGGAGCGCATCCGCTCCGGCACCCGGCCGCACTCCTGCGCGGTGCGGGCCACGTCCTGCCTGGTGTGGTGCAGGATGACGGACGTCTGCATGGAGTAGCACGCGTTCCAGTAGCGCTCCGCCATGGTGGAGCACGGGTAGAGCAGGTCGTCCGGGTCCAGCGCCCTGTAGGCCGCGGCCGGCGCCGCCGCCGCGCCGTGGCCCGCGTGCGCCCCGTGGGCGTCGTGAGCTCCGCCGGAGGCCGCGCCGTGCCCGCCCGCGTGGGCGCCGTGGCCGCCGCCCGCCGCGTCCCCGTGCGCCAGGGACGAGGCCGGGTGGTGGGGCATGATGGCGTTCACCACGTTCTCCATGAACGCGCCCTGGTAGCACGTCTCCCGCTCGAAGCCCGACTGCAGCAGGTCGCACCCCTGCAGGGCCGTGGGGAGGTCGTGGCCGTGGAACATCACCAGCCCGTGCCCCATCCCGTGCGCGCACTGGAACTGGAGCCAGCGGTCGCCGCCCTGCCCGCCCTCGCCGCGGTAGTCGCGGCAGAGCGCGTTGGCGGTCTCCGCGGTGATCTCGCCGCCGGCGCGGCGGGCGTCCATGAAGTACGCCTGCACCACCCCGTGGTAGCAGCCGGACTGGTGCTCCGGGGTGCAGCGCGCGAACACCGCGCCCACCGAGTCCGGCCCCGAGTACGCCGCGATCCCGATGCCGTGCGCGAACACGTGCGCGTCGCGCGCCACCTCGCGGTCGCGGGCCACCACGCCGTCCAGCGTCTCCATAGCGGGGCGCACGCCCTGCGCGCGCAGCACCGCCTGGAGCGTCGCGTCGTAGCACCCCTGCCGCGCCCCGGCGGCCACCCGGCGGCAGCGCGCCACCGCGGCGGCGGCGATCCCGGCGGGCGTGCCCGCGGCCGCCTGCTCCAGCGCGGGGTCGCCGCCGTCCCCGGGCGCGGAGGACGGGGGCGCCGCGGGCGCGCACGCCCAGGCGAACAGGGAGAGCAGGCACGGCGCCACGCCGCGCAGGAGGGATCGGACGGGACTGCCCATGGTGTCGCGCTCGGGTAGGGGTTCTCGGGTCGTCCACGACAGGTTGGCACGCGCGCCGGCGCCTGGCAACACCGGCCGCGTCCGGGCGGGCGCAAGATCGGTTCCCGCGAAGCCCCCGTCGGGGCGCGCGGGATTGTCGCGGGGCGGCGCGGCGGGTTATCATCTGTACGCGCGCGCCCTTGGGGCCCTCGCACCTCCCGCCGGACCCACAGCACCCCGACACGTCGATGATGCACCGCATCCGCTCGTCGCTCCCGGCGCTCGCCGCGCTGGCGTACGCGTCCACCCTGGCCGGCGCGCAGGACCCCGCCGCGGCCCGCCCCTCCCTGGCCGAGCCGGGGATCTCCCCGGACGGCTCGGAGATCGCCTTCGTCTCCGGCGGCGACGTGTGGACGGTGCCCGCCCGCGGCGGCGAGGCCCGGCTCCTGGTGTCCCACCCCGCCACCGAGGGCCGCCCGCTGTACTCGCCCGACGGGCGCAGGCTGGCCTTCGTCTCCAACCGCACCGGCAACGGCGACGTGTACGTGCTGGACCTGGCCGGCGGCGAGCTGCGGCGCCTCACCTGGGACGACGGCGCGGACCAGCTGGACGGCTGGTCGCGGGACGGGAAGTGGCTGTACTTCTCCTCCACGGCGCGCGACGTGTCGGGGATGAACGACCTGTACCGGGTGGGCGTGGAGGGCGGCACCCCCATGCAGGTGAGCGCCGACCGCTACACCAACGAGTTCGCCTCGGCCGAGGGGCCGGACGGCACGCTCGCCTTCACCGCGCGGGGGGTCTCGTCCGCGCAGTGGTGGCGGCTGGGGAGCAGCCACCTGGACCAGAGCGAGCTCTGGCTCCTCCGCCCCGGCGCCGAGCCGCGCTACGAGCAGGTGACCCGCCGCGGCGCCCGCGAGGGGTGGCCCATGTGGGGCCCGGACGGGCGCACCCTCTTCTTCGTGTCCGACCGCGGCGGCGCCCAGAACGTGTGGAGCGTGGCCCCCGGCGCCGAGCCGCGGCAGGTGACCCGCTTCCGCGGCGGGCGCGTGCTCTGGCCCTCCGCCTCGCCCGACGGGCGGACGATCGTGTTCGAGCGCGACTTCCGCATCTGGCGCCTCGACACCGCCACCGGCCAGGCCGCCGAGGTGCCGGTCACCCTGCGCGGCACCCCCGCCGCCCCGGACCCGGAGCGGCGCCGCTTCACCGAGGACTTCCAGGAGCTGGCGCTCTCGCCCGACGGCAGGAAGGTGGCGCTGGTGGTGCGCGGCGAGGTGTTCGCCGCCGGCGCGAAGGAGGGCGGCGACGCCGAGCGGGTCACCGACACCCCCGGGCGCGAGTCGCAGGTGGCGTGGGCCCCGGACAGCCGGCGGCTGGTGTACGCCGCCCAGCGCGACGGCGCCACCCGGCTGTACCTGTACGACCTGGCCACGCGCGCAGAGCGGCAGCTCACCCGCGGCGAGGGGCCGGACGCGTCGCCGGTGTTCTCGCCGGACGGGCGCTGGGTGGCCTTCGCGCGCGGCGGCCGGGAATTGCGCGTTGTGGAGGCCGCCAGCGGCGAGGAGCGGCTGCTGGCGCGCGGCTACCTGGACCGCCCGCCCTTCGCCGCCGAGCGCGGCATGGCCTGGTCGCCCGACAGCCGCTGGATCGCCTTCCTGTCCCCGCTGGGCGAGCAGCCCTTCACCAACGTGCACGTGGTCCCCGCCGCCGGGGGCGAGGCGCGCCCGGTCAGCTTCCTGGGCAACGCCTTCGCCGGCACCGTGTCGTGGAGCCCGGACGGCACCTACCTGCTGCTGAACTCGTGGCAGCGCTCCGAGAACGCGCAGGTGGTCCGCATCGACCTGGTCCCCCGGCTCCCCCGCTTCCGCGAGGACCAGTTCCGCGACCTGTTCCGCGAGCAGACCCCGCCCGGGCTCCCCGGCGAGCCCCGCACCCCGGAGAGCCGCCCCGACGGCCCCCAGCCGCAGCCCCAGCGCCCCGCCGTCGAAGGCCGGGACAGCGCCGCGCGCCGCGCCCCGGCGCGCAAGCCCGTGGAGATCGTCTGGGAGGGGATCCGCCGCCGCTCCAGCCCGGTGCCGGTGGGGCTGGACGTGGGCTCGCAGACCATCTCGCCCGACGGCAAGTGGCTGCTGATGACCGCTTCCTCCGGCAACCAGCAGAACCTGTACGTCTACTCGCTGGACGAGCTCTCGCGCGAGCCCGCCGTCGCCCGGCAGCTCACCTCCACCCCGGGGCAGAAGCGCGAGGCGCAGTTCACGCCCGACGGCAAGGAGGTCTACTACCTGGAGAACGGGCGCGTCCAGGTGGTGCCGCTGGAGACACGCACGCCCCGCCCGCTCGCCGTCACCGCCGAGATGCAGGTGGACTTCGGCCGCGAGAAGACGGCGGTGTTCCAGGAGGGGTGGACGTACCTGCGCGACAACTTCTACGACCCGCGCATGCACGGCGTCGACTGGGACGAGGTCCGCGCCCGCTACGCCCCGCAGGCGGCCGGCGCCCGCACCCCGGACGAGATGCGCCGCGTCATGGCGCTGATGGTGGGCGAGCTGAACGCCTCCCACTCCGGGATCTCCGGCCCCGGCAGCCCCACCCTGGCCCCCACCGGGCGGCTGGGGCTGCGCTGGGACCGCGCCGAGTACGAGCGCTCCGGGCGGCTGCGCATCTCCGAGGTGATCCCCCAGGGCCCCGCCGCGCTGGCGGGGATCCGCGCCGGAGAGTACCTGCTGGCCGTGGACGGCTCGCGCATCGGCGCGAGGACCAACCTGGACGCGCTGCTGGAGGCGAAGGTGGGGCGGCGGGTGGCGCTCACCGTGGCCGCCACGGCGGGGGCGGACGGGCGCGAGGCCGTGGTGCGGCCGGTGAACACCGCCACCGAGAAGGGGCTGCTCTACCGGTCCTGGGTGGAGGCCAACCGCGCCTACGTGTCGCGGGCGAGCGGCGGGCGGCTGGGCTACGTGCACCTGTTCGACATGAGCAGCGCCTCGCTGGACCAGCTCTACCTGGACCTGGACGCCGAGAACATGGGGCGCGAGGGGGTGGTGATCGACCTGCGCAACAACAACGGCGGCTTCATCAACGCCTACGTGCTGGACGTGTTCTCGCGCCGGCCGTACCTGAGCATGACCACCCGCGGCCGGCCCACGGCGCCCGCGCGCACCATGCTGGGGCAGCGCGCCTTCGCCGGGCCCACGGTGCTGGTGGTGAATCAGCACTCCCTGTCCGACGCGGAGGACTTCACCGAGGGGTACCGCACGCTGGGGCTGGGGCGGGTGGTGGGCGAGCCCACCTCCGGGTGGATCATCTACACCTCCAACGTCAGCCTGCTGGACGGGTCGTCGCTGCGCATCCCGTTCATCGGCATCACCGGGAGCGCCGGGGACAACATGGAGCTGGCGCCGCGGCCCGTGGACGTGCAGGTCAGTCGTCCCATCGGGGAGACGCTGACCGGGCGGGATTCGCAGCTGGACACGGCGGTGCGCGAGCTGCTCGGCAAGCTGGGCGGCGGCAGGTCGGCTGCTTCCGGGCAGTGATTTGGATGGCGTTTTCGACGGCGGGTTTGGGCGTGCCCCCGGCTGGCGCCGGGGTCGGGCTGCGGCTCCGTAAGCGAGCAAACAACGCTCGCCAACGGAGTCGAGCCCCAGCGGAAACTGCCCCGCCGGGTCTCGCCCCTGACGGGCCGACATCCCTCACGCAGGGCTCCGTGCGAAGCCCCTCCACCCGGCGCGGTGGAGGGGCTTTCGCATTCGCCCAGGCGGCGCCGGTCTACACCGGCTGCTCGACCAGGCCCGCGAGCTGGTCGGCGACGGTTCCCCAGCCGTCGTGGAAGCCCAGCTCCTGGTGCAGGTTGCGGTCGGCGGCGTTCCGGTGCATCACGTGGGCGTGGTACTCGGTGCCCTCCGGGTGGTCCCGGAGCGTGATGACCGCGGTCATGAAGGGCTGCTCGGCCGGCCGCCACCCGCCCACCAGCGCGTTGGTGAAGACGATGCGCTCCCCGGCGTCCACGGCGAGGAAGCAGGCGCTCAGGTGGGGCTTGAAGTCGCCGCCGTCCTCGCTGATCAGGGTCTCGAAGGCGCCGCCGGGGCGGAGCTCCATCGCCTGCACCCGGCACCGGGCCGGCGCGGGGATCCACCACCGCTCGAAGCTGGCGGGGTCCGTCCAGGCGCTCCAGATCGCCTGCCGGGGCGCGCGGATGACGCGCGAGAGCGTCAGGTCGAGCTCGGGGTTCGGAGAGCTGGTCATTTCGGCGTTTCCCTTTCCTGGGCGGTGAGTACGAACTGCTCCAGCCGGTCGGTGCGGCCTTCCCAGACGGCGCGCTGCGCGGACAGCCATGATTCCACCGCGGCGAACGTCTCCTTCTCCAGGGTACACGTCCGCACGCGGCCCTCCTTGCGCGTCCGGATCAGCCCGCTGCCCTCCAGGGAGCGGATGTGCTTCATGAACGACGGCAGCGCCATCCCGGACGGCTCCGCCAGCTCGCTCACGCTCGCCGGACCCCTGCCCAGCCGCGCCAGCACCGCCCGCCGCGTGGGGTCGGCGAGCGCCTGGAAGATGCCGTCCAGCCGGTCCTCATGCTTTTCCATGAGGCTAAGTATACGGGGAGGGATACTTAGCGCAAGGGCTAAGTGTTCGGGCGAGGAGGTCCCGCCGCGGAACGGATCTCGCCGTGAAGAACGTGTCCGGTACCGTCATCCCCCCGCACCCCGGAGCCGCCCGTGAGCACGTTCCGCGTCCTGGCCGCCGCCGCACTCCCGCTCGCCGCGTGCGGCTCCCCGCTGGACAACAGCTGTGTGGACCGGAGCCTGGTGGTGGAGATGCCCGCGACGGTGAGCGTGGGGCTGGGGCAGTTCACCCAGCCGCTGGTGCTGGCGGGGACGCTGGCCGAGGACAACGTGGACCCCGCGGTGTTCACCCGCATCCGGCGCATCGCCGCCGACGCGGAGGAGGGGAGCGGCGCGTTCGTGTTCACGCTGGAGCCGCGCGGCGGGAGCGCGAGCGGGGCGGAGTTCCTGTCCCTCGCGCTGCGCCTCCCGCTGCGGGACGGCGACGTGGTGGACGTGAGCACCGCCTTCCAGGGCGGCGGCTGGGGGCTGGTGACGCTGGCCGCGGGCGAGGACGCCGCGGCCAGCCTGCGCGTGGGCGGGGCCTACGCGCGCAGCTTCGCGGGGACGGTCACGGTGCTGGAGGCGTCGCCGCTGCGGCTGCGGGTGGACCTGCGCGCCACCGCCGCCACGGGCGAGACCCTGCGCGTCCGCGGCGACGCCGCCTTCGCGCTGGCGGAGGACCGCACGCCGTGCAGCTGACGGCGGCTCGGGCGCCGCGAACATGCAAACGGAAGGGCCCGGTGCATGGCGCACCGGGCCCTTGTCGCCGCCGGAAGCCGCCGGCCTACGAAACCTGGTCCCAGTTCATCTGGCAGCTGCCGCACTCTTTGGCGTCGCACCATTCCGCATATCCGATCAGCGGCGCGCTCTTCCTCTGGTAGGTGCAGCCGGACGAGCCGGAAAGGCACTTGCAGGTGGTCTTCCCGTCCTCCTCCACGACTCCGCCGCTCGTTTCGTCCGCGCTGGCCGCGCCGGGTTGAGCCGACCCGGGGCGCGGCAGCGCGAAGAACACGCCCGCGACCCACTCGGAAAGCGTCGTGCCGCGCTGCACGGGCACCCGCAGGGTTTTGCCGTACGCGTTGACGAACATCATGGTGTAGCTGGCGGGCAGTTGCTCACGGGTGGTGGCGGCGCGGAGCGCGGAGCGGTCGGCCATCTGAACCCCGGCGAGGAACTCGGCAATCCCCTGTCCGAACCCGTCCCACGCGAACGCCGCCTTCCCGGGGCAGCTGAGCGCTTCCAGCTCTTCCGGGCCCACCACGAAGGAGATTCCCGCGGCCAGGTGGAGGATGTCGGTCTCACGGCCGCTCAGGAGGCGCACCCCGCCGACGGTACGGTCGAGGGCAGAGACGGCCTGCTCGCACTTGGTACAACCGTCTTTCATGGAGCATCCGATCACCGTGCCGGCCGGCCCATCGGCCTTGAACGGGCTGCACCCGCCCGTTCCCTCGGTGCACGTGCAGGTGATGCCGCCCTCCTCTTCCAGCATCCCGCCGCTTTCCGCGCCCGCGGCGGCGCTCACCAGCCTGTACCCCTCCGGGAGCCGGAAATGGACGTACGGGCGTCCGGTGACGTCCGTGGCGTCCGAGACCACCGTTCCGGCCGGGAGCACCACTCCGTTCGACAGCCGGTGGTCGCGCGGCAGCGTGGTCTCGGCCGTGGGACCGCTCCTTACCTCCACCTCGGCAATGGGCGAGCACGCGGACAGCAGGCACAGCGCGAATACCGCCGGGATGAGCCGGTTCATGGTGATATCGCGGAAAGGGGCAGAGAGTGCGTGGCCCACGGCGGAACACGCCGCGCCACGATCCCACGATAGCGCGCGCAAGGAAGGAGTCAATAGCCTCGAACGCCGCGGCCTCGGGCGCACGGCGGCTCACGCCGCCGCCGCTCCCTCCTCCGCCAGCGTCTCGGACAGGTGCCGGCCGCGCAGCTCCGGGAGCAGGAGCGAGCCCGCGATCGCCACGGCGAAGAAGGCGGCCAGCACCCCGAACACCGCGCCCACCCCGCCGCGCGCCAGCAGCGGCGGCACCGCCAGCGGCGCCAGGATGGAGGCGATGCGCCCGAACCCGGCGGCCCACCCGGCGCCCGTGGCGCGCAGCGTGGTGGGGTACACCTCCGGGGTGGCCGCGTAGAGGGCGCCCCACGCCCCCAGGTTGAAGAAGGAGAGCAGCATCCCCGCCGCCAGGATGGTCCCCGGCGAGGCCGCCACCCCGAAGAACACCGCCGCCCCCGCCGACCCGGCCAGGAAGGCCGCCAGCGTGGGGCGCCGCCCCCACCGCTCGATCAGCCACGCCGAGAGCGCGTAGCCGGGGAGCTGCGCCAGCGTCATGTACAGCGTGAACTCGAACGAGCGCACCAGCGAGAAGCCGCGCTCCACCAGCAGCGTCGGCAGCCAGATGAAGGCGCCGTAGTAGGCGAAGTTGATCCCGAACCAGGTCGTCCACAGCGCCACGGTCCGACGCCGCATCGGCCCGGCCCACAGCCCCGCCATCCCCGTGGCCCCTTCCGCGGCCGCAGGGACAACCGGCGCGGCGGCCTCCCCGGCCGGGGGCTCCACCCCCGCCGCCCGCTCGAAGCGGCGCGTGGTCTCCTCCGCCTCCGCCGTCCTCCCCTTCGCCTCCAGGAACCGGACCGACTCCGGCACCGTGCGCCGCACCACCGCCGAGTACGCCGCCGGGAAGGCGCCCAGCACGAAGGCCCAGCGCCACCCGTCCTCCGAGAGCGGGATCACGAAGGTGCCGATCAGCGCCGCCAGGATCCACCCCAGCGCCCAGAACGCCTCCAGCAGCACCACCAGCCGCCCGCGGATCCGGGCCGGGGCGAACTCGCTCACCAGCGTGGAGGCCACCGGCAGCTCCGCCCCCAGTCCCAGCCCGATCAGGAAGCGGAACACCAGCAGCGCCCCCACGCTCCAGGAGAGCGCCGCCGCCCCCGTCGCCAGCCCGTAGACCAGCAGCGTGGCCGCGAAAACCAGGCGGCGGCCGTAGCGGTCCGCCAGGCTCCCCCCCAGGCTCGCCCCCAGCGCCATCCCCACGAAGCCGATGGAGCCGATCCACGCCAGCGACGTCCCCGAGAGCCCCCACTGCTGGGCCAGCGCCGCCATGACGAAGGAGATCAGCCCCACGTCCATCGCGTCCATCGCCCAGCCGATCCCCGACACCCAGAGGATCTTGCGGTGCAGCTTCGTGAACGGCAGGCGGTCGAGCCGGTCGGAGCGGGAGAGCGTGGTCGGCATCGGGGTCGGGTGGCCTCTGCGGTGGACGGGTGTCCCTTCGCGGCGCGCTCTGTTCAATCGGCAGGCCAGTGTAGTTTTCGAACGGCCTTTCCGACGGTGGGTTCGGGCGTGCCCCCGCTGGCGCGGGGTCGGGCTGCGGCTCCGTAAGCGAGCAAACAACGCTCGCTAACGGAGTCGAGCCCCGCCAAACTGCCGGCGGGTCTCGCCGCTTCGCGCTCGCATCCCTCACGCGGCTTTCGCGCTGGCGTCCGCGGGGTTGGAGACGGCGGCACCGGTCTCCAGGATCGTTCCGCACGTCAGGGCTCTTTCGGAACGGCGGGCGCGGCGCGTATTATGGCGTGCGGCGCGTTCGCGCGCTCTCCTCTCCCACTCCCCTGTCCGGAGCCTCCACCATGCACCGTTCCTCCGTCCTGCTCCTCCTCGCGCTCGCCGGCTGCGCGAGCGGCGGCCTCGAAGCGGGGAGCTCGGGCCCCAGCACCACGCGGATGGAGACCGGCGGGGGCGGGTTCGAGATCACCGCGGCCAGGAACGAGCGGGTGGCGTCGCACGACGTGCCGGCGCCGGTGGACCGGGTGTGGGCAGCGCTGCCGGCGGCGTTCCAGGCGGTGGGGCTCACGGGCGGGGTGGTGAACCAGCAGCAGCGGCTCTTCGGGACGCCGCTGATCCGGGGGCGCGGGCGGCTGGTCGGCGAGCGGGCCGCGGCCTTCCTCAGCTGCGGGTCCACCCCCATCGGCGCGCCGGCCGCCAACGCGTACGACCTGGAGGCGGTGGTGCGCGCGGCCGTGGTCGGCAACCCGGACGGCACCACCCGGCTGGAGCTGCTGGTGGAGTCCACCGCCGCGCCGCCCGCCGGCGGCACCCGCTCCCCGTGCAGCTCCACCCGCGTCCTGGAGGACCGCATCGCCGCCCAGGTGCGCAGGGCCGTCGGGGGCGCGTAGCGCCCGTGTCCGGCGCCGCCGGGCCGCCGCCCTGGGTGGAGCACACCGTCGGCGCGGACGAGGACGGGCGGAGCGTGGGCGCCGTCCTGGGCGGCGCGCTGGGCTTCCCGCGCGGCGAGGTGCTGCGCCTCACCCGGCTGCGCGCCATCCGCCTGAACGGGCGCCGCACCACCCCCGCGGCCCGCGTGCGCGCGGGCGACGTGGTGGCCGCCGCCACGGACCCGGAGGGCGCCCCCTCGGTGGAGCCCTGGCCCCTGGAGCTGCGCGTGGTGGCCGAGGACGACGAGGTCCTGGTGCTGGACAAGCCGGCGGGCGTGCTGGTGCACCCCGTGCTCCGCGGCCAGACCGGCACCCTCGCCAACGCCGTCGCCCACCGCGACCTGCTGCGGGGGATCCGCGCCCGCGTCCACCCCGTGCACCGCCTGGACCGCGACACCTCCGGCCTGGTGCTCTTCGCCCGCACCCCGCTCGCCCACCGCCGGCTGGACGAGCAGCTCCGCGAGCACGCCCTCCGCCGCGAGTACCTGGCGCTGGTCCACGGCCGCGTCCCGGGCGACGCGGGGACCATCGACGCGCCCCTCGGCCGCGACCCCGCCGAGCCGGCGCGCCGCGCGGTGAGGGCGGACGGCGCCCCCGCGCGCACCCGCTTCCGCGTGCTGGAGAGCTTCGCGGACGCCACCCTGCTCCGCCTGGAGCTGGAGACCGGCCGCACGCACCAGGTGCGCGTCCACCTCCGCCACCTGGGCCACCCCGTCCTCGGCGACCCCGTCTACGGCCCCGGCGGCCCGCGGCCCATCGCGCGCCAGGCCCTGCACGCCTTCCGCCTCTCCCTGCTTCACCCCGCCACCGGCGCCCCCGCCGCCTTCGAATCCCCCCTCCCTCCGGACATGGCGGAGCTCGCGGAGCGCCTGCGCGCCGCCCCCTGACGCCCCCGCTGGACGGGACCTTGCATCCCCCGCGGACGCAGCACGAGACCCGCGTGAGGGATGTCGGCCCGAAGGGGCGAGACCCGGCGGCCGTTTGCCGGGGCTCGACTCCGTTGGCGAGCGTTGTTTGCTCGCCTACGGAGCCGCAGCCCGACCCGAGCGCCAGCGAGGGGCACGCCCGAACCCCGTCCTTCCAGCCGTACGCCTTTCGACCGATGATCGAAGACCTCTGGTACAAGAACACCGTCTTTTCACCGGGAGCCTGTCCCTGTCCGTCCCGGACTGTAAAACTCTGACGGGGCGCGCCTTTTCTTCGGGCGGATCTGTTCACGGCTGCGGGGTAGAGAGCACTGGTTTGCACGCCGCTGGCCCCACGGATGGCCCCACGAAACCTCACGGGAGTCTCCCACCCCACAAGACCCTTGCGCGACCCATATGGCTTATATAGGTTGGATGCAGGACGGCGAAGCGAGTCACCCCAGCGGGAGAGCAAAGATGCGCAGCCACCCGATCGCTCAGAAGATGGTGCTGGACACGGAGGGCCCGACACTCCCTGGAAAGGACGGCGAGTCGCTGGACGTAAACGATCAGCAACCGGAACTCGGCGAAGCAATTCCGTACCGGGGGAGCCCTTACGGCCGCGAGATGACCCTCTACCGCGGCGAGCTGGAGATCCTGATCGTTGGCGGCGAGGGCGTCCCTGCGGGACAGGGCGAGCTTTACCGCCTGGAGAATGGGCCCGCAGGGTGGACGTACGCGTATGCCGGGCTCGTGGCGGAGGCGGGCTGGTTCTGCCCGGGCTGCGCTCGCCGCCACCCCCTCGAAGACGAACTCGACTCGCTACGCCTGACCGTCGAGGGGCAGGAAGAGGAGCTGGAGCTGTTGCGCGCCCGGCTGGGGGAGGCCTGACCATGCAGGGAGCCACCGAACAGCAGCGGGCCCACGTCGGCAACCACATGGACCGCGCCCGCGCCCTGCTCGCCACGGGCGAGATCGAGTGCGACGAGGTGCCCGGCCAGGTCGCCACCATCCCGGTGTGGGACGGGCGGAGCGCCACCTTCGTGAGCGGGGACGGATACCGGACGCTGATTGCGCGAGATCGCGCCTCCCGCGTGCCCGGCCAGTTCGCGCGGGCGTTCCTGGCGGCGGGGAGGTGAGGTCCATGATTACGCACCTGACGCAGGACGAACACCGCGAGGGCATCTACTACAGCACGCGGGGCGAGGTCTACCGGCGGCTCCAGAACGGCCGCGGCGAGACGACCGGCTTCCTGCGCGTGTTCCCGGGCAAGGAGCCCGGCCAATTCTTCACCGTGCCGGGGGCGAGCCGCCTGGCGACGCTGGCGGAGGAAACCCGGTGACGATGGAGTACCCGACGCTTAAGAAGCTCCGCCCGGTGAGCATGGACGACGCGCAGTGGGCGCGCGTCCAGGACGCCGCGCGGGAGCTGGCCGCCAAGGAGGGGCGCGCGGTCTCGGCCGCCGAGGTGGTGCGCCGCGCGGTGGACACCTACCTGCCCCCGCCCACCTGACGCCCCCCCCCGGACGCATTCCGCACGAGGCCCCGCGGCAGCTGCCGCGGGGCCTCATTTCTGGTGGCAAAATAGGACCAAGCCTACCCGGGCGGCAGTGGCCGGTCCAGGGGCCAGCGGTACCCCAGCACCCGCTGCCGCGGGTACTTCTGCACGTTCACGGCGTTGCGCTGGTTCCCGCCCAGCAGCGCAACGTGCGATTCGTCGGCGGTCTCCAGGAAGCCGACGTGCCCGCCGTCCTTCCCCCGCGAGAGCACCACCACGCAGCCTGGCACCGGCTCCTCCAGCGGGCGGCCCCAGCTGAGCCACGACTTTGCCGCCGCGGAGCGCGTGCTTGGGATCCCTGCCAGCTCCATGCAGGCCACCGCGAACGAGCTGCACCGCGGCACCTCATCCGACTTGGCCCGCAGCGACGTGAGGGAGTGGAAGTGCAGGATCTCCGGGTGATGCTTCGCGCCGGGCACCTCGCGCACGCCGCGGGCGAGCGCCGCGCGCGCGTGCTCCATCCAGGGCGCCGGCTGCAGCTCGATGGGGCCGAGGTGGTTGGAGGACACCCACCCGGTGACCCAGGCGCCCTGCCAGCGCCAGGTGACGCGCACCCACGGCGCGGCCGCGGGGATGGGGTTGGGCTGCACCTCGGCGCCGGCGGGCAGTACGGCGAGCACCGGGTGCTCCGTACCGGGGCCGGACCGCAGGTTGAGCCCGGGCGAGGTGACGCGCAGACGCTTGTTCATCGAGTGCCATCCTTGCCGCTGGGTAAAGGGTCGGGGACCATCCCCTCCCCCGGGACCGGGGGCGCGAGCCCGTCAACCTGGAGATCTCGCAGCGCGGCGTCCTCCGCCCGGCGCGCCGGCGTGGGCCCCTCCACGCCAGGCATCATCTGGCGAGTCACCACGCTGAAGAACCGGGACAGCCAGAGGGCGAACCGCAGGTCCACGTCCCCTTCCGTGCTCCGGTAGTTGTCGACCGCGGAGACGAACTCCGCTGCGAAGACCGCCGCCAGAGCCAGCATGGTGGCGACGCCCATGCTCCCGTACTCAGAGGCGAGGGCGGCACGGGCGGGGTCCGCGCCGATCCCGGTGAGCACCACCTCGGCGAACCGCCCGAAGATGGCCAGGAACAGGTCCGCGCAGCCGCCGATCAGCACGGCGCCGACGAGCCTGTATCCCTTGTCCCAGGGGCTCGCCCGCAGGCGCTCCTTGCTGAACGTGCGTGGCTTCGCCTTCCACGCGCGGCGAGCTCCGCAGAAGACGTCGGCGACCTGGGCCAGGATCACGGCCGCCGCCAGCAGGAAGTGGTAGCCGGAGATCAGGGACCAGAGCGCCGTCCCCACCCCCGCCACCACTGCTACGATGGAGAGGGTGGAGTCCACCGCCAGGACGGCGGCCACCTGGTGGACGAACGGCGTAGCGCGGTGCGGCGACATGGCATCTATGTGGTAGCGGGTCAGGTTGCATCGCAGGCGAGCTGCCCCACGGTGACGGTGATCGGGCCGCTCGCCGCGCTGGCGATCCCGTTCCGCACGTGGCGGACGGTGACGGCGTAGCTCCCCGCCTGGTACATGGGGATGTTCGCCTGGGTCGCTTCGAGCGCCGCGGTGTACCGCCAGGCCCCATCCACCAGGATCTCCGTCTCGGCGAGCAGGTCCCCGTTCGTCCAGGCGACGCGAGCCTCGTACACCGGCGTGCCCAGCTCTCCGTTCACCGGGTCCGCCCCCTCGCACCTGCTGATGTCGGTCACGGAGCCGAGGGTGGGCGGCGCGGCCGGACCCACCGGCGTGCAATCCTGCTGGAGCGTGAGCGTCACGGAGGGGCTGGGCCCCGGCTCCTGGTCCTCCAGGCTGCTGCTGGGCTCGTGCTCCACGTACCAGGTGTGCGGCCCCGGTGTCGCCACCTCGTCGGTCCACCCCGCCTCCGGGTAGGCGGCGGTGTGGACCTGCGCTCCGTCCCTGAAAACTCGCATGTTGCGGGGCACTGTGTTCACCCACTCGAGTCGGGCCTTGTAGGTGCCGCAGGGCTTGAGGTCGGTCACCTGGAGCCCCGGGACCGACGGCGCGCAGTCCAGCTCCGTGACCGTGACGTTGGCCACGTTGCTCTCGGCGCTGCGCAGGTTGGGGTCGGTCGGGTGGCGGTGGCGGAGCGTGAACGAATAGGAGCCCGGCCCGAGCGGCAGGTTGGCCCCCACCGCGCCCGGGTCGAAGGTGTCGGCCAGGACGCCGAAGTTGTACAGCTCGGTGAAAGCGGAGGGCTCGCCGTTGGTCCAGTGGAGCAGCACGTTGTAGACGGCCGTGTGGTCCTGGCACTGGCTGGTGTTCGAGGCCGAGAATCCCGTGGGGGCGGCGAGCTGCGCGCCGCCCGGGGAGAACACCAGCGGCATGCCACCACCGTCTGAAGCCCAGAGCGACAGGACCGAACGCCAGGCGCTGCCGTCGAAGGCCCATGCAGCCAGCACCGCCCGGGGGTTCCCCGCAGCGTCGTAGACCGTGAGAGGCATCACGCCACCTTGCACCAGAGCGTGCCCGCCGGGTACGGCCCGCCGGAGGGGTCGCCCGTGGAGATGATCACCCCGGCAGCGGGCCGCCCCGCGACGGTGACCGCGTCTGCCGCCAGCGTCCCGGTGACGTTCGCGCCCATCGCGGCCGTGAGCAGGCCGCGAGCCGTGAGGGCGCTGGAGGTCTCCACCAGCGGGGCGGCCAGACCGATGCCCGCGGGAGACGACAGGTTGAGTTCGGTGCCCCCGTTGTCGCTCAGGTGCCCCCCGCCGGGGAAGAATATCCCGCGGGGGAGCGCCGGCAGGTCGGGCCGCGCCCGCATCCTCAGGCTGTAGAACTTCGCCTCGTGCGCCAGGAATTCATCCGCTTCCACCAGCCCCCGCCAGCTCCCGGAGCCGTCCGCCCGGATCACCAGCGCCACCGCGTTCAGGATGGCTTGCGCACCCGTGGCGTTCAGGTCGAACTCCATCATGGGCGTGCCGTCCGGGCGGAGCGCGATGCTGCGCAGCTTCCCCTCCTGGATGATCCCCAGGTCCGGCAGCAGCTCCGCGAGCGTTCCGACCTGCGCGCGGATGGTGTCCACGGTGTCGGCTTCCACCGTGGTGGCGGCGATGGCGGTGGCGCGCACCGCCACGAACTCAGCGAACCCCGCCTGAAGGGACTCGATTTCCGCCCGGCTGGCGGCCAGCACCACCGTCCGCATGTCCGAGGTGATCACCTGGTCGGCGCCCACGGAGTGCGCGATCAGCTTGTTCCCGTGCAGGGTCACGATGTGGGCGTCCCGCACGCTCAGAAGCGGGATGAACTGCCCCCCCTGGATCGTTTCCCCCGGCCGCAACACGCGCCCGTCGAACAGATAGAACAGGCTGTTGTCGCCGTTGTGAACCCCGATCAGAAAGTCCGTGAAGCCAGACGAGAGCGACGGAGGCGCGTAGCTGGTGTGAGGGGTGACAAAGAAGCCCGTCCCCGTCGCGTCCAGCGGGTGGTTCCCCGACTCCGGTTGGCCGCCGACCTTCACGCGGAAGTACAGCCCCTGATACGGCGGCACCTCGACGTCCACCGGTCCGAAGTCGAAGTAGCCGGATACGCTCAGCGGGTTGGGAACGCTGATGAACCGCTGCGTCGTGAAGAATCGGGTCCCGACCTGGCCGGGGCTCCAGGTGATGTCGCCGCCTCCGGCGATGGAGGCTTGCGTCTTTGCCTGGACGATCCGGGCGAAGTTGCTGGCCGGGTCTATGTCCCCGTCCAGCACCGTGCCGTCCAGCGCGGCCGTGAGGGGCGCGTAGGAGCCCGAGGCTTCCGGCCCGCTCCACACGTACATGCGGGGCTTGGCCCCTGTCGCAGGGTCGCCCACGGCTACGAAGTTGGAGCCCTGGTAGGTCGTCGGCGCCGTCGCGAATGCCATGACGGGGACGATGTTGTCCCCGAACTGCGTGGCGAGCCGGATGCTGCCGGCGGCCACCTCTCCCAGCGCGTCGATGGCCTTGTCCAGGATGTTGCTGACCGCCTCGAACACGTAGCCGGTGGCCTCGCCGCTCCCGGAGACGTAGGCGGCGCACACCTTCTTGCCCCGGCCGGCGTGGTACAGCACGGCCTGGAGGGGCCGCACCAGAGCGCCGCCGGGCCCGGTGAAGTCCGCCGTTTCGGGCACCATCACCTGGGTGCCGTTGATCGCCAGCACCCCGTCGTGCTGCGCCGTGGTGGGGTCCGGCGAGTCGTACCCGAACGGGTTGGTCCACACGTACAGCGTGCCGCTCCCGTGGGGATCCCGCACCTGGATCTTGAAGTGGCTCCGCCCCAGCCCGGCCGCGCGCTCGAACCACACGACGGCAGGGCGCACGGCCGTGGGCCGGTCCGCCTGCCCCCGCCGGACCGGGCCATGGTCCGTCGCACCGCCGGGCCCGGTGCCGTCCGCTCCCTGGTAGGGGGCCGCCGCCGCCCGCACCATCTGGCCGCGGGGCACCTCGGTGGTGCCGACGTACACCGCCGTGCCGCTCACGACGGGCACCACCGTCCCTGCCTCCGCCTCGGCGTCGGTCGGCTCCGCCGGGTTGGTGCCGATCTGGTGTGCGAAGCGTACGGAGCGCGCGTCCGAGTCCACGTCCGCACGGACGCAGGGGAAGCCCGTCTCCCGGTCGATGCTCACGACGAAGTTGGTGATGCCGGCCTGATCGCTGGCGTCCACCGTGGCGGGGCGCACGGGGGAGCGCCCGCCGCCCTCCGCCGCCGCGTAGGCTTCGATCACCACCACGGCCTTGCCGGGGGCCGGCGGCGTCACCAGCAGCTCGAACACGTAGGGAGACGCCTCCCACGCCGGCAGGGCGGGGACGCGGGTGTACACCCGCGACGACGGGTTGCGGTCGCCGCGGTGGAAGATGGCCACCCGCTGCCCCATGCTGCTCGTGGCGGTCAGCCGGAGCTTCACCCCGGCCGCGCTCCGCTCCACCTGCTCGATGGAGATGTCCACCCCGCCCTGCGCCGAGTTGCGTAGCGGCGTGCCGCGACGGCCGCGTTTCCCGTCGCGGGCCAGCCGGTCCGTCAGGCTCAAGATGCGCGTGTCCAGCTGCACCTCCAGCACCTGCCCCGTCACCGCGGACCGCTTCCGGCCCACGATGCGCGTCCGGAAGTCGGCGCCCAGCGGCTCGTGCTGCACGCGTACGACGCCGCGCTTGGGCAGCTCGTAGTAGCGGAAGGCGTCGGGGTCCGCCGCGTACAGGTCCACCACGTCCACCTTGGCGGCGAGCTGCGGGCCGGTGCGGGCCGGCGCCGCCAGCTCCTCCAGTGTGCGGGTCCAGATCGTGTTGGCCGCGCGGCCGGCGGCGAACTCCGCGGCGCCGTTGGGGGTCGGGGTCAACATGGCCGCGTCCAGGTACACGCGCAGCGGCCGGTTCGTCGCGTTGACGAACCGCGCGCGTACCCGCCGCGCGCCCCACCCCTCCAGCTCCGCCAGCTCCCCCGGCGAGACGCCCCAGTTGTCCGCCCAGCCGGGTGTGGCCCACACCGCCTGCGCAGCCGGCGGGAACACCCGCACCTCGCCCTGGTCGTTCTCCACCTCGAACTCCATGCGCAGCGCCCCCTCGGCCAGGTAGAGCACCGCCTGGAGCGACAGGTACCAGCGCAGGACCGAAAGGGAGTAGGGCGTCCACCTAGACGCGAGGCCGGCGTCCTTCTCGCTGGTGGCGAAGTAGGCGGACGCCGTGCCGTGCCGCACGAACAGCGGCGAGGTCTCCAGGCGCAGCTCGGTGAGGGTCCCGACGCGCTCCCATCCCCTGGGCGCGTCCCCCTCCAGCACGTCGAAGAAGGCGGCGGGGAGCAGGTTCTGGATGTTCGGCACGTCGTCGTAGTTGACCTGCGCCACCTTCCTCGGCAAGGGCCAGCGCGCGGCCGTGGCCGGGTTGTCCAGGTAGGTGAGTTGCCGCCCCGTAGCCGTCGCGCGGAACTGGATCAGGTCGCCGGGCTGGATTCCGCCGGGCGCGGCCACCACCACCTCCCGCGAGGCTGCAACGGTCTGCACCACCTCGATGCGCGTGGTGGTGCCCGCCAGCTCCACGTAGCGACTGTCCATCTGGCCGTCGAAGGCGATGCACTCCGCGGGGAGCCTCAGGCGGGTTCCCGTGCTGTCCACGACCTCCACCTCCCACGCGGCTTCCTCGATCCCAGCCCGCACGCCGTCCTCCGCCGCGCCGTGCGGGTAGATGCGCGCGGCCAGCTGCGTGGAATCGGTCTCCAGCTCGATGCCGGCCACGTTCAGGCCGTAGCGGAGGTCCGCCGCCTCCGAGTCGTCCGTCACCTCGGGATCCCGCAGGTGGAGCACGAAGTTCCCCGCTCCGGCGGCCGTCCAGTCCACCACCAGCCCGGCGGCCTCGGCGATGGCGTACGCGGCAGAGAGCGCGGTGTCGTTGTCGTACTGCACTTCGACGTGCTCGGTGGACTCCACCGAGCCGATGCTCCAGCCCGCCGGGAGCACGGGGGCGACGAGCGACAGGTGCTCCGCCGGAGTCAGGCCCCACGGCGCGAACGTGTGAACGACCGTCCCGTCCACCTCTTCGTGCGAGACGAGGTCGGTGTCCGCCAGGTCCAGCAGCGGCGCCTCGGCGCGCACCGTGGCGGCCGTCTCGCCGGTGGCCCCGTCCTGGGCCTCGGTCTCCCGCGCGATCCGCCAGGGCGCTTCCGTACCGTCCTCGAACACCTGGACCAGCACGCGCCGGTGCTGGAGGAGCGCCCAGGACTCCGACTCGCGGTTGACCGTGAAGGTGACGGCCTCCTGGTCACCGTCCGTCCACTCCTCCACGCCGTCGAGCACGTCCTCCAGGGGCACGGTGCCGAGGGTAGGGCCCCCGTAGGTGGCCCGCACGTCCAGTCGGTTCAGGGCGCGGCTCATGTCACACGCTCAGGTAGGCGAGAGGGTAGACGGCAACGGCCGTGGTGACGGGCGGCTCCGCGGCCAGCGTCGGGGCGGCGCCGCCCCGCACCCCGTCCGTGGGATCGAGCCGGATGAAGGGGCCGGAGATGTCGGCCGGCTTGTTCTTCCGCCCCGTGGCCAGGTCGATCTCGAAGGGGGTGGACGTGTCGAAGTCCCCGATCCGCATGCGGCGCAGCTCCTCCCCCACGGAGTTCCGGTAGACGATGGTGGTGGGGTGCGACACCCGGATCAGCGGGGCGACCGGGGCGTCCCCGAGCGGCACCGGGGCGGGGGCGCCGAAGGCCAGAGTGGTGGGCTCCGCGGCGTAGGCGTGCGGGTCGGTGCAGTCGAACGACACCCGCACCTCATGGACGGTGGGCGCCAGGATCCGCACACCGGCCGGCGTGCTCCGCGCGGCGTTGTAGAAGCCGCGGTAGTGGCGCGCCTCCCGGCCCACCAGGGTGATGCGCCGCGCCCGCTCCCCGGCGGCGACGTGGTACAGGAAGGCCGCCCACCGCTCGTCCACCTGGGCGGGGGTGTCGCCCTCGATCACGCCCGCGAAGGCGCACGCCCGCAGCTGCAGGACGCGCCGGCCGGTGACGGCGAGCGCGAGCCCGCCCGCGAGCTGCCGGGTGGGAAGCGTAACAGCCGGGCCCTCCCTCCACCCCGTGAGCTCGCCGGTGACGCTGATGCCGAAGGCGCCCACGTCCACCCCGTCGATCAAGACGCCGCCCGTCGGGGGCGACGGCAGCGCGGGCGGCCGGGAGTCCAGCCGGCGAACCAGCGTGGCGAACGTGCGGGCCCCGAACAGGCGCGGGGCGAAGGTGCGCCGCGGCATCAGGCGCTCAGGTCCAGGGTGAGGGTGCGGTTCCCCTGCTGGTCAGCGGTGACGGTCGCCCGCACCTTGCTGCCGGCCGCGGCCCGGAACGTCTCCGTGGAGGTCCCCGCCCCCTCCACGGTGCCCCCCAGGATGGCGGTGAGGAGCCGGAGCGCCTGCCGCGGGGTCACGTTCGCCTCCACCCCGTCCGCCTGGTCCAGAAGCGCGTTCGCGATCCCGGCCGCCTGCCCCACCGCCAGGGTGACGCCGCCGGCCAGCGCGGTGGAGATGGCCTGCACGTCCGCGTCGGTCGCCACCTCGGCGGGGACGCGCGCGAGCAAGGTGCCGATCCCCGCGTTGTCCGGCGCCGGCAGGGCGTCCAGGCGGTTGACGGACCCGGCGACCTCCACGCGCCCGTTGGCGTCGGTCAGCGGCATCGTGGCGCCGGCCGGCGAGGCAGTCGCCGTGAAGCGCGAGGTCCCGTCCGGCTGCACCGGCAGGCCAGGCTCTTCCAGCACCACCGCGCCGGTGGCGGAGTTGTAGGAGTCCACCACGGCGCTGCCGCCCTCGCCCGCGCCCTCGGTGATCGAGAGCACCCAGCCCACGCGGAGCCGGAGCCCCGCCGGCACCGTGAGGGCGGTGACGCTGGAGGCCGCGCTCACGGCTCCGGCCACCGGCGCGGGGAGCGGCAGGACCGCGCACAGCGTCCGGCCGCGGGCGGTCCCGTCGTCGTATGCCACTACCAGCGAGCCGGGGGTGTCCAGCTCCGCCGCGGTGAGCTGCACGGCGAACCAGCCGGCCGGGGCATTGGCGATGGCCGCCACGGCGGCGCCGGAGTCCACCCCCGCGCCGCCGTTCTTGATGATCTTCGCCTGAGCGGCGGCGGCCGGCGCGGGAGTGCCGTCCGCCAGCGTCAGGTAGAGCGGCACCCGGCGGCGACCGGCGTCCGGGTCGCGGTGGTACAGGTCGCACATGGTCCGAAGCTCCGGAGTGGAGGAAGACGCGGCCGCAGCAGCGCCGACTGTGAGCGTGAAGGCATCCGTTCCGGTGCCGTTGGCATCGGTGGCCGCAGCCGTGATCTGCCGCGCGCCGTCCGCCCAGGCGGCGGTGTCGATGGTGAGGGAGGCGCCGGTCCCGAGCCGTCCCGGCACCCCGTCCGCGGTCCCGTCCGGGGCGCTGCTGCTGGTCCAGCTGATGCCGGCGGACAGGTCCACGCTCCCGTCACCCAGGGCCGTGGCCCGCAGCACCAGCTCCGTGCCGGCCGGGACCGCGAGGGCGGTGGCGGTGGGGCGGGTGATACTCACCGCGGGGGCGGAGCCGGGGGGCGGCGGGTCGCCCGAACCGAACGGCCCGGCCTCGAAGGTCGCGCCCACCACGGTGGCGTTCGGTGGCCCGGCCGCATACGAGCTGCCGTCCGCCTCGAACTCGTACAGGTAGTCGCGCGACGTCGCGAGGTCCCGCGCCCGCACGCCGCTCGCCGAGTTCGCCAGGTTCGCCCACTCCGTCGCGCTGAGGCGCCGCGACCACTTGCCCACGTCGGCGAGCCGGCCCACGAAGTTCCGGTCGGCGTTCATGCTGATCGAGCCGCTGCCGTCGTTCCGGCCGCCGACGAAAAGGTCCGCCGCCCTGGAGACTGCCCCGATGGGGGACGCCGCGGCGGCCACCTCCACGCCGTCCCACAGGATCCGGGTCGTGTTCGTGGCGTCCTCGTGCTCCGAGCCGAAGTGGTGCCAGCCGGGCGCGAGGTTCAGCGCGGGGGTGAAGACGTCCGCCGCCGCCGCGGCCGGATCGTCGAACAGGAGGCGAATGCGGTTCGGATTGGTGGGCTCCTCCCCCTCCACGATCAGCACGTTGGTGGAAGGCTGGCCGCTGAAAGGCCCCTTGTTGAACACGTACTGGCTGGCCGCGCCCGCGTTGCTATCCACGTACAGCCAGAAGCCCAGCGCCCAGTCCCCGTTGGGAAAGTCCTGGGAGACGTGGTTCGGGACGTAAGCGTACTGCGCGGCGTCGCTGAACTTGATCGCCATGGGTCAGGGCCCGATCCGGGTTGAAGAGAAGGCGATGCGCCGGACGTACCGGTGCTCCGTGTACGCCGTGGCGCCGGCGGGGATGGTGAGCTGGAAGCCGGTCATGAAGCCGGAGAAGTAGCTCCCGCCCGGGTAGTTCTCGGTGATCCAGCCCAGGTCGGTGTCCTTGCTCCAGGCGGCAAAGAGGACGCCGCCTACCCAGACCCACACCTCCAGGACGCCATCGCGCACGCCGTCCGCGGAGTTGGTGGTCATCCGCGTTTCAATCACGAACTCTGTGTCGGATGGCAGGATGATGCCGGTGCTGCCGGCGATCTCCGCTTCCGAGCCGCCCATCCAGTCCACCATGGACCACCGGAGGTCGGTCCCCTGCCGGTTGAGCGTCATGCGCACCCCCGCGCCCTGCCAGTCGAGGAGCTTCCGGTTGTGCGTCTCAGCGTCCGCCGAGAGGGGCAGGTTGAACTCCGCCCGCGAGTAGATGGTGGCCCCGTAGCGGAGCGGCGCCGGGGACGTGAACTTGACCGCCAGCTCGTGCGAGAGCCCCACCGCGGGCGCGTAGTACAGGCGCGCCCACCACTTCCCGTCGCGGAAGATGTAGTCGATGCCGCCGCCCCACGGGTTCGAGAGCCCGGCCCCGAGCGCCTGGTTGTCGAAGTCGTCCGAGGCCAGGTCCGGGGGCAGGTAGCTCCCGGCGGGCGCCTCTGGCGTCGCGCTCTCCTGGGGCGAATCGTCCACCGCGCTCCCGTCGCTGATCCGGAGCGTGTAGTAGTACGTGGTCCCGTGGGTCCGGCCGGTGTCCTCGAACGGGTACGTGCCGACGAAGGTGAGTACGGCCGTCCCGAGCTGCCCCGCGGCGGTGCTACGGTACAGCGTGCGGGTGTACGGCCCCGAGCCTCCGGAGGGTGCGTCGCCCTGGCTGATGGTGACCTGTCCGTCGCCCGGGGTGGCGACGATGGTCCCCGCGTCGAGCGAAACGGGCGGGGGCGGCTCGGCGGGCGGGCGCCACCGCCGAGGGCGGCGCGAACGCTGGGGTCTGAGCAAGCGGCTCTCCTGGCTTATGCGTTGGGGCGCCCGCCGCGGGCGCGCCGGCTGTCGGCCAGCGTGCGGCCGAGCTGCCGGTTGGCGGTGTCCGTGCTCAGCCCTTGGCGGATTCCACGGGCGATCATCCCCCCGACTTCGTCCGGCGACAGACCCGCACCCGGTGGTGCCATGGTCACCGGCACTTCGACGCGCACGTCGCCGAACTGCTGCACCACCGCGCCGCTGGCCGGCGTGGGAAGGTGCAGCGGCGTGGCTTCGGCGAGGCGGCGAAGCGCGGGTTGTCCCGGCACCAGCAGCTGTTCCGGATGCGGGAAGCGCAGCGACTCCACCACCAGGCGGCCCACCACCAGCTCAGGCACCGCCACGACGTCCGCTGCGGTGCGCGCCGGCGGCTCCACCGGCCCGCCGCCGCCCGCGCCCGCACCGGCGCCACCGGTCGAGCCGCCGGCGGGGATCGGATCCGGGCCCCCGGTGGGCGGGAGCGCCGGGGTGGCCGGGGTGATGGGGGTGTCAGGCGGCGGCACGGGCAGCTCGAACGTCTTGCCGGAGAGCGTGGTGTAGATCTGCCGCAGCAGGTAGACGATGGAGACGAGGGCGGAGTACAACTTGTGCCCCGTGACCTCCGTGATGCTCTTCGTGGTCTGGTACGATGTGTTCTGCGTGGCGGAGTTGCCGCTTTCCACGTCGCTCAGCCGCGTGTCGGACGCACCGAAAATGCGCTCGATATCCTCGGCGGTTACGTTCGGCCCAAAGAGGTGGGCGACCGCTCCCACGCCTCCCGTGCCATAGGCAAGTACCTGGGCCTCCAGCCAAGCACGTGCAGCAGCAGGGCCCTGTTCCTTCAAGATGCGCTCGAACTCGTCGGCGAACTGCGGGGAGAACTGCCGCACTGTTTGGAGAAACGCCGCCATCTTGGCGTTGGCGTCGCCAATTGCGTCCCCCGCATGCTGAAACAGGAAGTCGAGCCGATCAAGCTCGCCCGTGAGATCGTCCCCGAACCCACCCAGCTCGCCGGTGCGGAACGCCTCCAGCGCCTTGCGGAACTCTTCGAACTGGAGCTCACCGGTTTTTTGGTCGAAGAACTCCGCGCCGGTCAGCTCCTCCAGCCGGTTCAGGAACTCCACCTGCTCCGGGGTCATGCCGTTCACGTAGCCGCTGGTCCGGCCCATCGCGAGCATCGCGTTGATTGCCTCCCCGTAGCGGCGCTCGAAGGCCGTGCCCTGCTCCAGCAGCCCCTCCCGCTCCGTCTGGCTCACGTCGCGTAGCTCGCGCTCGCGGAACGCCTCCAGCGCGCGGGAGTTGCGAGAGATCTGCTGCAACAGCGCCAGCTCCGCCTCGCGCCGACGCTGCCCCCATTCCACGAACGCCGTGGCGAGGCCGGCCATGCCGGACACCAGCGCGGCCGTGCCGGCGACGGAGAGGCCGCCGGAGACGATCCGCTCCCCGTTGCGCTCGGTGACCTTGACCTTCGAGAAGTCGATGGAGCCGATAGTCTCCGCCAGCGAGATGGCCGACTCCAGTGTGTTGCGAACCCCGTCGTCCAGTGCCCCGAACGCATCGGCCGCCTGGAGTACCGCGCGGGCCACGGCGCCGTACTCCCGTGCCTGGGTGGCGGTGTCGCGCCGCGGCTCCTGGTTCTCGGTGTTCTTGAAGCGGTTGCGGACTTCGTTTAGCACCTGGGGCGGGATGATGTCCTCGGCCTCCAGCTGCTCCAGCACCGCGAACAACCCGGCGTTGAACTCCTCCGCCGCCGCCCGGCCGGCGCGCTCGAAGTCGTCGCGCGAAATTGCCCTGGCCGCAAGCCGCTCCTGGGCTTCCGACATGGCCGTTTCGTAGGCGAGCGTCAGGGCACCCAGCTGTGGCTCCACCTCCTTGAGCGCCGCGCCGAACGGATCCGCCAGGCGGCCCGGGTCGAACAGGCGCCCCCGGCCCTTCCCGTCAAGGATCTGCGTGCCGCTCACCACCGCCTGAAGCTTGTCCGCCCACTCCCCCAGCGTGGTGCCGTAGAGCTCCAGCTCGCGCGCCTCCTGGCGCAGCTGCTCCGCCAAGCCGTTCTGCTTCAACTCCGCCGCGGTTTCCGCCCACTCGCGCAGCTGCTTGATCTCGCGGTCCAGCGCGGTCGCGTGGCGCTCCCGGGCTTTCTCCAGCTCCGCCAGGTCCCGCTTGAGGTCCGCCGCTGCCTCTCGTTCGGCGCGCCGCCGCGCGGTCTCAGCCTCCCGGTTCCCCTTTCGGTAGTCGGACAGGTTGGCTTCGTAGAGGCCGGCCAGCTCGTTGACCGCCACCTGCGCCACGCCAGCCGCGCGCAGCCGCTCCATCTCGGAGAGGACCAGACCGTTGACCTTCTCGCGGGTTCGGTCGAGTGCGACCTCGTACGCCGCGGCGTCGCCCGTGCGAGCGTGCTGGGCTACGGCCAGCGCCTGGAGCGAGGCGCGGTAGTCGTCGATCTTCTGCCGGGCATACTCGATGGTGGCCGGCTCTGGCAGGGGCCGGTCGGACGTGACGCGCACCGGGGCAAGCTGTGCCGGTGGCGCGGGTCGGTTGCGGTTCGCCCACCACTGGCCGATCTGCATCCCGAGGATGCCGCCGGCGGCGGCGGGGTTCCCGGCGGCCTCCGCCATTGCCTGGCGGACTCTGCGCACGACGCCCGCTACCTCCCGGTACGCACCCACGATGCTGTTGGCGATGCGGAGGGCTGTCATCCCCAGCCCCTCGAACTCGGCACCGGTGGCGCGCAGCTCCGCCTGGAGCTGCGAGTCCAGGATCTCGCTCTGCCGCGCCCACGTCGCGTTCATGGTCGCGAAGATCTGATTCGTGCGCTCGCCGGTGTCGTTGATGCCCTCCATCGCCTTCTGGAGGGCGTCCGTCTGGCCGGTGAGCAGCAGCATCAGGTTCAGTCCCTCCCGGTCCGGAAAGAACTTGCGCAGCACCTCCGGGTTCCCGTTCGTCCGCTCGATCAGCTCCAGCAGCACGCCGTTCAGCCCTTTGACGGCGATGGTCTGGGCGCTGATGTCGAGGTTCATCTCGCGCGCTGCCTGGCGCGCGGCCTCGGACGGAGCCAGCAAGTTGCCCAGCGCGCTCTGGAGCCCGGTAAGGATCTCGGACGCGCTACGCCCGGTCGGGGTGAGGGCGGCGAGGATACCAAGTACGTCCTTGTAGCTGCCTCCCAGCGACGCGACGACGGCCGCCACCGACCCGATCTCCCCGGCGATGTCGCCGAACTCCACCTCCCCGGCGTCCTGCGCCTGGAAAAGGTCGTCCATCACTTGCGTCGCCTGCGCCGCGTCCAGGTTGAAGGCGCGCAGGATGGCGCTCGCCGACTTGACCGCCTGCTCCGCTGTGCCGAACCCGGACGCCTCCACCTTGAGCGCGCCATCCAGAAACTGCAGGGCCGTGCCGGTATCCCTCGCCAGCTCCGGATAGTTGCTGAGGATGATATAGAGCGCGTTCGCGGCGATGGTGGCGTCTTTGATGCCGCGGTCGCCCGCGAGGTTGGAGACGTCGCTGCTCAGCCGCTTGAACGTGTCCTGCGGCATGTCCTGCAACAGCGTACGCACGCGCTGCATCGCCGGAGCGAACTCCGATTGCGCGGCGTGCGCCGCCTGGAGGAAATCGACCGTCAACTTCGCGACGAACAGCCCCGCGGCGATCTTCGCCCCGAGGATCACGTTCGCCACCCAGCTCGCGGCCCTGGCAACCCTCTCCAGCCCGTCCGCGGCGACGACGGTGGCCTTTCCCATGGCGCTCAACTCGCCGTTGGCGTCGCGTGTGGTCTCCGCGAGCGCGCGCATGCCGCGGGCGGCCATGACCGCGCCGACGGTGCCGACGTCCGCGAGGCTCACCCCCACGCGCCCCACCAGCCCCCAGAAGCCGCGGAATGCGCCGGAGACCCGGTCCACCACGACCCCGGCCACACCCACCAGCATCATGATCACCGACCGCACCCGGGCCGAAAACGTGTCCGCCTCGCGCGCGCCGCCGGCGAACGCCTCTTCCGTGGCGCGCCCCGACTGCTTGGCCTCCGCCTGCACCTGGCGAAGATCCCGGCGCAGCGGGCGCATGTCGGCCACCACCTCCACGCGCGTGCGGCCCACAACCACGTCTTCCATCAGGTGTCCTCTTCCTCAGGGGTGTACCGCGGCGCGGTCTGCAACTCCACCCACGTCGGCCCGAAGTCCTGCACCAGCAGCTGCGCGGGGCGCACGCCGATCCTGATCCCCCATCCGGTGAGCAGCCGGGGAAAAAGCAGCGTGCGAGGTCCGTCGCCCTTGGGCTCCCGGTCCGGCTCGACCGGCACGCGGCCGGCCCGGCCGGGCCCCGCCTCATGGCACCCGAGGAACAGCGCCACGGTGTCCTCCACAGCCACCTCGCGCCACCACGCCGGCGCCGCCTCTTCCAGGCGCGCCGGGGCGCCGTCTGCGGTGGCGACGTGCGCGCACATCCGCTCCAGGTGCCGGGCCACGGCCGTGTGCAGCGCCTCGTACCGCTCCACGAGGCGCCGGTGGTGGTGGCGGTAGCGCCACCGGCGCCTCAGCCCCGGCCGCTCGCGGCGGCGGCGCGCGAGCAGCGCCACCAGGGCGGCGCGCGTCTCTTCCACCTCCGCCTGGAGCATGGCGAGCCGCGCTTCGTGCGAGGCGATCTCGACGATGGCGGCGACGCTCCGGCCGGTGATCTCCACCGTGCGGCCCGACGCGAGGGGGACCGGCACGGGCTCGCGAGTGAGCAGGTGAAGCGCGGCGAGCTCACCCGCCTCCGACTCGGCGGCCGTCGCGCGGGTGCGCGCCGCCGTCCAGCGCTTGAGCGCCACCTTGATGCAGACGAGCCGGTCCACCGCCGAGGCGAAGGTGTCGCCCGGCGCTGCGGCCAGCTCCTGTTCCACCTCCGGCGGGAGCCCCTGCGGGTACTGCATCCGCAACACGCGCTCCTGCGTCGCGCAGCGAGCCCGGAGCGACGCCAGGTCGGGGGGGCTCCCCGACCTGGCGTCCACCTGCTGAGTCACGCGGACGGCTCCGCCTGCGCCGTGGCCCGGGCCTCGATCCACCCGACCACGTCGCCCTTGGTGATGCGCCCGTCCGCGCCGCTCCCCTTCCCCACGTGGGGCGCGAGGTCGTACGCGTGCGAGCGGGCCAGCTCCAGCGCGCCCTCCGTGGCGTCGATCTCCACCTCGGGCTCCAGCCCCGCGGCCGTGACCTCCTCCGGCGTGGCCTCGCGCCCGAAGGGCGGCCGGGCGTCCAGCATGGCGACGGCGACGGCCGTCGCGACGGCGATGGTCCGCCCCGCCGGGATGCGGCGGTCGCCGCGCGGGTAGGGGCGGGTCACCGTCATGTATCGCGTCTTTTCCTGCGGCATGGCGCACTCTCCTGCGGTTCAGGTTCCGGTGATGGGGGAACGAGTGCGGCTACAGGGCGTCCTCGATCTCGTACAGCTCCCTCCCGGCCGCCTCGAGGATCTGGTACGTGATCTCCAGCACCGAGTGGCCGTTGCGCCCCATCCGGAGACGGGGCGTGCTCTTCACGACGGCGCGCGGGATCGACACCCGGCGCGGGCCCTTCGGCCCGGGGCCAATGGCGTAGAACTCGCCCTCCTCCGTCCCGATCTCTCCGGCGAACACCTTCAGCACCTCGGCGGTGGGCGTGGTGCCGTTCAGGTCGCCGGTGAGCGCCGACGCGGGGAGCCCCTTCGACTCGGCGATATTGGCGAGGTCCACGTCCTGGAGGCGGACCGTGAACTCGGGATCGATCTGCTGTGGGACCGACTTTCGGACAGCCCCCGTGATGCCGCTCCGGATGTCGTAGCGGGTCAGGTTCTCGCCGATCTCGAACCCCTCCGGCTCGGTGTGCCCGTACGACGTGTCCACCCCGCTGATCACCCGGCCGAACTCGCTGATCCCGAAGAGCGGGGTCTCTCGCTTCCTTGCCACGGTCGTATCTCCTGCTGCGGTTAGCTGCTGACGAGGATGCGCAGGGTGCGCGTCCTCCGGATGGGCCTGCCCGGGATGGCCGGCCAGGTGCGGGCGTCCATGCCCCGGCTGGTGCAGTCGCCCGCCAGGCGGGCCCCCTCGTGCCGCCACACCTGCCCCTCCAGCAGGGCGTACGCGCGGCCGTCGATCTCGGCCAGCTTCGCGTCCGGATCCTGGGCGGCGTACCAGACGTACGTGTCGAGCGTCACGTGCACCCAGCCGCGGCCGGGGCCGATGGGCCGCTCGACCGCGGAGACCGTCTGGCGCGGGTAGTCGCCCGGGTCTTCCGTGTCCTGCCAGTGGCCGGGGGAGAGCCGGAGATCCCCGGCCCCGTCCACCCCCACGGAGGAGCGGTACTCCGCGTCACCCGACAGGCGCGCGAACAGGCCCGCTTCGGCGAGGTCCAGCAGGGGCTTCACGCGCCGCCCCCGCTCACCAGGTCCTGCACGCGCGCGGCGATGGCGGGCATGGCGGGGCCGATGTGCGGCCGGGGCTCCACGCTGATGCCCAGCTCCAGGTCCACCCCAAGCGGGATCCCCGCCTCGCTCTGCATCGCCGAGTAGGCGGAGGCGGCCACTTCGTCGCCGCGGTCCTCCGCCTCGGTGTCCGAGGTCCACGACCGGGTGTAGGCGCCGGAGCCCTCCGCAGGCGCCTCGCCCGGCGCGGACGAGCGGGAGACCGTCCCGTCGGCCTGGCGCCGCGGGCGCCCGGTGCGCGGCGGCGCGGCCTCGATGTAGCGCACCACCTCCTCCTCCGCCGCGGCGGCGCCGGGCACCACTACCCGCTGCGCCATGTGCTTCTTGACCGCGCCGAGCACCGCCTCGGTGAAATCTTCGTAGGTCACGGGAACGTCTCCGGTGTGACGGTGAGGGTGGCGACGACGCCCCACTGCGCGCCGAAGTCGGTCGCGGCGTCCACGCGGTACCTCACGGGCCCGGGCCCGTCTTCGACCAGCAGCCCGTCCCGCGGCTGCAGGTCGGCTCCGGCGAGGAAGAAGCCGCGCGCGGTGGTGGTGGGGACCTCGCCGGGAGGCGCGGATTCAGTGTCGGCCGGGCCGGGGAACAGGATCCCGCGCACGCCTTCCCGCACCTTGCCCCATCCTTCGCGCCGCCGGCCACGGTCGTTCGCCGAGCCCCCCTCGGGCCTGTACACGCTCACCACGTGCGTCCAGTCGAAGAGCAGCACCGCCAGTAGCGCCGGATCCCCCGCCACGGGAGCGAAGCTCCGCACCACCTCCGCCGCGCCGTCCACCATGATCTCTGCACCGACCTGGAGGGCGGGCAGCGGCTGGCGCGGGACGGTGACCACGCGCACCAGCGGAGCGACGCCGGCCAGCGCCGGCGTGCCCGTGGCGCCCGGCACCCCGAACCCCGCCACCGCGACCGCGTCGGCATGCCCCCAGGTGGCCACCTCGCCGATGGCCACCGGCACGCCTTCGGTGTCGCGGATCCCGCGCTCCAGGTCGGTGAGCGATTCCATGCAGGGCTACTTCTCCTCGCCCGCGTCGGCGTCGTCGGCCGTGGCGGCGCGCGCGAGCCCCGCCTCGATCAGCTTCTTCTCCTCCGCGGGGGTGTAGGCGCGGCACCCCTTGCCGGCGACGTGGCGGACGGGCGTGCCGTCGTCCGCCGGCTCCCCCTCCAGGGTCACCAGCGGGATGATGCCCTTGCCCTTGGCGGGCTTCTGCGCGCCCTGCGGGGCGGCGGCGGGCTTGCTCTTGCCGGCGTCGGCG
>JBFMFL010000070.1:0-27258 GCA_040752145.1 Gemmatimonadota bacterium
CGCCGTTTTTCAGTTGCCGTCCGCGCCGTCGCGTGAGGGATGCGCGCCCGGAGGGGCGAGACCCCGCGGGGCAGTTTCCGCGGGGGCTCGCCGGAGTTACGCACGGTCGTATCGTGCGTTACTCCGCGCGCAGCCCGACCCCGGCGCCAGCCGGGGGCACGCCCACCCCCGCAGTTGCCCCGATCAGCAAAAGCTACCGCTGGGAAACCGCCATCCACTCCTCGGTGCGCCGGATGTTGCGGTCCGCCTCCGCCTCTCTGCCCAGCATCCCCTCCGCCTGCGCCAGCGCCAGGTGCGCGTTGGCGTAGTAGGTGGGGAAGCCGCGGGTGGCGTCGTCCGGCCAGGCGGGACGGTTGATCAGGTCGCCGTACTGGAAGGTGTTCCACACCAGCTGGCGGTGCCGGTCCACGTCCACGTACGCCCCCAGGATGGGGTAGTACTGGTTGTCCCTGGGCATGGCCAGGAAGCGCTGCGCCTCCTGCGGGGTGGTGAGCCGGTACGCCAGGCCGGTGCGCGTCACGAACGGGTCCAGCCCCAGCTGCCGGTGCGCGTCGCCCGTGGAGGCGAAGAAGATGGGGCGGTCGCCCCACGCTTCCTTGATGATGGTGAGCATCAGCTGGTCCGCCGGCGTCAGGTAGCGCTGGCCGGGGATGGTGGCCTGCATCCCCCGCGCCTCGAAGACCACGTCCTCCGCGAGCGGCACCATGCTCGCCGTGACGGCGTCGATCTGCGCGTCGGTGAGCGGGATGATGGACTTGGTGGGCTTGGGCGGGTTGCCGTAGAACGCCGGCGCCCCCTGCGGGTCGAACGGGCGCTGGCAGATGATGCGCGTGGGGTCCTCCGCCCAGGCGCCCGGCGTGGGGCACGGGCTGGTGAGGCCGCGCAGCTGCTTGGCGTACCAGTCGGTGTTCAGGTAGGTGCCCACGATCACCGTCACGTCGCGGCGCACCCCCTCCACCTCCTGCAGGTACCAGAGCGGGAAGGTGTCGTTGTCGCCGTTGGTGAAGAGCACCCCGTACGGCTCCACCGACTGGAGCAGGTTGTACGCGAGGTTGCGCGCGGCGTCGTCCCCGGAGCGGTCCGCGTATTTCCAGTTGAGCGCGAGCGGCAGCAGCGCCACCACGGCGGCGAGCCCCGCCAGGAGCAGCCGCGTCGAATGGCTCGCCCCCTCCTGCAGGCGCAGCCAGAGCGCGACCAGCCCCAGCCCGGCCCACAGCCCCCAGAGCGAGAACGAGATCAGGAAGAAGTAGTCGCGCTCGCGGACCTCGGCGTAGCTGAAGTCGATCCCCTGCGCCTGCACCTGCCCGAAGCCGTACTTGAAGTTCATGTACATCACCAGCCCCACCGACAGCGTGCCGAAGAGCGTGGCCATGTACGCGAAGCTCTTGCGGTCGCGCCGGTAGTGCTGCATGGCGCCGAAGATCCCCAGCCCCAGGAAGAGCAGGGTGAGCGGGAGCCGCTGCGGGGCGAAGTACCCCTGCACCCCGCCCAGGGCGCGCGACCACTGCCAGTCGAAGTACTGGAAGTAGTTGGCGAGCTGCGCGCCGAAGGGGGCCATGCGCTCGGTGACCGGGGGCTTGCCGTACTGCTCGCGGTTCAGCGCCGCCGAAAGGGCGTCGCACCCGGTCTGGCCGAAGGTGAGGATGCTCTGCAGCGCCGAGCCGATGCCGTCGGGGCAGACCGGCTGCGCCTCGTTGATGATGGGGTTGAGCGCCGAGCGGATGGGGAGGAACAGCTGCACCGTCACGGCCAGCAGGATGGCCGCCAGGCTCCAGGCGTACAGCTTCCAGTTCAGCAGCGAGCGCAGCTTGACCATGGCGATGAACACCAGCAGCGCCGGGGCCGCCAGCAGCGCCATGCGGTGGTTCCCCTCGGACGAGAGGAAGACCACGAAGGCCATGAACACCAGCACGTTGTCGTCGTGCCAGCGGGTGCCGCCGGCCGCCGCCCCCACGTGCTCCTCCACGTGGTCGCGCCACAGGAACGCCATCCACGAGACGATGGCGACGGTGAGGAAGCTCACCGTGTACACCTTCTCGTTGACGTTGGACTGGCTCCACACCGTGAACGCCGTGGCCGAGATCGCCACGCAGGCGGCGGCGCCCAGCCGGCGGACCGTCTCGCTCGCGGTGAAGAAGCCGATCACCCGGTGCATCACCAGGAACCAGAGCGCGTGCGAGGCGGCGCTCATGAACGCCGAGAACAGGTTCACCCGCACCGCCACCGACAGCCCGGGGACGACGCCCAGCAGCGTCTCCCAGACGTGCGCCATGAGCACGAAGAGCGGGTTCCCGGGCGGGTGGGGGATCCCCAGGATGTGGGCCGTGGCGATGTACTCGCTGGTGTCCCACGTGGCGGTGGTGCGCGCCAGGGTGACCGCGTACAGGGCGAACACGGCGATCCCGGCCAGGGTCGCCCACAGGTAGGGCGGACGCTCGCGGACGACCTCGGGGGCCGTGGCGGTGCGCGTCGTGCGGACGGTTTCCGCGGAAGTGCTCATGCGTTGACCAGCGGCGGATTCGGTGGCGTACCGGAAGCGGACGGGAACCAGGGAAACTAAGACCCCGCAGGCACCTTGTCGATCCCGTCCCGTCCACCTCCCGCCCGCCGCCCTGCCCGGCCGCCCCTACCTGAGGTAGAAGGCGAGCCCCGCGGACAGGTAGTTGGGCGCGTCGTCGTCCAGCCCCAGCCCCACCTCGGCCAGGAAGTCCAGGTTGCGGCTGATGCCGTACTCCAGGCCGGGCACCAGGTACAGGGCGCCGTCGTCGTCGAGCGGCTCGTCCAGCAGGGTGTGCGTGTAGTCCAGCGCGGCCAGCAGCTCGGCGCGCGGGCTGAGGCGGAAGCTGGTGAGCGCGGCCAGGTCCAGCCCCGTCGCGTCGTCGCCGTCGCCCTGCGCCAGGTGGACTCCGCCCCGCAGCGACAGGTTCAGCGCCGAGGCGCCCGGCGCCGCGCGCAGCAGCCAGTACTCCGCGTTGGCCCCCAGGTAGGTCACGCCGTCGTAGAAGGCGGCCCCGATCTCGCCGTCCAGCCGGTCGGTGAAGCCGTAGCCGCCCCGCACCACCACCCCCACGGTGTTGTCGGCCTCCCCCTCGCCCAGCACCAGCACCGGATACCCCACCAGCTTGAAGTTGCCGCGCTGGATCGTCTCGGCGGACTCCATCACGCCGAAGTCCTGGGCCCCCGCCGAAGCGGCCCCGAGAAGGCCGAGCGCGAGCGCGGCCGTCAACGCACGAACCATCATCGTCCGTCCTCCTCCTGAGTCTGTGGAACTCCTCACGAAATCCGACGGCGCGGCACCCCGGCAAGAAGGGTGCGCGGCGGCCGCCGTCCCCCTCCCGGCGGGATGTCGAATTCCGCGCCCCCGGATCGACGTCCGGGGGGAGCCCGGGACCCGCGGCCGGAGCGGACCGCCTGGCGCGGCGGGCCCCGGACGAGTAGACATAGACAGCGACGGCGGCGTGCTCCGCGCCGCCCCACCCTCACACGCGACGGTAGCCCCTTGACCCAGGCAGCCAGCCCCGCCCCGGCGGCGTCCGCCCCGGCCCCGCCGGGCGCGCGCCGCTACGACCGCTCCATCATCGAGGGGCCGCTGCGCCCCGCGGTGTGGAAGCTGGCCTGGCCCACCATGCTCACCAACGTGATCGGCGGGCTCCAGGGGATGGTGGACCACGTGCTGGTGGGGCACCTGGTGGGGTTCCAGGCCAACGCCGCCATCGGGGTGGCCTGGCAGATCTTTCTGGTGGTGATCGCCTTCATCAGCTCGCTGTTCACGGGGATGAGCGTGCTGGTGGCCCGCTTCGCCGGGGCGGGCGACGAGGAAAAGGTGGACCGGGTCGTCTACCAGGCGTTCCTCACGGCGATCGGGATCTCGCTGGGGATCATGGCGCCTGTGGGGTGGTTCCTGTCGCCCGTGCTGCTGGAGCTGGTCAACGCCGCGCCCGCGGTGCAGGCGGAGGCGCTGCCGTTCCTGCGGGTGATGTTCATGTTCAGCAGCGGGATGCTGGTGTTCTTCATGCTGGGCGGCGCCCTGCGCTCGGCGGGGGACGCGCGCACCCCCATGGTGCTGGGCATCGCGCTGACCGTGCTCAACCTGGTGCTCAACGTGGTGCTGATCCGCGGGCTGGGGCCCATCCCGGCCTTCGGCACCGTCGGCTCGGCCATGGGGACGTGCATCGCCTCCGGGCTGGTGGCGGTGTACGCCGCCTTCAAGCTGTGGGGCGGCGGCTGGGTGGTGTCGTTCCAGCGGCGGCACGGCTTCGCGCCCGACTGGGCGGTGATCCGCTCGCTGTTCCGCTTCGGCCTCCCCACCGGCATCCAGGGGATCGCCATGAACGTGGGCGGGGTGCTGATGCTCTCCTTCATCGGCTCGCTGGCGCAGAGCGCGGCGGCGCAGGCGGCGTTCGCCGTGGGGTACTCGCAGCTGTTCTCGCTGGTCACCTGGACGGCCATGGGGCTGATGGGGGCCGCGGCGGCGGTGGCGGGGCAGAACCTGGGCGCGGGGCGCCCGGACCGCGCGGCCGAGGGGGTGCGCCTGGCGGCGCGCATCGGCCTGGGCGGGGCGGCGCTGCTGGGGACGGTGTTCTTTCTGCTCCCGCGGCAGCTGCTCGCGGCGTTCGGGATGAACGAGCCGGAGGTGGTGGAGATCGGGGTGCAGCTGCTGCGCGTGCTCAGCGTGTCCGGGCTGTTCATCGCCGTGGCGCTCACCTACACCGGCGGGCTCCAGGGCACCGGCGACACCCGCAGCCCGCTGTACATCTCGGTCCTGTCGCAGGTGGTGGTGCCGCTGGGGATCTGCTTCGTGGTGCAGCGCACCGGCACGCTGGACCCCATCGACATCTGGTTCGCCGTGCTGGCCGGCCACGCGGTGCGCTGCGCGCTGAGCGTGCTCCGCTTCAACCAGGGCCGCTGGCGCGGGATCGTGGTGGACATCGGCGCGCCGGCGCGGTAGGCCGGCCGCCCGCGCACGCGAAGAGGCCCGGCGGGGAGCGATCTCCCGCCGGGCCTCTTCCGTGTCTCGTCCGCCGCCTCAGCCGTTGGAGCCCCCGTTGATCCACGGGTCGGAGGTCTTCCAGGACTTCTCCAGCGGCGAGAACAGGAACACCAGTCCGCCGTTGCTGATCTTGGGGAGCAGCTTCCTGGCGCGTCCCGGCTCGACGGCGGGGCACCCCTCGCTCCGCCCCGCGCGGGAGGCGGTCACGTACGGCGCGCCGTGCGCCACCACGCCGCGGGCCCGCGCCGCGCTGTTGTACTTGCCCGACAGCCCCTTGAGCCGCAGCCCCACCGAGCTGTACCGCTTGCCGCCCGACTTGCCGGAGAAGGCGTAGGTCTCCTGCGCCAGGAACAGCCCCAGCGAGGTGGCGTTGCTCCCCTCCCGGTTGGAGAACCTGGTGGGAACGTCCTGCCCCCGGGGAGCCGAGCCGCGCCCGTGGGCCACGGTGAAGGGCCCGTCCACCACCTTGAGCGCCTCCATGTCGAACACGTAGCCGCGCGGGGTGCGGGCGTCCAGCCCGTAGTCCACGTAGTACAGGTACGGCTTCCGGACCTGCTCCGGGTGCTCCGCCTTGTAGTTGTAGTACGCCTTGAAGGCCATGCGCAGCGCGTCCGGGTCGCTCTGCCTGCCCACCGCCTTGCCGAGGGCCCCCAGCGCGGTCTGCACCCGGGCCTCCCGCGCGCTGCTCTCCAGCCCCACGCCGTCCAGCACGGCGCGCGCGGCCTGGAGCGCCGGGGCGGGCACCGGCGCGGCGGCCGGGGCCGCCGCCTGGCGGGCGGGCCGCTCGGCCGCGCGCACGGCGGCCGGCTCCCGGGGCTCGTGCACCAGCCCCACGGCGGTGCCCAGGCCCACCGCGGCGGCCAGGTAGACCAGCGAATGGCGACGCATGTCGAATCGGTTCTTCACGATCTCCTCCGGAAAAGACGGGCGTCGAGACCCGGGATGTTGCAGCGGACCCACGCGAAGCGCTCCCATATCGCGGAACGGTACGGGAGCGCCGGGTTGTCATGGCGGACACGGCAGAGGGCGTGTTCGAAGCACGATACGCGGTGTATCGGTGGGTGGCCTCCCCGGCGCTTCGGCGATGCTCGGCGGGCGAGCTCCGCTTCCACTCCGGGTTCGGTCCCCTGCTTCGAGTCAATCGGCTCGAACATGAGCCCCCTGCCCCGTCGCGTGCAATCAATCTAGCAAACACCTAACCTTTTGTCAATCCAACAGATGCGCGGCAAACAAGGGTTTCCGGCGCTCCGGCCCGGTCCAGGTGCGGCGGGGAACCTCGCCCGCGCTGCGGGGTGCGAAGGAGCCGCCGCACGCCGCGACACGCCCACCCGCCCAGGAGGAACCCGCATGAGGGCGCGCCCGACCCTGATCGCCCTGCTGACGCTCGCCGGCTGGGGGTGCGGCTCCGGCCGCGCCGCCCCCGCGGACGCGCCGGGCCCGGCCGCGGAGGCGGAAGCCCCGCTGGACACGACCGTCACCACGCCGGCGCCCGCCCGGCCCACGGGCCGCTATACGGGGCACTTCACGTTCGACTGGGAGAAGCAGGTGTTCCGCCCCTGCGGCACCCGCGAGGAGTGGTGGGCCTGGGGGATGCCCGCCGAGCTGCAGAAGAAATGGGGGCAGCGCAGCTTCGTGGTGGTGGAGGGGGAGCTCAGCGGCCGCGGCGAGTTCGGGCACATGGGCCGCTACCGGCGGCAGATCCGCGTCACCTCGGTGGTGGAGCAGGAGCCCGGAGAGGGGCGGGGGTGCTCGTCGTCCCCCGTGGCGTAGGCCGCCCGGCTCCCGGCGGCCGCGGAAACGGCGAAGCCCCCGCTCCTCGGTGGAGCGGGGGCTTCGCCGTGGGCGGGCCGGGGCCCGCGTCAGCAGCTGCCGGTGGCGACCTGCTTCCAGCTCTCCATCTGCACCGCGCGGTCGGCGTGGCCCAGGGAGAAGCGCGACTGGAGCCGCGCGATCCGGGGCGCGAAGGCGAAGGCGCTGTTGCCCATGCGCGACAGCCCCTGCGTGCCGTACGCCGAGCCGGTGAGCATGCACGACGAGGGCGCCAGGCTGAGCTGGCCGGTGGTGGGCTCGAGCCCCAGCTGCACCCCCGGGCCCATTCCGAAGCCGGGCGCGCACCCGGCGAGCGAAAGGCCGGCCGCCACCGCGCCGAACCGGAGCAGTCTCTGGACGGGACGCATACACCCTCCCTGCGTTGCGGGCTCGCCCGCCCCGGCGCGCGGGGGCGGTGAACGAGGTTGCCGGGACCCTGCGGCGCGCTCCCCGGACGGCCTCCACCCGCAACGTGCGGGCGGAGAAGCCCGGCGCGCAGGCACCGCAATTTCCGCGCGAGGGGCGGGGCCGGACGCGCGAAGGGGCGGCCGCCCGCGAGAGCCGCCGCCCCTTCCGTCCACCTGAACCGCGAGCGGGGCCGACGGGACTCGAACCCGCGACCTCCGGAGTGACAGTCCGGCACTCTAACCGACTGAGCTACGGCCCCATGCCCGCCGGGTCGGCGGGCCGCAAAGGATAGCGGAGGCCCCCGGTTTTCTCAAGCCCCGGAGACACGGGCTACGCCGGCTCCGGCCCGGCTCCGATGCGGGCCTCCAGCTCCACGTGGGCAAGGAGCACCCCGGCGTCGCGCTGGCGGACGCGCTCGTAGCGCTCCGCGTCGTCGCCGGCGGGCCGCACCAGCGCCTGGATGCGCTCCACGTAGGCGCGGGCCTCCGCGTCGGGGAGCGGCTCGCCGGTGGCCAGGCGCTCGTCCACCTCCACGATCAGCCCGGAGAAGGGGCGCAGCCAGGCGAAGAACGGATCCTCGATGAGCGCCTGGAGGAAGCGGCCGTTGGAGACCGGGCCGGTGTCGCGCTCCCACGCGGCGCGCTCGGCGTCGATGAGCGCCTTGTGCAGGCGCAGCAGCCCGCGCCGGACCTCCTTGAGGTGGTCCCGCACCGGGTCCGGGGACCGGTCGCGCCGGGGAAGGGGGGGAGTCATGGCACCTCCTGGCGTGGGGAAACGTTCATTTCACCGGCTGTCTTTGAAAGAAGCGCGCCAGCCGCCGGCCGCGCCGCGTCCCTTGACGCGCGCCCGAACCGCAACTATCCTGGTTGCAATTGAACCGGGGAGCAACATGTCGACGATGAGCAGCCGGGTGGCGGTGGCGGTGCACGTGCTGGCGATCCTCACCTGGAAGCGGGGGGAGCCGGTAAGCTCGCAGCAGCTCGCGCACAGCGTCAACACCAACCCCGTGGTGGTGCGCCGCATCGTGGGCGCGCTGCGGCGGGCGGGGCTGGTGGAGGTGCAGCCGGGGGCGGCCGGCGGGGCGCAGCTGGCCCGCGGCCCGGAGGAGATCACGCTGCTGGAGGTGTACCGCTCGGTGGAGGACGGCGAGGAGCTGTTCGCCATGCACCCGCAGCCGCCCTGCCAGGACTGCGGCGTGGGCGCCAACATCCAGGGCGCGCTCGCGGAGGTGTTCGGCGACGCGCGCACGGCCATGGAGGCGGTGCTGGACCGGGTGACCGTGGCCGACGTGTGGACCACGGTGCACGCCCGCATGGGCCGCCGCGAGGGGTGCTGCGGCGAGGCGCGCCGGGCGGGGTAGGGCCGGAGGCCGGCGCGGGTCGGCCGGCCCCGGAACGGTAACCGCAACAGGCACGATTCCAGATCCGGCCGGGCCGAGCGAGCCCCGGCCGGAGGGAGGGGGAGAGATGAGGGGAGACATCCGGCTGGACAGGGCTTCGCGCCCGGTGATCCTGCTGCTGGCGCTGGCGGCGGCGCTGCTGCTGGCGGGCTTCCGGGCGGTGCAGGACACCGGGCGGATCGTGGGGCGGGTCACCGACACGGCGGGCAACCCGCTGGCGGGCGCCGCGGTGAGCGCCCGGCCCGCGGACCCGGACGTGCTGGGCCGCGCCACCCGCACCGGGGAGAGCGGCGGCTTCCAGCTCACCGGGCTGCCGCCGGGGCGGTACGCGGTTCGGGCGGAGCGCGACGGCTTTGCGCCCGGCGAGCAGGCGGTGGAATTGGCGGAGGGCGAGCGCGAGACGGTGATCCTCCGCCTGCGCCCGCTGCGCAGGTAGGGAACAGGGGGCGGGGCGGAGGATTCCCGCGCCTCTATATGTAACCACACAGGTTGCAGTTTAGCACGCTTCGGCGGGTGCGCGGGGCGCACCCGCACCCACGGACACGACCCGGAGAGACGACCCATGAGCGACCGAGCGGCCACGCTGTTCACCCCGGTGCGCCTGGCGCGCCACACCCTGCCCAACCGGGTGGTCATGGCCCCCATGACGCGCAACCGCGCCGGCGCGGGCAACGCGCCCGTGGCGCTGAACGCGCTGTACTACGCCCAGTGCGCCTCGGCCGGGCTCATCGTGACGGAGGGCTCGCAGGTGTCGCCGCGCGGCGTGGGGTACCCGGACACGCCCGGGATCCACAGCGGCGCGCAGGTGGAGGGGTGGCGGCGGGTGACGGACGCCGTACACCGCGAGGGGGGGCACATCTTCCTCCAGCTGTGGCACGTGGGGCGGGTGTCGCACCCCGCGGTGCAGGCGGACGGCGGGCTGCCGGTGGCGCCCTCGGCGCTGGCGGCGGAGGGGGCGCTGTACACCGCGGCCGGCCCCCTCCCCTACCCCGTGCCCCGCGGCCTGGAGACGGACGAGATCCCCGGGGTGGTGGAGGAGTTCGCGGAAGGCGCCCGGAACGCGCTGCGCGCCGGCTTCGACGGGGTGGAGCTGCACGGGGCCAACGGGTACCTGATCGACCAGTTCCTGCGCGACGGGAGCAACCGGCGCACCGACCGCTACGGCGGCCCGGTGGAGAACCGCGCGCGCTTCCTCCTGCAGGTGGCCGCGGCCGTGGCGGACGTGTGGGGCGGCGACCGGGTGGGGGTGCGCTTCTCCCCGGTGAGCCCGTACAACGGGATGCGCGACTCCGACCCCAAGGGCACCTTCGGGTGGGCGGCGCAGGCGCTGAACCGCTTCGGGCTGGCGTACCTGCACCTCTCGGAGCCGGTAGGGACGCCGGAGAGCGCGCGCGTGGCCCCGCTGGTGCGCCAGGTGTTCCGCGGCCCGCTGATCCTGAACGGCGGCTACGACCGCGCCTCCGCCGACGCGGCGATCGCCTCCGGCGCCGCGGACCTGGTGGCCTTCGGCACGGCGTTCCTCGCCAACCCGGACCTCCCGGCGCGCCTGGAGGAGGACGCCCCCCTCAACACCCCCGACCGCGCCACCTTCTACGGCGGCGACGCGCGCGGCTACACGGACTACCCGTTCCGCGACGGCTCCATCGCCGCCCACGCCCCGCGCGGCGCCGGGGCGGCGGCGGCGAGCGTGTGAGGGGAACGGAGAGGGAACAGGTTACAGGTTCCAGGGAACAGCCTGCAACGGCGGGCCCTCACCCGGCTCGCTTGAGGCTCGCCACCCTCTCCCAATTCTGGGAGAGGGGGCAACTGCTGGATACCGAGGTAAGGCAAGCAGTCCTCCCCTCCCTCGCTTGCGGGGGAGGGGTGGCGCGCAGCGCCGGGGTGGGGGGCCCCGCAGGACGCCAGCCCGACCCCGCGCCAGCGGGGGCACGCCCGAACCAGCAGTGAAAAGTCGTTGCGGACCCGACCCCGGACAGCAGTGTATTCGGACCACCGGTCCTCCCGGATGGACCACTCCCCAGCAAAGCGACCGCCCGTGGAAGCGAAAAAGGACAAGAAGCCCAAGTACGACCGGAAAGCGGCCTGGGCCGAGACCAAGCGCCTGATGTGGCAGCACCGCCGCTCGCTGGGCATCGGCTTCGGGCTGATGCTGGTGAGCCGGCTGGCCGCGCTGGTGCTGCCGCTCAGCTCCAAGTTCCTGATCGACGAGGTGATCGGGAAGGGGCGCACCGGGCTGCTGCTGCCGCTGGCCGCGGCGGTGGGCGTCGCCACGGTCGTGCAGGCGGTGACCGGCTTCACCCTGTCGCAGGTGATCAGCGTGGCGGCGCAGCGCGCCATCGCCGACATGAGGCGCGCGGTGCAGGAGCGCATCACCCGCATGCCGGTCCGGTTCTTCGACGCGACGCAGTCCGGAATCCTCATCAACCGGGTGATGAACGACGCGGACGGGATCCGCAACCTGGTGGGGACGGGGATCCTCCAGCTGGTGGGCGGCGTGTTCACGGCGATCCTGGCGCTGGGCGTGCTGCTGTACCTGAACTGGCAGCTGACGCTGGTGAGCATCACGGTGCTGGCGGTGTTCGGCGGGGTCATGGCGTACGCCTTCAACCGCCTGCGCCCCATCTTCCGGGAGCGCAGCGTGATCCAGGCGGAGGTCACCGGCCGGCTCACGGAGACGCTGGGCGGGATCCGCGTGGTCAAGGCGTACGGCACGGAGAAGCGCGAGCAGCGGGTGTTCACCGGCGGGGTACACCGCCTGTTCCGGAACATCGCCAGCTCCATCACCGGGGTGTCGGCGGTGTCGTCGTTCGCCACGGTGGTGATCGGGCTGGTGGGCACCGTGATGATCCTGATGGGCGGCCGGGCGATCCTGGACGGCAGCATGACGCTGGGCGACCTGGTGACCTACGTGTTCTTCTCGGGGCTGCTGGCGGCGCCGGTGATCCAGATGGCCTCCATCGGCACGCAGATCAGCGAGGCGTTCGCGGGGCTGGACCGCATCCGCGAGCTGATGCAGACCCCCACCGAGGACGACGAGAGCGAGGGCGCGCTCCCGGTGAAGTCGGTGCGCGGGGACGTGTCGTTCCGCGACGTGTGGTTCGAGTACAGCGAGGGCGTGCCGGTGCTCAAGGGGATCGACTTCGAGGCGCCGGCCGGGACCACCACTGCGCTGGTGGGGTCCAGCGGCTCGGGGAAGAGCACGCTGGTGTCGCTGGTGATGGCGTTCAACCGCCCCGTCACGGGGCGCATCACCGTGGACGGCACGGACCTGGCCGAGCTGCGGCTGCGCGACTACCGGGCGCAGCTGGGGGTGGTGCTCCAGGACAACTTCCTGTTCGACGGCACGGTGGCGGACAACATCCGCTTCGCCCGGCCGGCGGCCTCGCGCGAGGAGATCGAGGCGGTGGCCCGCATCGCCAACGCGGACGACTTCATCCAGGGCTTCCCGCAGGGGTACGACACGGTGGTGGGGGAGCGTGGGATCAAGCTGTCGGGCGGGCAGCGGCAGCGCATCGCCATCGCCCGCGCCATCCTGGCGGACCCGCGCATCCTGATCCTGGACGAGGCCACCTCGTCGCTGGACAGCGAGAGCGAGGCGCTGATCCAGGAGGGGCTGCGCCGGCTGCGGCAGGGGCGCACCTCGTTCGTGATCGCGCACCGGCTCTCCACCATCCGCAGCGCGGACCAGATCCTGGTGCTGGAGCACGGCGAGATCGTGGAGCGCGGCACGCACGCGCAGCTCATGGCGCTGGGCGGGCGCTACCGGGAACTGCACGACCGCCAGTACGCGTGGGAGCAGGACCTGTTCGTCAATCCTGGCGAGGAGCTGCGGGTGCCTGACCTTGAGGAGGAGGCTGCCGAGGGGCAGGTGGCGGTGAGATAGGAACGGCGAACTGCGGGTGTGGGCGTGCCCCTCGCTGACGCTCGGGTCGGGCTGCGCGCTGCGTAGGGGAGCAAACGACGCTCCCCAACGCAGCCGAGCCCCGCAAACTGCCGCGGGTCTCGGCCCTGCCGGGCGCGCATCCCTCACGCAGGGATGGCGCTGGCGTCCGCGGGGAATGGCGGCGAAAAGAGAAGCGGGAGGGCCGGGTGGCCCTCCTGCTTCTCTTTTCGCTCTCGGCGCGTGCCTCTCCTCACCAGCGCTCGTCGGCGGTGGGGCCGTACACGGAGGGGAGCGGGACGTCCAGCAGGCGCAGGTACACGGTGAGCTGGCCGCGGTGGTGGATCAGGTGGTTGAGGTGGCCACGCACGGTCTCGCCTCTGGGGCCGGTCATCAGCACGTTGTCGCCGTGCTTCAGCGACCAGGGCTCGTCCAGGCGGTCGCCGGTCACGGCGGCCAGCGCGTCGCGGGCCTCCCGGACGTTCCGGTCGAACTGCTCCAGCAGCACCTCCGTGGGCTGGAAGCTGTAGCCCTCGCCCGCCGACAGGTCGATGTGGGGCTCGTTCAGGGTGCGGGTGATCCAGCCGGGCATGGAGGACACCAGCTGCGCCAGGTGGCCCAGCGCGAACGACTTCTCGTGCGGCTTCCACTCGCCGCGGTCGCCGGGGACGCGCTCCAGCAGCCGGCGGGTGGACGCCATCTCCTGGTCGAACTCCTTGAGCGGGATCGCGGGGGTCATCGGGTCTCCTCCGGAAAGGGGGTTCACGGCGCCGCGGGCCCGGCGGAGCGAGGGGTCGTCCGCCCCTCCACGAACACCGCGGCGCCCAGCGCGGCCACGGGGGCGCCCAGCAGGTACCACTCGGGGGGTCCGGCCTCCAGCGCGGCGAGCAGGGCGGACCCCAGCCCCGCGCCCAGCCCCGCGAGGACGGTGGGGCCCAGGCTACCGCGCCCGCGGTTGCCCAGGTGCACGCCGGGCGGGATCGCGACGATCCCGCCCACCACCCCCGCCGCCACGTCCGCGCCCAGGTCGTTGCCGGAGCCCTGCGCCAGCAGGTAGACCGCGCCCCCGGCGAGCGCACCCGCGAGGAGGCCGCCCGCGGCCATCCCCGCGTACGCCGGACGCGCCGGGCCCGATTCCGGCGGCGCCGCCCGTGCCGCGGCGGGCGGGGTGCGGCCCGGCCACGCGGGCGCGGGGCTCGCCAGCTCCGCGAGGGGGGCGGAGAGGCGCTGCGCGGCGGCGGGCGCGGGGCCCGCGGCCAGCACCAGGGCGGCGAGCACTGCCGGCGGAGACGGGCGAAGGGTCGGCATCCGGAGCGTCGTGGGGGCGGAGAGATGGAGCGGCGCCGGCGGATTGTAGCCGCCGCGAAGGGAGCCCCGCAACGAGTCTGATCATGCAGCGCAGACAGTTCCCGGTCCGCGGGGGCGGGGCCGTGCCTGGCCTGGCCCTGGCGGCCGCGGCCGGTACGTGCTCTCGGAGTGGAACCGGACTGCGGATGGGTGCTGCAAGGCGTGCGGGACCCGGTGCGCGGGGGTGTTCGAGGAGCGGCCCGGCGCCTGGGGCGCGCGGCGGCTGCCGGTGCGGCTGGGGAACGCCGCGGCGCGAGGGGAGAGATCCCGGAACCCTGCGAAGACGAACCGACCCCCGGATGCATCCCTGGGGCCGGTGGTCTCTCGCAACGTCCCCCCCACCGCAAGCCGGCGGGATGCCTACAGGAGCAGGTCCGCGGGGATCCCCAGCGTGTCCCGGAGCGCTTCGATCTGCGCCTTCGACAGCTCGCGCTTGCCGCTGAAGAACTCCGAGACGCGGCTGCGGCCGCCCAGGACGTCCGCCAGGTCCGCGCGGCTCATCCCCTTCTGATCCAGCATGAAGTCCACCACGTCCTGTGGGGTCACGTCCGAGAGATCGATCGGATCATGCTTCGCCTCGTACGCCTCCATGAGCAGCGCGAGCAATTCCAGGCGATCGGAGTCGGCCGAGAAAGGCTCCGGGTCCAGGTCGAGGAGCCGGTCGATTTCCGCGACCGCGGCAGCGTACTCCTCCCGGGTGCGGAGGACGTGCGGGGCAGGGATGTCGATGACCGTCCGCATGGCTACCGCCTACGGTGTCGCTCAAGATAAGATCTTGGCACGGATAGCCTCGAAGTCTTTGCCTCGCGGCATCACGAACAGGCACTTTCCCCCGCTCCGTGCCTCCCACAGTTCACCGAGGGCTCGCTTTTCTCGCGAGTCGTCGTTGCTCCACAGGTGCTCTCCCTTCGACTCTACAACCAAGATCCGTCCGTCACTCAGTCGGCAAACGAAATCAGGGTAGAACCTGTCGGTCGAGGTCTGCAACCAGAACGACGGAGGCCGGGCGACATTGCGTACCCACCGCTCCACCTGCGGCAGCTCGCTGTCAAGAAAACAGGCAAAATCGAACTCCTCGCCCTGTGCGTCCAAGTCACCGACCTGAGGATAAAGATGCTTCTTCCACTTGCGGGGCCCGCGATAAATGGTGCGGTATGGATACTCGCCCGGCTCGTACGTGAAGCACACCGATGGAGTTACTCCAACCGCTGAGGAGTCCCCGAAGAGGAGAGCCTGGTACTCATTCTGGTAGGCGGCATTCCGATGCTGTTCGATCTTGGCTGCCACCGCCTGCCGTAGCCGGTACTTGTCGCGCACCAGCTCGGCGAATGGGATCTCCCGCTCCTCCGTAAGGAAACGCACCACGTTGAACAGGAAGACCCCTGCTGAGTCTGGCGAGACGTCCGGATGCGCGATGGTGCGATCGAGCCAGTGCAACAGAGCGCCGACGTTCCAGTTGCGATCGTCTGTCACCAGTGAGAGCTGCTGGTGCAGCTCCGCGATGAAATACTCAGCCCGCCCTCGATCGGTAATTGTTACGGTTCCTATCTGCGCGTCCGACCGGCCGGGTGTCCACTCGGTGTCCTCGATGCGTGCGTCACAGGTGGCAAGGTCCCACTTGGCCTCCAGAAAGTGCGTTGCCTCGAACGGCTCCCAGAACTCACCCTGCCGGATTGCGAGCAGTGGAACGGATAACCGACCATGCTCTCTCACCGGTCGGGTGACATCGAGCGTACGCTGGTAAAGCACTGAGGCGGTGCTCTTCCCCGCCGCGTCCGTGAAAGCCGCAGCGAGCGCGTCACGTTCGGCTGCGGAGATCGAGCCGCGGAGCGTTACGGTCCTCTCCTCGGCGTTCACGCTCAGCTTCTCAGCCAGCGCGGGAGGGAGTGCGCTCACGTCCGGCAGTTCCGTCACGGCCAGGGTGACGACCGGCTCCAGCACCGGTGTGTCCCATTCGCCGAAGAGGGGCAGGTCCTGGTGCTCGTAGCGTGGGTTCGCGCGGGTGATGAGATCCTTCGCCTCCTGCTTCTCGAATCCGTTCTGCACCAACGCGTCTGCCAGGGCATTGGCCGCATCGGCAAAACTGGCGGATGCGGAAAAGGCATACGCCTGGTTGAGAAGAGATTCCTTCTTCTTCTGGGCGCGTGGCAGGCGCATCACCCGCCCGAGAAGCTGCTCCACCGCCGTGGAGGATCGTGTCTGCGCCACCGAGCAGAGCACGTATGCAAACGGGCAGTCCCACCCCTCCCGAAGCTGCTGGACGGTGATTACGAAGCGCAACGGGCAACCGGGGGCCAGCACTTCCACCCCGTCCAGCTCGTTGAACGTTCCGGTGGCGCGCGCAATCTGCGCCTCCGGCACCCTGTGGTCGTCGATCAGGGTCTGACGAACAACGTCCACAGTAACCGGATCGGAGCCACGCTGTGCCTCCGCTTGAATCAACATCATCGGGCGGATGTATTCGCCAGTGGCGGTTCGTTCACGTCTCGCGGCTTCCTCAAGCACGTTGAGCTGCGTGATGGCGTCGGCCAGCAGCAGTTTCCAGTCGCGGCGCGTCTCCAGCCGGATCGGGAGCTTGATCATGTGCTCCACCTTCAGCTCAGCGGCCGACACGGTGTGCAGCACGTTGCTCGGGTGCCCCTGGGATGCCGGAGTGGCCGTGAACTCCAGAACGCAGCTCGGGCGGAAGCGTGCCAGGGTCTCGAAGGAGAGATCGGTGCGCGCGTTGTGCGCCTCATCCACGATCAGGATCGGCCGGTAGAGCGCCAGCACGTTGGCGAGCGAGGGCACCGGCGTTCCGTCCTCCTGGTGGTCCAGCCCCACCATAGCCTCCCCTGGGAGGGAAGTGAAGTGGTCCATGAGCACCCCATTCTGCTCGTAGACCTTTCGCCCTTCCGTCTCCGTGACGCGGAACGCCTGCATGGTGGCAATGATCACGGTCGCTCCGCCAGCATACCGCGCCCGGCTGGCGGCCAAAGCTTCGGCGACATCCATCACTTCACAGGCACCCAAACGCTGTTCAAGTGCGCGGCGGTACGGGTGCGCGCGGTCATGGATTGCAGCAAGCGTTTGCTCCCGGATCGGATTGCTAGGCACCAGCCAGAGCACCACTGGTCGATCCACCTCTACCAGTTCCTTCGCAGCGAGACCCGCCGCATGTGCAGCCACCAGCGTCTTACCCCCACCCGTGGGGATGCGGAGACAGACGTATGGGAGCCCCGGTAGTTCCTTGACCTGACGGTAGGGGAGTTGCTGTCCAAACGTGCGCTCAGTGACAGCAGCGAAGGCCAGGCTAGCACTACCCAGCAACCGTACTTCCGCGAAATAGCTAGAGAGCGCCTTCAACGAGCGGTCTTGGTACTCCTTTAGCTCCAGCATCTCAGCGCGTCCGGATCTCATAAGGGGTTTGGCGGAAAACGATGCCAGCGCGTCGAAGCGTCTCAGGGCTCACACGACGACTGGTGCCGTAGACCACCTTTGGTCCGTCGTGAGGTGGGAGCGAGGTCAACACCTCGCGGGTTAGCACGTTTCCACCTGCAGGTGATTTGTCCTTGAGGATGCCGTTGTAGAGCAGGTACACAGCGATGCCGTTTGCAACCCCAAGCAAGGGTGTGCCGTTCAGAGATCCTTCCGGCAGTGGATGGCCAGTCTCGGTGAAGTAAACATGCCGGGCCAATTCAGCGAAACTCACCTCCTCGCGAATCCGCCCGTCTGCGTCGAAGAGGGTAGGACCTAGATCGAAGTACCGAAAACCACCACCCAGGCCAGGAGTGTCGCCGTACCCCTCGCTCACCCGGCGTAACCTCTCAGCTGTAATCTCCTGCGCCACACTCTGCTCCAGTTCGCATAACAGGAAGCGCCGGTTTCCACCATCTTCGTTGTTCAAATCGAGAACAGCATGACCGGTGGTGCCACTCCCAGCGAACGAATCGAGAACGATATCGTTATTGCGGGTTGCAGCACGTATCAGTGACCGAACAAGTGACAAAGGCTTGGGATAGGCAAACGCCTGTGACCCGAAGATCTGCTGTAGCAATCTCCCGCCCTCTTGGGTCATTCCAGCAGCAAGGATCGATACGTCATACTCACTCTCTTCCGCGAGAACCTCCCTGTCATTCGTGTTCGCTGAAGTGATCCATGTGGAAACCGGTTTCGGCCGTGCTTTCACAGGGTCGAACACGGTCTTGAACCGAGGTCTAGTTAAATTCCCCTCTGCCTCGTCCGGCCAAATGATTAGATCGTCTTGGATCACCTGTCGCATCGTTTCCGGGAAGAACCGCCACACGCGAGCAGGATTCGGCTCGTAGGTCACACCAGTGCGTGGGTTGGTGATCGGATAGAACTGACCCGGCCGTACCTCTCGGCTCATCCCGACCGTCAAATCGGTACTCGCGTATCTGCGGCCGTCCTCATCCTCATAGGGGTAAGCCTCGATACCTTTCGCAAGACCATGAAGTACAGTGGCCGAGGAGTCCAATCCGTATGCGAGGATGTACTCATGGTCAACAGACAGCGGCATTCCCCTCATTGCGGAGGAACTACGGCGCTTCCAGACCAACGTCCCGAGACGGTTCTTGATTCCGAATACCTCATCCAATAGACAGCGCAGGTTTCCAACCTCGTCCTCACCTATGCTGACGAAGATTATGCCGTCGTCACGAAGGAACTCCTTGAGCAGCATGAGACGCGGATACATCATGCAGAGCCACTTGTCATGCCGTGACAGATCGTCGGCCTCACGACCCACCACCTCGCCCAGCCATTTGCTAATCTCCAGTGCGTTGACGTTGTCGTTGTAAACCCAACCTTCATTGCCGGTGTTGTATGGCGGATCTATGTAGATACACTTCACCTGGTCGGCGTAGTAGGGGAGCAGAGCCTTCAGGGCCAGCAGGTTATCACCTTGTACCAGCAGGTTACCTTCCGCTGGGTTGCCTATGGAAAGGGCTGGGTTCTCCCGCAGCAGGTGAAAGGGTACCTGGCGATGGTGGTCTACGACGGCTCTTTTTCCGATCCAGTCCAGCGTTGGCATTCAGTGGTTTCTCCGCTGTTTAACTGACTCTCCAAGACTTCGGTAAGCTCGGTTCTGGAGGTACTCATCTTAAGAGTTGATCCACGCCTCCTGCGGTTACATCACAATCTCCAAGGCGCCGGCGCTCGCTAGGTGCCGTGCGGTTTAGCAGCTCGCAAGAGTCAACCCGGCTAGGTTGTAGACTACACCCACTGCGGTGCGGCAAAACGGTAGCGTTGAGGCCAGCGAAACGGTAGTGCAGCGTTGGAGGCAGCAAGCACCGCGGCCAAATTTTCCGCCAGAGTTCACGCAATTCGTTATCCCGGCACGTTCCTCCGCAGCTCCTCCAGCCACACCACGGCCTCCGAGTCGCTGGGCGCCCGCCAGTCCCCGCGGGGCGACAGCGACCCGCCGGACCCCACCTTGGGCCCGTTGGGCATCGCCGAGCGCTTGAACTGGCTGGTCTTGAAGAAGCGCCAGAGAAAAACCTCCAGCCACCGCTTGATGGTGGCCAGGTCGTACTCGCCGCGCCCCTCGCCCGCGATGAACTCCGGCCAGCGCCCTCGCTCGCGGTCGCCCCAGGCGTGGTGCGCCAGGAACGCCACCTTGCTGGGACGGAAGCCGAAGCGGGTGACGTAGTACAGGTGGAAGTCCTGGAGCTCGTACGGCCCCACCTTCGCCTGCGTGCTCTGCACCCCCTCCCCGCCCTCCGCGCCCGCCGGCACCAGCTCCGGCGAGATCTCCGTGTCCAGGATCGCCTGGAGGATCCGCCCCGTCTCCGGGTCGAACCGACCCGTCTGCACCACCCAGCGGATCAGGTGCTGGATCAGCGTCTTGGGGACCGAGGCGTTGACGTTGTAGTGCGACATCTGGTCGCCCACCCCGTACGTGGTCCACCCCAGCGCCAGCTCGCTGAGGTCGCCCGTGCCCAGCACCAGCGCGTCGTGGTGGTTGGCCAGGCGGAACAGGTGCGAGGTGCGCTCCCCCGCCTGCACGTTCTCGAAGGTGACGTCGTACACCGGCTCGCCCGCGGCGAAGGGGTGGCCGATGTCGCGCAGCATCTGCGTGGCCGAGGGGCGGATGTCGATCTCGTGCGCCCGGATCCCCAGCGCCCGCATCAGCGCGTGCGCGTTGGCGAGCGTGCCGCCGCTGGTGGCGAAGCCGGGCATGGTGTAGCCCAGGATGTGGGTGCGCGGCAGCCCCAGCTGGTCCATGGTGCGCGCCGCCACGATCAGGGCGTGCGTGGAGTCCAGCCCGCCCGAGACGCCGACCACCACCCGCTGGATCCCGGTGGCCGCCAGGCGCTTCATCAGCCCGTGCACCTGGATGTTGTACGCCTCGTAGCAGCGGTCGTCGCGCGAGGCCGGGTCCGCGGGAACGTAGGGGAAGCGCTGGTACTCGCGCTCCAGGGGGAGGTCGCCCGCGGGGAGGACGAGCTCGAAGGGGACGCGGCGGATGGCCCGCACCCGCTCCAGCTCGTCGCCCACCGAGTCGTGGAAGGAGGTCATCCGCATGCGGTCCTGCGCCAGCCGCTCCAGGTCCACGTCCGCGGTGATCAGGTGCTCGTCCGCCATGAAGCGCGGGCTCTCGGCCAGCAGGTCGCCGTTCTCGTACACCAGCGCGTGGCCGTCCCAGGCCAGGTCGGTGGTGGACTCGCCGGGGCCCGCGGCCGAGTACATGTACGCCGCGATGCAGCGGCCGCTCTGCGAGGCGCACAGGTCCCTGCGCCACTCCGCCTTGCCCACGGTGATGTTGCTGGCGGACAGGTTGGCGAGCACCGTCGCCCCGGCGAGCGCGGCCCAGGTGCTGGGGGGCACCGGGGTCCACACGTCCTCGCAGATCTCCACGTGCAGCGCGAAGTCCTCCACGTTCAGGGCGTCGAACACCAGGTCCGCGCCGAAGGGGACGGTCGCCCCCAGGAAGCGCACCTCGCGCGACACCGCGAAGCGGCCGGGGGAGAACTGCCGCCGCTCGTAGAACTCGCGGTAGTTGGGGAGGAAGCTCTTGGGGACGATCCCCAGCACCCGCCCGCCGTACACCACCACCGCGCAGTTGAAGAGCTTGCCCTCGAAGCGGAGCGGCGCCCCCACCAGCAGCACCGCGCCCACGTCCGCGCTCTCCTCCACCACCCGGGCCAGCGCCGCCTCCACGGCGTCCAGCAGCGCGTCCTGGTGGAACAGGTCCTCGCAGGTGTAGGCGGAGATCCCCAGCTCCGGGAAGAGCGCCACCACCGCCCCGCGCCCCGCCGCGTCGCGCGCCAGCGCCAGGGTGCGCTCGGCGTTGTACGCGGGGTCGGCCACGCGCAGCGAGGGGATGCACACCGCCACGCGCACGAAGCCGTGGGAGTAGATGGAGTGGAACGGTCGCCGCCTCATCCGGTCGGTCTGCGCTGGGTGCGATGCGGACCGGGGGCGGCCGTCGCGGCGGCCGCCCCCGGGATCCCTCTACTGGCGCCGCGCCGCCGAGGCGTCGCGGACCGGGCGGAACTCGGAGGTGGCGCGGTAGTTGGGCCACTCGCGCGAGGTCGCCAGCTCCAGCCCCAGGCGGTGCAGCACGGCCAGGTCCTGCGCCATCCCCGCGAAGCTCCAGGTGGCCGGGTCGTACTCGTCCGCCTGCTGGTGGTAGCGGTCGCGCCGGTACGCCTCGTCCGCGGCGCTGCCCGCGGCCGTGCCGCCCTCCAGCAGGTCCTGGCCGCTGTCGATGTACAGCATGGGGACGCCTCGCTTGGCCATGGAGAAGTGGTCCGAGCGGTAGAAGTAGCCCGCCTCCGGGTTGGGGTCGCGCGCCACCACCCGGCCGCCCGCGGCGAGCACGCGCTCCAGCCGGTCCTCCAGCTCGCTCTGCCCGTAGCCCACCACCAGCACGTCGCGCGAGGGGCCGGTGGGCGCCAGGGCGTCCACGTTGAAGCCGGCGACCGTGGTCTCCAGCGGGTACACGGGGTTGGCGGCGTAGTACTCGGAGCCCAGCAGCCCCTTCTCCTCCGCCGTCCACGCCGCGAACACCACCGTGCGCTCCGGGCGCGGGCCCGCCGCGAAGGCGCGCCCCAGCTCGATCACCGCCGCGGTGCCGGTGGCGTTGTCCACGGCGCCATTGTAGATGCTGTCGCCGCGGGCGTCGGGCGCGCCCACGCCCAGGTGGTCCCAGTGCGCGCCGTACAGGATGGTCTCGTCCGGGCGCGCGCTCCCCGGCAGCCGGCCGAGGACGTTCTTGGAGCGGATGGTGGCGCGCCGCACCGCGAAGTCCGCGGAGAAGGTGGCGTCGCCCAGCGGCACCGGGCGAAACTCGCGCGTCTGCGCCCGGCGCTTCAGCGCCTCGAAGTCCTGCCCCGCGGCGCGGAACAGCTCCACGGCCACGTCGCGCTGCATCCACCCCTCCAGCAGCGGGTGAACCTCGGCGGGGTTCTGCCGCACGATGTCGAACATCGTGTTGGTGTTGGAGTTCTTGACCGTGGCCCAGCCGTAGGAGGCGGGCGCCGTCTCGTGGACGACGAGCAGCCCGGCGAGCCCCTGCCGCGCGGCCTCCTCGTACTTGTAGCTCCAGCGGCCGTAGTAGGTCATGGCCTTGCCGCCGAAGTCGCCCTGCCCCGCCTCGAAGTCGGGGTCGTTGATCAGCACCACGCCCACCTTGCCGCGCAGGTCCTGCCCCTTGAAGTCGTCCCAGTTGCGCTCGGGCGCCTTCACCCCGTAGCCAAGGAACACCAGCGGCGCGTTGGAGATGGCGACGCGGTCGACGTTCTGCATGCTGGCGCGGATGGCCACCTGCTCGCCCTGGGTGAGGGCCCGGCGCCGCCCGCCCACGGTGTAGGCGAGCTGCGGCTGGCCCACGATCTCGGACTGGCTGAGCGGCACCTCCTGGTACCAGCTCCCGCCCGGCCCGCCGGGCTGGAGCCCCGCCGCGCGGAACTGCTCGGCGATGTAGGCGACGGTCTTTTCCTCGCCGGGGGTGGCGGGGCCGCGGCCCAGGAACTCGTCGGAGGCGAGCACGCGCACGTGCTCGGCCAGGCGCGCGGGGTCGATCACGGGCGCGGCGGCCGGCTGCGCACCGGCCGGGGCGGGGGTGCCCTGGCCCGGCTGCTGCGCCGCGGGGGCGCAGGCGGCCAGGGCCAGGACGGGGAGCGCGGACCTGAAAAGCTTCATCGGGGATCCTCCCTACGTCGCAGACGGTGAACACACGGATCGAAAGGCCACGCCAAAGATGGGCGCCGGCCGCCGCTCGTGCCAGGCACCCCGCTCACGCGGGGTGCAGGCGCCGCGCGGCGTCGTGCAGCACGCCCACCTGCGCGGCCACGCGGTCCAGCTGGGCGCGCAGCAGCGGGTCGGCGGCGGGCGGGGGCGGCGGCGGGAGCGGCGCGGGGGGGCGGCCGGCCTCCAGCGCGTCGGCCAGGTCGGACAGGGCCGCCTCGGCGGCGGCGGCGAACCCGGCCACCTCGCCCCGGCCCAGCGCGCCCTGCCCGCCCAGGATCGCCAGCGCCGCGGTCGAGCCGGCCAGGCGGCGCCCGTAGGCGAGCAGCGTCATCCACGGCTCCAGCTCGTCGGCGCGGCTCCCGGGGGCGGCGAGCAGCTGCTCCAGCCAGGCGTCGGCGTTGAGGATGGCGACGCCCAGGCGCCGGCGCGCCGCCACCATCCGCCCCACCGCGGCCTCCCCCCCGTCGGCCAGCCGCGCCGCGGCGGCGCGCAGGTACCCGGCGTCGGCGCGGAGCACGGCGGCCACCTCGGCGGGGAGGCGGTCGCGCTCCGGCGTGGGCCAGAGCAGCGCGGCCCCGGCCAGCGCGAGCAGCCCGCCCAGCAGGGTGTCGGCCACGCGCACCCCGGCCAGGTGCCAGTCGCCGGCGTTGACCTCGGCCAGCAGCACGAAGGTGGGGGTGAGGAACACCGTGTACAGCACGGCGTTGATGGGGAAGAGCGCCACGCTGGCCGCCGCCGTCAGGAACACCAGCGCGAGCACCGCCAGCGGGTCGTGCACCCAGGCCGCGATCGCCGCGGCGATGATCCCGCCCAGCACGGTCCCCAGCGCCCGCTCCAGGGTGCGCTGCACCGTGGCGCCGGTGTACGGCTGGAGCACGATCAGCACGGTGAGCGTCACCCAGTAGCCCCGCTCCAGCCCCAGCGCCTGGGTGGCGGCCACCGCCGCGGCGGTGGCGATGCCGGCGCGCAGGGCGTGCCTGAGCAGCGCCGACTCCCGGGTCAGGCTCTCGCGCAGCGGGCCCAGCGGGTCGCGCTCCTCCTCCGGGAGGCGCAGCGCGGCCACCGGCGCCTCGGGGACCGGGCGCCCGTCGCGGAACCCCTCGGCGATCCGCACGGCGGCGCGGGCGTACACCTCCAGCCGCTCCAGCAGCGGCCCGGCCAGCCCCGGGGGCGGCCGCGGCGCGCCCGCTTCCGCGGCGGGGGGCGCCTCGCCCTCCCCCTCCACCAGGCGGGCGCACTCGCGCAGCTCCGCCGCCAGGGCGGCCAGCGCCGCCCGGGGAGCGCGGCGCTCGCCGGCCGCGGCGGCGCCCTCCAGCACGTCGCCCAGCGCCACCAGGTTGATCAGCACCCGGTCGGCGCTCTCCAGCAGCACCAGCAGCCGCTCGCCGCGCACGCTCTCGCCGGAGCGCCCGCGGCGGATGGCGGCCAGGGTGGCGCGCGCCTGCTCGACGGCCTGCCGGGCGGCGAGGAAGGCCGCGCTCCCCCGCGGGGCCGGCTCCGGCGCCCCGGGCGGGCCGGCCATCGCCTCGGCGTAGTCGGCGAGCGCGCGGTAGCACGCCGCCACGGCGAGCATGCCGGGGCGGTAGAAGCGGACCGGCCAGAGCGCCAGCGACAGCAGCATGGCCCAGGCGCCCCCGGCGAGCACCCAGCCGCCGTGCTCCGGCGCCGACGCCGTCCCCACGGACGGGGTGGAGAGCGCCACCACGAACATCACCGTGGCGACCACGCCCGCCGTCCCCGCCGCCGGGCCGTAGGCCCGCGCCAGGCTGGCCGCCGTGGTCCACAGGAGCACGGCGGGGACCGCGGCCCAGGGCCAGGGGCGCAGCAGCGCCCCCGCCACGGCGCCGGCGGCCACGGCGAGCCCCTGCGTGGCCATGGCCTTGGCGCGGCTGCGGTAGGCGCCGCCGTTGTCGGCGCGGGACACCATGAACCCGCCCAGCCCGGCGAGCATCGCCTCGGGGATCCCCAGGGCGTGCCCGGCGAGCAGCGGCGCCACGGTGGCCGTGGCGGTGCGCAGCCCGGCGGCGACCGCGGGCGGCGCGGCGACCGGCTTCACCGAGGCGCGCAGCGACGCGGCGAGCCGTCCGGCGGGGCCGGCGCGCGGGGCGGGCGGGGGCGGGGCTCCGGTCTGCTGCATGCGCGCGGGTGCAGCAACATCCGGGCGAGGGCTCACGCCGGGGCCGCGGCCGGCGCGGACTGGGCGCGGACGTACAGCACCAGCCCCACCACCGTGAGCGCGATCCCCGCCCACCCCGTGGAGCCGGGGAGCGCCGCGTCCAGCAGCACCACCTCGCCCGCCAGCGAGAACAGCACCTCGGCGGCCTGGGTGCTGTCCACCGCGGCGATCTCGTACGGCTCGCGCGCGGCCTGCCTGGCGTGCAGGAAGAGCGTGGTGGCCACCACCCCGGAAAGGAGCGCCACCACCCCGGTGCTCGCCACCTGTCCGGGCGTGGGAGCCGGGGGGCGCGCCACGAGCGCCAGCAGCAGCCAGAAGGGGACGGAGCCCAGCGTCAGGAGCCACACCACGGCGAAGCGGTCGTCCAGCACGGGGTCGGCGATGCGGGGGATGCGCCGGTGGCCGCCGTTCCGGGCCTCCCACACCATCTGGTTGCCCAGGGGGTACGCGAACGCCGCCAGCACCACCGGGAGCGCCCCGCGCCACACGTCGCCCATCCCGGCGGAGCCCGCGTGCTCGGCGTTCACCAGCACGATCCCCGCGAAGATCAGCAGGATCAGCAGCACCCCGCGCGCCGGCACCCGCCGCCCGAAGGCGAGCAGCACCAGCGGCGTCGCCAGCAGCGTGGTCTGCCAGGTGGCGGCCACCACCCACCCCGCCGCGTACGCCGAAGCGAAGGCCGCCAGCGCGTAGAACGCCCCGAAGCCCACGCTCCCCGCCACCGTCCAGAAGGCCGCGTGCCCGCGGAAGACGCCCCACGCCGCCGCCACCCCGCGGACGCCGCCGGTGGCCAGCAGCCAGCCGGTGAGCACCAGCAGCATCCAGGCGTAGCGCAGGGCGGCCGTCCACACCCAGTGCCCGCCCTCCAGGCTCATGGAGCGGTTGAGCACGAAGGTGCTGCTGAAGAACAGCGCCGAGAGCACCCCCAGCGCGACGAGTCGTGCCATCCAGTCCCCCCTGTCGTCCGTCCGTGAAGGAGCAGGGAAGCTCGCGCTGGCGCCGCACTTGCGGAAGGGGCGGGCCGACAGCGTGAAACCGGGACGGCGCGCGAACCGCGGAGGACAGGATGCGCTTTGGAGGCGGCGGCAGGAGGAGCGGCAACGTCACGGACCGCCGGGGGATGAGCGGCGGGGCCATCGCCGGCGGGGGGATCGGCACCGTGGTGATCGCGCTGATCGTGATGCTGATGGGGGGCGACCCCGGTGCGGTCCTCCAGACGGGCCCGGCCGAGCAGGCGCCGCCGGGGAGCGCCCCCGGCACCCCGCCCGCCGACTCCATGGGGCTGTTCGTGGACAAGACGCTGGCGACCACGGAGGACGTGTGGAACCAGGTCCTCCCGCAGGCCACCGGCCAGCAGTACCGGGAGCCCGAGCTGGTGCTCTTCAGCGGGGCGACGCCCACGGCGTGCGGGACGGGGCAGTCGGCCATGGGGCCGTTCTACTGCCCGCCGGACCAGAGCGTGTACATCGACCTGAGCTTCTACCGCGACCTCAAGGGCCAGCTGGGCGCCCCGGGCGACTTCGCCCAGGCGTACGTGATCGCCCACGAGGTGGGGCACCACGTGCAGAACCTGCTGGGGACCTCGGACCAGGTCCACGCCGCGCAGCAGCGCCTGAGCCGGGCGGAGGGGAACGCCATGTCGGTGCGGCTGGAGCTGCAGGCGGACTGCTACGCGGGGGTGTGGGGCTACCACGCCAGCCGGAGCGGGTCGGTGGTGCTGGACCCGGGCGACGTGGAGGAGGCGCTGACCGCCGCCAGCGCCATCGGCGACGACCGCCTCCAGCGGCAGAGCCAGGGGCGCGTGGTGCCGGAGAGCTTCACGCACGGCAGCTCGGAGCAGCGGGTGCGCTGGTTCCGCCGCGGCTTCGACACCGGCGACATGCGCCAGTGCGACACGTTCAACGCGTCGCGGCTCTAGGGGAACGGCAGTGCGGGAGTGCGGGAGTGCGGGAGTGCGAAAGTGGACGGGGGCGGCGCGCTTCGTGCGGGCCTCCCCTCCTCCACCCGAACCACGGAGGGAGCGATGCAGCAGGACCGGAACGACCAGGAGCGGA
>JBFMFL010000071.1:0-27028 GCA_040752145.1 Gemmatimonadota bacterium
CCGCCGCGAGACGCGTGCCGCGGCCCGCACGCGCCCGCCCCCCGCCCGTGACGGCCGCCCTCCGCCGCCTGCTGCGGCGGCTGCCCGGCTGGCTGCGGCGGGCGCCGCGCCCCCATCCCGCCGCCCCGCGCGAGGAGCGGGACGGCGGCGCCCCCGCGCCCGGCGCGGACGAGCTGGCCGAACGCGAGCGGCAGATGATCGACCGGGTGCTGCGGCTGGGCTCCACCCGCGCCTGGGACGTGATGACGCCCCGCGTGGACATGCTGGCCTGGCCGGCGAGCATGACGCTGGCCGAGCTGGCGCCGCAGCTCCCCGCCGTGCGCTACTCGCGCGTCCCCGTGTTCCGCGGGGGGATCGACGACGTGGTGGGGGTGCTCTACACCCGCGAGGCGTACCAGGCGCTGGTCTCCGGCCAGCGCGACGTGACGCTGGGCGAGCTGGCCCGCGAGCCCTTCTTCGTCCCCGGGAGCGTGGCGCTGCTCAAGCTGCTCAGCGACTTCCAGCAGCGCCGCATCCACATGGGCGTGGTGATCGACGAGTACGGCGGCACGGACGGCCTGGTGACGCTGGAGGACATCCTGGAGGAGCTGGTGGGGGAGATCGTGGACGAGACGGACCTGGAGGAGCAGCCCGTGGTCCGGGTGTCGCGCAGCGAGGTGCTGGCCGAGGGCTACGCCGACCTGCGGGAGGTCAACCACTTCTTCAACACCGGGTTCCCCCAGCTGGAGCACCGCTCCGTGAACGGCTACGTGCTGGAGGAGCTGGGCTACGTCCCCCCCGCCGGCACGGAGCTGGAGCGCGAGGGGGTGAGGATCCGGGTGGAGGACGCGTCGGAGACGCAGGTGCTGCGGGTGCGGATCACCCGCCCCCACCTGGCGGAGGACGAGCGGGCACACACCGGCGCGGACGCGCACGACGAGCGGAGGAGCGATGGCGGCGGGTGAGTTCCCGGAGGTGGCGGACGTGCTGGCGGCGGCCCGGCGCGTGGAGGGGATCGCGCGGCGGACGCCGCTGGAGCGCAGCCACTGGCTGAGCGAGGTCGCCGGGGCGGAGGTGTTCCTCAAGCTGGAGAACCTCCAGCGCACCGGCGCGTTCAAGCTGCGCGGCGCCGTGAACGCCCTCGCCGCGCTCCCGCCGGAGCGGCGCGCCCGCGGCGTGGTCACCGCCTCGGCCGGCAACCACGGCATGGGCGTGGCCTGGGCCGCCGGCGCCCTGGGGGTCCCGGCCGCCGTGTTCGTCCCCGCCACGGCGGCGGCCACCAAGCGGCGGCGCATCGCCCGCTTCGGCGCCGACCTGCGCGAGGTCCCCGGCGGCTACGACGAGGCGCACCACGCCGCCGAGGAGCACGCCCGCGAGACCGGGCTCCCCTTCGTCAACGCCTTCAGCGACTTCCACGTGGTCGCCGGGCAGGGCACCGTGGGGCTGGAGGTCTTCGCCGAGCTCCCCGGGGTGCGGACGCTCGTGGTCCCCGCGGGGGGCGGCGGGCTGGTGGGCGGCATGGGCGTGGTGGCGCGCGCGCTGGGGCGCGGCGTGCGGGTGGTGGGCGTGCAGACGGAGGCGACCACCGCGCTGCACGACTCGCTGGCCGCCGGGGAGCTGCGCTCGCCCGCCGTGGCCCCCACGTTGTGCGAGGGGCTTTCCGGCGACATCGACCAGCGCGCGCTCGACCTGGCCCGGCGCGTGGTGGACGAGGTGGTGCTGGTGAGCGAGGACGCCGTCCGCCGCGCCGTCCGCGGCCTGTACGTGGAGGAGGGCGTCGTCGCCGAGGCCTCGGCGGCGGTGGCGGCGGCCGCGCTGCTGGAGGGCGCCGTCCCCGGGCTGCGCGGCCCCGTCGCGGTGGTGGTGAGCGGCGGCAACATCGACGCGGCGCTCCTCGCCGCCATCCTTTCGGAGTAGAACGCGGAGCGGCAATCCCCCATGGCGAACATCCTCCCCTTCGGCGGCGTCTGGCCGCGCATCCACTCCACCGCCTTCGTGGCGCCGGGCGCCACCATCATCGGCAACGTCGTCGTGGGCGCGGAGGCGAGCATCTGGTTCGGCGCGGTGCTGCGCGGCGACGAGCCCCACCACGAGATCCGCATCGGCGCGCGCACCAGCATCCAGGACAACTGCGTCGTCCACGTGAGCGCCCGCGGCGACACGGTGATCGGCGCGGACGTCACGGTGGGGCACGGCGCCGTCCTGGAGAGCTGCGTCGTGGGCGACGGCGCGCTGATCGGGATGAACGCGGTGGTCCTCCAGGGCGCCACGGTGGGCCCCCAGGCGCTGGTGGCGGCGGGCTCGGTGGTGTCCGACGGCGGCGAGGTGCCGGCGCGCACCCTGGCGGCCGGCGCCCCCGCCCGGGTCAAGAAGCAGCTGGAGGGCGCCTCGCTGGGCTGGGTGACCGGGAGCGCGCAGCACTACGTGGAGCTGTCGCGCGACTACCTGCGCGAGGGGGTGGGGCGGGTGCCGCCCTGCGGGGACGGCGCCTGATGGAGGAGCTGCTGCGCACGCTGTCCTCCCTCCCCGGCCCCACGGGCGAGGAGGACGCGGTCCTGGACTGGCTGGCGGCGGAGTGGGAGGGGCGCGGCGAGCTGGTCCGCACCCCGGTGGGGAACCTGCTGCTGCGCATCCCCGGCCCCGGACGGCGAGTACTGGTGGCCGCCCACGCCGACGAGCTCTCGCTCATCGTGCGCTCCGTCACGCCCGAGGGCTTCCTGCGGGTGCTCCCCGGCGAGCGCGACCACTTCCCCGCCCCGTACTTCTTCGGCGCGCCGCTGCGGGTGCTCGCCGGCTCCGGGCACCTCCCCGGCGTCTTCGCGACGACCACGGGGCATGCGCTCACCCCCGAGCAGCGCGAGCGGCACCGGCTGGGGTGGGACGACGTGTTCGTGGACGTGGGGATGACCGCGGCGGAGGCGGCGGAGGCGGGGATCCGGGTGGGGACGCGGATCGTCTGGGACCCCGGGGTGCGCCGCGTGGGGCGGCTCCTGGTGGGCAAGGCGATGGACGACCGGCTGGGGGTCGCCGTGCTGGTGGAGATCGCCCGGCGCATCGACCGGGCGCGGCTCAGGTTCGACCTGACGCTGGCGGCCACCGTGCAGGAGGAGATCGGGCTGCTGGGGGCGGCCAGCCTGGCGCGCGGCGGGCGCGACTACGACGTCGGGTTCATCGTGGACAACGGGGTCGCCGGGGACACGCCCACGGTCTCGCCGGCGCACGTCCCCGTGCGGCTGGGGGGCGGGCCCGCGCTGGTGCACCGCGACACCTCGGCGCACTACTCGCGGCGGCTGATCTCCGAGCTGCACGCAACCGCGGCGCGCGAAGGGGTGCCGGTGCAGGACGCCGTCTTCTACCACTACAACTCCGACGGGGCCACCCTTCTGCGCCAGGGGATCGAGACCGCGCTGGTGGCGCCGCCCATCCGCTACTCGCACTCGCCGTTCGAGGCCGTCGATCCATTCGACGTCGAGGCGACCGTGCGGCTGCTGGTGGCCTACCTGACGTCGGCACCGTGGCGGACGAATTCCTCCACGGAGCACGAGTAACGGACGTTCCGGCAACTTGGACCGGTGCGTAAAGGCTACCCCGGTACAGAACGAAATGGAAGCCGGATGAACCAAGGGGCACCCGCTCGGGTGCCCCTTGGTTCCTAGTTGTCCGCGATGTTCATCGGATAGACGGAGTGTTCAGGGTCCCACCAGAGCAACAGCACACCGCCAGTCGTCTTGATCCCCCAAACGCGCTCCTGCTTAGTCACGCGAAGCGAGAGCACGGCGTCGTAGTCGTCCAACTCGATCTCCCGTAGCCGTTCTTGGGCCCTGGGACAAAGCTGTTCCTTCGGGATCGAGTGGTTCTTCTTGCCCTCGATCTCCCCGAAGGTCATCGTTTCGAAGCTGGAGAGCCGCCCCCACACCCGCAGCATGGTTTCAATGTCCATCTTCTTCCAACACCACGGGCCATCAAAATCAACCTTCTGCAAAAGCCATACCGGCTTCTCGCTTCGATCACTCCCCGGTGCCACGCGGGGCCTGCGCTCGTTCGGCGGCGTCAGGCTCTGCGCGAAAGTGGGTTCGCGATGCCTCCGCTTCTTCTGTGACAAACTTACGCCGGCAGGCTGCTGTAGTACTCCTCGATCGAGTCTAGGGTGATCTCGTGCTCCCCGCGGACTCCATCGGGCAACCCGCGGCGCGCGAGAAGCCAAGGCTGCTCGCGATGGGTCAGGTCGCTGAGCCACTGCGCGGACTTGTCACCATAGAATTCCAGCACGTCGTCGATCACCGCCCGGTCCTCGTCCGTCAGGCGAGTGGAGCTTCCGGCAGGCCAGTCGGATACCTCGAATTGGCCGCGGTGCCGCTCATAAAGTTCGCGGACCACGGGCCCGTTGGCCCACGCCTGAATCTGCTCGGGAAACAGCGGCCGCTCCTCCCATACCACGGACCACACCTGCGAGTAGTACACCAGCTTCTGGAGCTTCATGGCAGTCATGCGACCCTTGCGCTCCAGAATGTAAGCCGCGACGTCGTGTGCGCTTGCCATGATTCCCCTCCCCTGGCGGGATGCCCCCGAGAGATCCGATCGCTCGGACCGCGGTTTCGTTCGCCATGTTCACCAGCGCGCCGAACAAAACCCGAACCATCAATTTACCCGTCAGCACACACGCTGTCAAGCCGTTTCGGATGCCGTCCCGAGCAGCGGAAGGAGCACGTATGTCGAATGAGCACAATGACATCTCGCGTTTTGGCGTCGGCTGAATCCGAACCGTCGGCCGGAGGAGAGTCGACGTGAACGCTTTCACGGCCGGGAGCGCCCGCCTTCCTCCCACCGCTCAGTGGTCACCCCCCCAGGAACGTCCTCACGTACCAGTCCACCATCAGGTCGCCCCACGGCTCCGTCACCGCCGCTCCCAGCGCCAGAAAGATCCCGAACGGCACCAGCTTCTCGGTCTTCATGCTGATGGGCAGGAAGACCAGCGTCCCCAGGAGCGCGCCCAGGAACAGCGTCAGCGGCACCCCCGCCGGCCCCAGGAACGCCCCCACCATCGCCATCATCTTGACGTCGCCCCCGCCCATTGCCTCCTTCTTGAAGACCCACTCCCCCACCACGGCGATCACCCAGAGCAGCCCGAACCCGAGCGCCGCCCCCAGCGCGGACTGGAGCGGCGTGATCCCCCCCGGCGCCAGCGAGAGCAGCAGCCCCGCGGCCAGCCCGCCCAGCGAGAACTCGTCCGGGATGGTGTAGGCCCGCGCGTCCGTCATCGCGATCCCCAGCAGCAGCGTGAAGAACAGCGCCGTGGAGAGCGCCTGCCACGAGGCCCCGTGGCGCATCGCCGCCGCCAGCCAGAGCAGCGCCGTGGTCAGCTCCACCAGCGGGTATTGCGGGGAGATCCGCGTCCCGCACCCCCGGCAGCGGCCGCGCAGCAGCAGCCAGCCCAGCACCGGGACGTTGTCGCGCCACTGGATCTCCTGCTCGCACACCGGGCAGCGCGAGCGCGGCGACACCACCGACAGCCCCTCCGGCAGGCGGTAGATGCAGACGTTCAGGAACGAGCCCACCGCGGCGCCCAAGAGCGCGGCGTAGGCCCAGACGAAGTACTCGGGCATGAGGAGGACGGAGGTCGGCGAGGGAGTGGAGGTCAGCGAAGCAGCTCGTACAGGAGGACCGCCGCGGCCGAGCCCACGTTGAGCGACTCGGCGCGGCCGCGCAGGGGGATTCCCACCTCCCGGGCGGCGCGGGCGCGCGGCTCCGCGGATACGCCGGCGCCCTCGTTGCCCACCACCAGCGCGGCGCGCCGCGGGCGGTCCGCGCCCACCGGCGGCGCCCCCACGGCGGAGGCGAGCACGGCGTAGCCCTCGCGCTCCAGCCAGGGCCCGGCCTCGTCCCAGCCGGCGGCCACCACCGGGAGGCGGAAGGACGAGCCCATCGCCGCGCGCACCGCCTTGGGGTTCCAGGCGTCCACCGTCCCCGGCAGCGCCAGCACCGCGGCCGCGCCCAGCGCCTCCGCGGTGCGCACCATCGTCCCGAAGTTGCCGGGGTCCTGCACGGCGTCCAGCACCAGCACCACGGCCGGCGTCGCGGGCGAGTACAGCTCCTCCAGCGTCCAGCGCGGCACGTCGGCCACGGCGACCACGCCCTGCGGCGTCTCGGTGGCGGCGTACTCCGCCAGTTCCGCGGCGGACACCTCGTGCAGGGCCACGCCGCGCGCCTCCGCCTGGGAGAGCAGGTCGCGGCCCCGCTCGCCGTCCTCCAGGGAGGACGACCAGGCCAGGAAGCGGACACCCAGCCGGGAGGCGAGCAGGTCCTCCACGGCCCGGACGCCCTCCACCAGGAAGGCGCCCTCCGCCTCGCGATTCTTCCGCTGCTGCAGGCCGCGGAGCAGCTTCTGCTCGCGGCGCGTCAGCATAAGTCGAAGCTGGTCCGGGACTTGCTCATCACCCGCACCGCACCCGGGACAAACGAGACCAAGGGAGAGACACCATGCATACCCTGTTCAACCGGTACAGGAGCTCCGCGCTCGCTCTGGCGCTGGGCGGAGCGGTGGCGACGGCGGGCGGCTGCGCCCCCGCGATCACCACGCAGCAGGAGGTCGAGATCGGCCGGCAGAACGCCGCGCAGGTCAACCAGCAGCTCCCCATCGTCCGCGACGCGGCGATCAACCAGTACATCAACGACCTGGGCCGCACCATCGCCCGCAACGCGGACCCGCGGGGGATCCCGTACACCTTCCAGGTCGTCAACTCCAACGTGGTCAACGCCTTCGCCCTGCCGGGCGGGTACGTGTACGTGAACCGCGGCCTCATCGAGCGCGCCGACAACGCCTCCGAGCTGGCCGGGGTGCTCGCCCACGAGGTTGCCCACGTGGTGGAGCGGCACGGCATCGAGAACGTGCAGCGGGCGCAGAACGCCAACATGGGGCTGGCGCTGGTCTACGGCGTGCTCCTGGGCCGCAACCCCGGCGGGCTGGAGCAGATCGGCATCCAGGCGGGCGGCAGCGCGATCTTCGCCCGGTACGGCCGCGACGCCGAGCGCGAGGCCGACCTGCGCGGCGTGGAGTACCTGGTCCGCGCCGGGTACAACCCCCAGGGGATGGTGACCTTCTTCAACGAGCTGCTGTCGGAGCGGCAGCGCAGCCCCAGCCGCCTGGAGCAGTGGTTCTCCACGCACCCGCTCACCGAGGAGCGCATCCAGAATACCAGCCGGGCCGTGGCGGCCATCCCCGCCGCGAACCGCCGCAACCTGACCACGGACACCCGCGCCTTCCAGACCTTCCGCTCCCGCGTGCGCTCGCTGCCCGCGACCCGGCAGTGACCCTGGACGGAACGGTCGCCCGTTCCCGGGCCCGCCGGCCAGTGGCCGCGCGGGCCCGCTTCGCCCGCGGCCTCGCCGCGGCGGCGCTCCTCGTGGCCCCGGTGCTGGGCGGCTGCGTCAGCGAGAACGCCGAGCAGGAGATCGGCGACCAGGTGGCCGGGCAGATCAACGCCCAGCTCCCGCTGGTGCGCGACCCGGCCGTCAACCTGTACGTCAACCGCCTGGGCCGGCTGATCGCCCGGCACAGCGACCGGCCCGACGTGCCGTACAGGTTCTACATCGTCAACAGCCCCGCGGTCAACGCCTTCGCCATCCCCGGCGGGCACGTGTACATCAACCGGGGGCTGATCGAGCGGACCAAGAACGTCTCCGAGCTGTCGGCCGTGCTGGCGCACGAGATCGGCCACGTGGCCGCGCGGCACGGGGCGCGCACGCTGGAGCGGCAGCTCCGCACCGGGTCGCTGATCTCCGTCATGTACCGCGTGATCCTGGGCACCGAGCCGGAGCTGCTGGACCAGACGGCGCTGCGCCTGGGGAGCTCGCTGTGGACGGCCTCCAACTCGCGCAAGGCGGAGATGGAGGCCGACGACCTGGCGGTGCGCTACCTGATCGACGCCGGGGTGGACCCGCGGGGGATCGTCACCTTTTTGAACAGCCTGCTGCGGGAGGAGGCGAGCACCGCCCAGCCCACGCTGGAGTGGTTCTCCACGCACCCCATGACCAGCACCCGCATCGCGGAGACCAAGAAGGAGATCCGCAGGGAGCTCCCCGCCGCCCCCTCTCCCGAGCTGGCGCGCGACATCGCATCTTACCCGGCGTTCCTGGCGCGGGTGCAGAAGCTCCCGTCCTCGCCCATGATGTCCGTGCCGCACCCGGTCCCCGTCCCCTGATGCCCCCGCGCCTCCCCGTCGTCCTGTCCATCGCCGGCTCCGACTCCGGGGGCGGCGCGGGGATCCAGGCCGACCTCAAGACCTTTCACGCCTTCGGCGCCTTCGGCACCACGGCGATCACCGCCGTCACCGTGCAGAACACGCGCGGCGTCACCGGGGTGCACGCCGTACCCGTGGACGTGGTGCGGGCGCAGGTGGCCGCCGTGGCGGAGGACCTGCCGCCCGCCGCCTGCAAGACGGGGATGCTCGCCACGGCGGAGCTGGTCCGGGCCGTGGCCGCCGCCATCCGCGAGCACCGATTGCCGAACTACGTGCTGGACCCGGTGATGGTGGCCACCAGCGGGCACCGGCTGCTGGACGCGGACGCCGAGCGCACGGTCGTGGACGAGCTGCTCCCGCTGGCCGCGCTCGCCACGCCCAACCTGGACGAGGCGGCGATCCTGGCCGGCTTCCCGGTGGAGGACCCCGCCGCCATGCGCCGCGCCGCCGGGGCGCTGGTGGAGCGCGGCGCCCGCGCGGCCCTGCTCAAGGGCGGGCACCTGCGCGCGGACGAGCTGGTGGACGTGCTCTTCGACGGGCGCGAGTGGCACGAGTGGCGGCGTCCCAAGCTGAGCACCACCAGCACGCACGGCACCGGCTGCACGCTGTCCGCCGGGATCGCGGCCGGTCTCGCCCACGGGCGGCCGCTGCGGCGGGCGGTGGAGGACGCGCTGGACTACGTGCAGCGGGCGATGCGCGCGGCGCCGGGGCTGGGGAGCGGGCACGGTCCTCTCAACCACCTCGTGCCGGGTCCTCCGACGGCCTAAACTGCGGGTTTGGGCGTGCCCCCGCTGGCGCGGGGTCGGGCTGCGGCTCCGTAACGCAGCAAACAACGCTGCGTAACGGAGGCGAACCCCGACGGTACTGCTGTCGGGTTTCGCCGCTTCGCGCTCGCATCCCTCACGCGGGCATCGCGCTGGCGTCCTCGGAAGGCCCCCACCCGGCTCGCTTGAGGCTCGCCACCCTCCCCCAATTCTGGGGGAGGGCTTCCCGGGGTTCGCGTTCGTCGTGCTCCCCCTCTCCCCTTGTGGGAGAGGGGGGTGAGGGGTGCAGTGGCCGTTCTCCCCTCCCCCTTGCGGGGAGGGGCCGGGGGAGGGGGTCGCCGTTGCCGTTCAGCGTACTTCGCACTCCCGCACTCCCGCACTCCCGCACTCCCGCACTTCCCCTCAGCTCGCCGCTTCGCTCGGCAGGTTCAGCCCCGCCACCTGCGGCAGCACCCCCCGCACCAGCGCCACCAGGCGGTCCCGCACCGCGGCGCCCGTCTCCATCACCTCGTCGTGCGACAGCTTCTGGGCGCCCAGGCCGGCGGCCAGGTTGGTGATGCAGGAGATCCCCAGCACCTTCACCCCCAGCGCGCGCGCCACCAGCACCTCGGGCACGGTGGACATCCCCACCGCGTCGGCGCCCAGGCGGGCGAGCATGCGGATCTCGGCGGGGGTCTCGTAGCTGGGGCCCAGCAGCGCGGCGTAGACGCCCTGCACCAGGGGGATGCCCAGCTCCAGCGCGGCCGCCTCGGCGATGCGGCGGAAGCCCGCGTCGTACGGGTCCGACATGTCGGGGAAGCGCTCCTCGCCCGGCACCACCGCGCCGATGAGCGGGTTGCGCCACATGAAGTTGACGTGGTCCGCGATCAGCATCAGGTCGCCCGGGCGGAAGCCGGGGCGGATCCCCCCCGCCGCGTTGGTCACCAGCAGCGTCCCCGCCCCCATCGCCGCCAGGGCGCGCACCGGGAGCGCCACGTCCTCCGGCTCCCACCCCTCGTACAGGTGGAAGCGGCCCTGCATCGCCGCCACCTCCACCCCCTCCAGCCGCCCCGCCACCAGCGCCCCCGCGTGCCCGGCCAGCTCCTGCGTGCGCCGCGGGAAGCCCGGGATCTCCGCGAAGGGGATCCTCACCGCGTCCTCGATCTCGTCCGCCAGCCCGCCCAGCCCCGAGCCGAGCACCAGGATGGCGTGCGGGGCGCGCGTGAAGCGCTCGCGCAGGAAGGCGACGGTCTCGGCGATGTGACGGGCCATGAACGGCAGTGTGAGAGTGCGAAAGTGCGGGAGCGCTCGGGCTCCGGCGCGAAGGGGGAGATATAGCCGCGGCGGGCGGCGGGCGTCAACGGCGCCGGCCTGCCACGGGGTGCGTCATTCTGGCGCCCCGCGGGGGCGGAAGCTGTCGAAACAGCATGAAAAACGGGCGTTTGGATGGCATACCCGTTGCACCCCCCACCCACCAGTTCCCGCCCCGCGTGCAGCTGCCGGGACGGTACGTTCCGCTGCGGGGCGACCCGTGCTTCGACGCTGGAAACAATCACAGATACAGGAGAACCCATGGCGAAAGTGATCGGCATCGACCTGGGGACCACCAACTCCGTCGTCGCGGTGATGGAGGGTGGCGACCCGGTCGTCATCCCCAACGCCGAGGGCGGACGCACCACCCCGTCGGTGGTGGCGTTCACCAAGGACGGCGAGCGGCTGGTGGGCCAGGTGGCGCGCCGCCAGGCGATCACCAACCCCAAGAACACGATCTTCTCCATCAAGCGCTTCATGGGACGCAAGGAGTCCGAGGTGAAGAGCGAGGAGAAGATGGTGCCGTACGAGGTGGTCAGCGGCACCAACGGGCTGGCGACGGTCAAGATCCCCAACGCGGACAAGGCCTTCTCGCCGCCCGAGATCTCGGCGATGATCCTGCAGAAGATGAAGCAGACCGCCGAGGACTACCTGGGCACCACCGTGACGCAGGCGGTGATCACCGTCCCCGCGTACTTCAACGACGCCCAGCGGCAGGCCACCAAGGACGCCGGCAAGATCGCGGGCCTGGAGGTGCTGCGCATCATCAACGAGCCCACGGCCGCGGCGCTGGCGTACGGCCTGGACAAGAAGAAGGACGAGAAGATCGCGGTCTACGACCTGGGCGGCGGCACCTACGACATCTCCATCCTGGAGCTGGGCGAGGGCGTCTTCGAGGTCAAGGCGACCAACGGCGACACCCACCTGGGCGGCGACGACTTCGACCAGCGCATCATCGACTGGCTGGTGGAGGAGTTCCGCAAGGACCAGGGGATCGACCTGTCCAAGGACGCCATGGCGCTCCAGCGCCTCAAGGAGGCCGCGGAGAAGGCCAAGATGGAGCTGTCGACCACCATGTCGACGGACATCAACCTGCCCTTCATCACGGCCACGCAGGAGGGCCCCAAGCACCTCAACGTCACGCTCAGCCGCGCCAAGTTCGAGCAGCTGGTGGACGACCTGGTGCAGCGCACCATCCCGCCCATGCAGAAGGCCCTCCAGGACGCGGGGCTCAAGCAGGCGGACATCGACGAGGTGATCCTGGTGGGCGGGTCCACCCGCATCCCCAAGATCCAGGAGGTGGTCAAGAGCTTCTTCGGCAAGGACCCGCACCGCGGCGTCAACCCGGACGAGGTGGTGGCCATCGGCGCGGCGATCCAGGGCGGCGTGCTGGCCGGCGACGTCAAGGACGTGCTCCTGCTGGACGTGACCCCGCTGTCGCTGGGGATCGAGACGCTGGGCGGGGTGATGACCACGCTGATCGCGCGGAACACCACCATCCCCACCAAGAAGTCCGAGACGTTCTCCACGGCGGAGGACAACCAGACCACGGTGGAGATCCACGTGCTCCAGGGCGAGCGCGAGATGGCGATGTACAACAAGACCATCGGCAAATTCCAGCTCACGGGGATCCCGCCGGCACCCCGCGGCGTGCCGCAGGTGGAGGTCACCTTCGACATCGACGCCAACGGCATCCTGCACGTGTCGGCCAAGGACCGGGCCACCGGCAAGGAGCAGAAGATCCGCATCGAGGCCTCCAGCGGGATCAACGAGGCCGAGATCGAGAAGATGGTGCGCGACGCCGAGCAGCACGCCTCGGAGGACAAGGAGCGCCGCGAGGCCATCGAGGCCCGCAACCGGCTGGACGCCCTGGTCTACGAGGTGGAGAAGAACACCCGCGAGTGGGGCGACAAGCTGTCCGGCGAGCCCAAGGAGCGGCTGGACGCCGCCACGGAGCGGGCGCGCAAGGCGCTCAAGCAGGACGACCTGGCCGAGGTGAGGTCCGCCTCGGAGGAGCTGTCGCAGGCGTACAGCGCGGCGGGCGCCCAGATGTACCAGGCCCAGCAGGGCGCGGGCGCCGGTCCGGACGCCGGGTTCTCCGGCGGGGCCACGGCGGGCGCCGGCTTCGAGAACGACGCCACTGCTCAGGCTTCCGGGCAGGAGGACGTGGTGGAGGCGGACTACGAGATCGTCGAGGACGAGAAGAAGTAGGCGCGTCCCGGCGGCTCGCGACCGGTCGCACGGCCCCGTCTCCTCCCGGAGGCGGGGCCGGTGATTTGCAGGGGGTTCCGGCGGGGCGGGGCCGGCACGGAACTCCGGGCGGGGTCTTCAGTACCAGTTCCCAGCCCTTTCGCTCACTCTCCTTCCCAGCAGGCCGACCATGTTCGATCCCGTACGCGCCAAAGTCAGGCTGGTCGCCTTCACCGGGGCCGCCTTCGCGGGCGGCGTCCTCCTCGCCTCGGGGATGGGGTGGACCGCCGGATCCCAGGCCGCGACGCTGTTCCAGGCCTCCCCGTCGCCCTCCAGCTCCGCGGTGCAGCCCGTCGCCGACCTGAGCCAGGCCTTCATCTCCATCTCCGAGTCGGTGACGCCGGCGGTGGTGAGCATCGAGGCGGAGCGGACGGCCCGCGCGGGCTCGCGGCAGGTGCCGCAGGAGCTCAGGGACCTGTTCCCCTTCTTCGAGGGCCCGCAGGGCCAGGGCCAGGGCGGCGGCGGCGGCCGGCAGCTCCCGCCGGAGGAGTCGGGCGGCTCGGGCTTCCTGATCTCGGCCGACGGCTACATCATGACCAACAACCACGTGGTGGAGCGGGCCAGCAAGATCGACGTGATCCTGGCGGACAACCGCCGGCTCCCGGCCAAGCTGGTGGGGGCCGACCCGCTGACCGACGTGGCGGTGATCAAGGTGGAGGGGCGCTTCCCGGTCACCCGCATGGGGACCTCGGAGGGGGCGCGCATCGGGGAGTGGGTGCTGGCCATCGGCAACCCGCTGGAGCTGGGGACCACGGTGACCTCCGGGATCATCAGCGCCAAGGGAAGGGCGCTGGGGATCATCGGCCGCAGCGCCGAGGAGAACAGCCAGTGGGCCATCGAGGACTTCATCCAGACCGACGCGGCGATCAACCCGGGCAACTCCGGGGGCCCGCTGGTCAACCTGCGCGGCGAGGTCATCGGGATCAACTCGGTGATCGCCTCGCGCACCGGGTTCTACTCGGGGTACGGCTTCGCCATCCCCATCGACCTGGCGCGGCGCATCGGCGACGACCTGATCCGCTACGGCCGGGTGCGGCGCGCGGCGCTGGGCGTGAGCGTGCGCCCCATCAGCCCGGAGGACGCGGAGACGTACCGCCTCCCGCGCATCACCGGCGTGCTGGTGCAGGACTTCGAGGACGACAGCCCGGCCGAGCGCGCCGGGATCCGCTCCGGCGACGTCATCCTGAGCGTCAACGGGCAGGAGGTCGCGGGCGTGGGCGAGCTGCAGCGCCGCGTCACCGGCTACCGGCCGGGCGAGACGGTCACGCTGGGGGTGATCCGCAACGGGCAGCCGCGCGAGGTGCGGGTGCCGCTGATGGAGGCGGCGCTCGCCTCGCCGTCGGCCACCGCCGCCGCCGGCACGCAGCCCGGCCGCGGCGAGCGCCCCGGCCGCCCCGCCGAGCCGGCCTCGGTGTCGGCGGACAAGCTGGGGATCCAGGTGGCGCCGCTCACCGCGGAGCTGGCCGCCCGGTACGAGTACCGCCAGCCGGGCGGGGTGGTGATCACCAACGCGGACCGCTACGGGCCCATGGGGCGGCGCGGCTTCGGGCCCGGGTGGAAGATCTCCCAGGCGGACGGGCAGCAGATCTCCGACGTGCGCACCCTGCAGCGCATCGTGGAGTCCAAGAAGGCGGGCGACCTGCTCTCGCTGGTGATGGAGAACCCAACCGGGCAGCGGAGCATCCTCAACCTGCGCATCGAGAACCCGCGGCAGTAGCCGGCGGACCGAGGAGATGCGGGGTTGGGCGTGCCCCCGGCTGCGCCGGGGTCCTCGGCAGCGGCCCCGCTTCGCGGCGGGGCCGCTCGCTTTCCGCGGAAACCGCGGCGCGGCAAGGGCTTGGCGGGGGACGGGAAGTTCGGTTGACCCCCTCCGGGGGGGCCTCTATATTTGACCGCTTGACGCCCGGGCGAAAGTGGCGGAACTGGTAGACGCGCCGGACTTAGGATCCGGTGGCTTTGCCGTGGGGGTTCGAGTCCCCCCTTTCGCACCTTTTTCATCGACGACCACACCGAACGCCGGAACGATATTCGGATGTCTCCTGCCACCACCCCGCTGCAGATCTCCGTCCAGGAGCCCAACTCCTGGAGCCGCCGCGTGTCCATCACCGTCCCCGCCGAGCGCGTCCAGCGCGTGCGGAGCGCGGTGACCTCGCAGATCGCCCGCAACGTCCGGCTCCCCGGCTTCCGCAAGGGGCACATCCCCCAGCGGATCCTGGAGAAGCAGTTCGGGCCCAGCATCGAGCAGGAGACGCTCGACCGGGTGATCCAGGAGGCGTACCGCGAGGCGATCGACCAGGAGGGGCTGCGCCCCATCACGCAGGGGATGATCGACAACGTCCACTACCACGAGGACGCCGAGCTCCACTTCGAGGCCGAGTTCGAGGTGCAGCCCGAGGTCAAGCTGGAGCGGCTGGACGGCTTCACCGCCACGCGCCCCCCCTCGGAGGTGGGCGAGGACGAGGTGGACTCGGTGCTGGAGCGCGTGCGCGACGAGCGCGGCGTGTGGCAGCCCCGCGCCGAGGGCGAGAGGCCGGACTGGACCGACCAGGTGCTGGTGGAGATCACCCCGCGCGCCGAGGAGGGCGACGAGGAGGAGCCGGAGACCAACAGCTACCGCTTCGTGCTGGGCGAGGGGCAGGCGATCCCCGAGGTGGAGCAGGCCATCATGACGCTGGCCCCGGGCGAGGAGGGCGACTTCACCGTCCACTTCCCCGAGGACTTCGCGGACCCGGAGCAGGCCGGCAAGGAGCAGCACCTGCACCTCAAGCTGATCTCGGTGCAGCACAAGGAGGTGCCGGAGCTGGACGACGACTTCGCGCGCTCGCTGGGCGACTTCGAGGACCTGACGGCGCTGCGCGCCCGCGTCCTGGAGGACCTGCGCGAGGAGGCGAAGCGCAACGCCGAGGCCGAGGTGCGCGCCCAGCTGGTGGGGCAGATCCTGGAGGCGAACCCCTTCGACGTCCCCGGCTCCATGGTGGACCGCTACCTGGACCTGATGACCGGGCAGAGCGAGGAGGAGCGCGGCAAGCTCTCCGACGAGCAGAGGGAACAGATCTCGCAGTGGCGCGAGACCCTGCGGCCGCAGGCCGAGGAGGGGCTGAAGCGCATGATGGTGGTGGAGCGCATCGCCGAGGAGCGCGGGCTGCGCGCCACCCAGGACGAGATCGACGCGCGCGTGGAGGACCTGGCGCAGCGCGGCGGCCGCACCCCGAGCGAGGTCTGGCTCCAGCTGGAGAAGACCGGCCAGCTCCAGGCGCTGGAGAACGAGGTGACCGAGGAGAAGGTCTTCGAGTACCTCGAGTCGCAGAACACGGTTTCGTAAGCAGGCCGGTCTTTCATCCTGGAATCGGGAACGAGCCCAAATGCCCATCTACGCTCCGTACGTGATCGAGAGGTCCAGCCGGGGGGAGAGGTCGTACGACATCTTCTCGCGGCTCCTGATGGACAGGATCGTGTTCCTGGGGACCCCGATCGACGACAACGTCGCGAACGTCATCATCGCGCAGCTCCTGTTCCTGGAGGCCGACAACCCGGACAAGGACATCTTTTTGTACATCAACTCCCCCGGGGGCTCGGTGTACGCGGGGATGGCCATCTACGACACCATGCAGTTCCTCAAGGCGCCGGTGTCCACGATCTGCATGGGGCTGGCGGCCAGCATGGGCTCGTTCCTGCTGTCGGCGGGGGCCAAGGGCAAGCGCTCGGCGCTCCCCAACTCCCGGATCATGCTCCACCAGCCCTCCGGCGGCAGCCAGGGGACGGCGGCGGACATCGAGATCCAGGCCCGCGAGATCCTGTTCGTGCGCGAGCGGATGAACCAGATCTACGCGGCCAACACCGGGCAGGCGGTGGACAAGATCCAGGAGGACCTGGACCGCGACCGCTTCATGTCGCCGGAGGAGGCGCGGGACTACGGCCTCATCGACCACGTCATCACCAAGCGCGGCGAGGTGGTGGAGGTGCAGCACGAGGTGGCCGAGACCCGCTGACCCCGGCCGCGCGGTCCGTGGACGGGAGGAGACCACCGGGGGGCAACGCCCCCCCGGGGGGGCCACGCGTGCGGGGCCGGGCGTCGCCCGCCGGGGGTCTCCTCGCTTCCGGGCCGGGGAGTGGCACACGCCGTGCGGACCCGACCCCCGCCGCCGCGAGGCGCCGGCTCCGTCGACCGCCGCGCATCGTTGACCCTACCGGCCCGGGGGTCTATCTTGTGTACCGGAATTTCTCGCGCCGCCCCGGAGGCCGGATCGTGGACGCTCCGGTCCCGACGGACGGCGGCCGAGACCGGCAGCCAGCTCACGCGATCTCCCCGCCCCCGCCGGGACGGGTCCGCGCCATTCGCCCAGTAGCCTTCCTCTATGCCCAGCGACAAGCACCTCCGCTGCTCCTTCTGCGGAAAGTCCAAGGACTCGGTGAAGCGGTTCATCTCCGGGCCCTCGGTCTACATCTGCAACGAGTGCATCTCGCTGTGCAACGAGATCCTCGCCGAGGAGGAGACCAAGGAGGCCGCCAGCACCGCCACCCCGGTGCCCTCCCCCCGCGAGATCAAGACGGTGCTCGACCAGTACGTGGTGGGGCAGGACGAGGCCAAGAAGTCGCTCTCGGTGGCCGTCTACAACCACTACAAGCGGGTGAACCACCAGGGGGTGATGGACGAGGTGGAGCTGGACAAGTCCAACATCCTCCTCATCGGCTCCACGGGCGTGGGGAAGACGCTGCTGGCGCAGACGCTGGCCCGGGTGCTCCACGTGCCCTTCACCATCGTGGACGCCACCACGCTCACCGAGGCCGGCTACGTGGGCGAGGACGTGGAGAACATCCTGGTGCGCCTGCTCCAGGCCGCGGACTTCAACGTGGCGGAGTGCGAGCGCGGGATCATCTACATCGACGAGATCGACAAGATCGCCCGCAAGAGCGAGAACCCGTCCATCACGCGCGACGTGTCGGGCGAGGGGGTGCAGCAGGCGCTCCTCAAGATCCTGGAGGGGACCACCGCCTCGGTGCCGCCGCAGGGCGGGCGCAAGCACCCGCAGCAGGAGTACATCCAGATCAACACGCGGCACATCCTCTTCATCTGCGGCGGCGCGTTCGACGGCCTGGAAAAGATCATCGAGTCGCGCACGGGGAAGCGGCAGATCGGCTTCTCGTCCAACGAGGGCGTCACGGAGATGGACCGGGAGGACCCGTTCCGCGACGTGGAGCCGGAGGACCTGCTCCGCTTCGGGCTGATCCCGGAGCTGGTGGGCCGCCTCCCGGTGACGGTGACGCTGGACAACCTGGACGAGGACGCGCTGGTCAAGATCCTCACCGAGCCCAAGAACGCGCTGGTGAAGCAGTACCAGAAGATGTTCGGGATGGACGGCGTGGGGATCACCTTCGACCCGGACGCGGTGCGCGCCATCGCCCACCTGGCCATCGAGCGCGGCACCGGCGCCCGGGGGCTGCGCGCGGTGATCGAGAAGCTGATGCGCGACGTGATGTTCGACATCCCCTCGCGCGAGGACGTGCGCGAGGTGGTGATCACGCCCGAGTGCGTGAGCGACAGCGTCCCGCCGCTGCTGGTGCTGGCCGCCGAGCCGAAGCGGAAGAAGGAAGCATAAAAGAAAGTGCGAAAGCGCGAAGTGCGGGAGTGCGAGAGTAACCACTCGCGCTCCCGCACTTCGGCGTTTCGGCCCGTGCTGTTTCGCACTTTCGCACTGTCGCACTCACGCACTTTCGCACTCGTTCATGAGAATCAAATCGGTAGAGTTCGCCGGCGCCATCGGACAGATCGGGCAGGCGCAGCCGGAGGCGGCGGAGGGAATGCCGCAGGTGGCGTTCTCCGGGCGCTCCAACGTGGGGAAGTCGTCGCTGATCAACCGGCTGCTGGGGCGCACCCGCACGGCGATCGCGCGGGTGTCGGCGCAGCCGGGGAAGACGCAGGAGATCAACTTCTACGACGTGCGGGCGGAGCCGGACGGCTTCTTCCTGGTGGACCTGCCGGGGTACGGCTACGCCAAGGTGCCCCAGGAGCTGCGCAGGAAGTGGCAGCCGCTGATCCACGAGTTCCTCTCCACCTCGCGCGAGCTGCGCGGCGTGGTGCAGCTGGTGGACATCCGCACCGGGCCCACCGAGGACGACCTGCGCTCGGTGGACTACCTGGCGGAGATCGGCATCCCCACCCTGTTCGCGCTCACCAAGGCGGACAAGCTGGCCAAGGGGAAGCGCGAGGCGGCGCTCCGCAAGACGGTGGAGAAGCTGGGGGTGGACGCGGACCAGGTGGTGCTCTTCTCCGCGCTGAGCGGCGAGGGGCGCGAGGAGCTGCTGGACACGCTGGAGGGGCTGCTCTTCCCCGCCCCGGAGGACGCGGGCGAGGCGGAAGCCGGGGCCCCGCAGGCGTAGCCCCGGCCTTCCCTGGCACGGTTGCTGCGCCCCCGCACGCATCTCCCGGCGCCGGGGCACGGCGCGCACACACCCGTCCCGGAGGAGGTTCCCATGCGGCTTCGCGGCTCGGCTCCCGTACACGCGGCGCTGGTGCTCGCCCTGCTGGCGGCGGGGTGCGCTCCGGCCGCCTCCGCCGGCGCGGACCCCTCGGCGCAGGCGCAGGCCGACGCGATGAACCGGATCGCGGTGCAGGTGCGCAACACGGTGGTGCCGCCCACTTCGCTGACGGTGTACGCGGTGGACGCCAGCGGGAGCTCGCGCAGGCTGCTGGGCAACGTGAACCCCAACGGCCGGGCGACGCTCTCCTTCGACCCGGCGGCCACCGTGAGCAGCTACCGGCTGATGGCGCGCACCACCGGCGGGCAGGAGCTGTTCTCCGTTCCGTTCACCGCGGGGATCGGGCAGTCCGTCATCTGGGACGTGCAGATCAACTCGCTGCGGGTGCTGTAGGGGACGGCAGGGAACAGGGACAGGGAACAGGGAACAGCCTGCGGCGGCGGGCCCTCACCCCTGGACGACGACGAGCCCCCGGCGCGCATGCCGGGGGCTCGTCGTGTCGGGGGGCGGGGGGTGCCCGCCCGGCGCTACGGGTAGCTGCAGGTGAAGACCAGGCAGCCGGGCAGGGTGAGCACGGCGGCGAGCGCCAGCCAGCGTACGGCTTGTCGTGCGTTCATCGGAGCGAACCTCCGGTTCCGGGTCGTTGCGATGCGAATGGCCCGGCCCGGGGAGCAAGGAGCGGGCCCGCACTACCCGCCCCCGAGGTCGGCGACCAGGGAGCGCCACGCCCGGTGGTAGCGGGTCAGCCGCTCGACGTCCTTTTCGGTCACGGTGCCGGTGCGGCGGACGTCCATGTTGTCCTCCAGGTCGGCGATCTTGACGCGGCGGGCCACGGGGTGGGCGGCGGCGCGGCGGACGAACTCCTCGTAGCTCTCGTCCTCGCGGCGGCTGAGGTGGTCCACGGCGGCGACCACCTCCTCGGGGAAGCCCTCGGCGCGCAGCTGGTCCAGGGTCCAGTCGGTGTCCTCCACCACGTCGTGCAGCACGGCGGCCATCTTCTCGGCGTCGGTCTCCACGCGGAACATCATCCGCAGCGGGTGCAGGATGTACGGCGCCCCGGCGCGGTCCTTCTGGCCGCGGTGGGCCCGCACGGCGAGGGCGATTGCGTCTTCGATGTCCGCCACGGCTGTGCTCCGGGTAGGGGTGGGTTCCTCCTCGCGGGGTCGGCGCCCTAGCGGAGGGGCTCGAACGCCTCCACCCGGAAGCCGCGCTCGTCGCCGGCCACGTCGTGCCGCGGGTCCACGTGCAGGTAGACGGGATACCCCCATTCGGCGTCGTACCCGGCCTCGATCTCGTCGGGCCCGGCTTCCATCTCGGCCTGCACGCGGTCGAACAGCTCGCGGAAGTTGTCCAGGCTGTCGAACGCCTCGCGGCGGATCTCGGGGCCGCCCTCCACGGGCTCCACGGACGCGGTCTCGCCGCCGCGCACCTCCACGCGCGCGGGGCCGGCGTCCTCGGGCTCGCACTCGCACTCGCGGAGGATGGTGTAGCCGTAGTCCTCCACGCCCCACGACTCCCAGCGCTCGCGGTTGGCCTTCAGCTCCTCCTCCGGCGCGGACTCCTGGAGCTCCGTGGATTCCGCGAGCCTCACGGAGTCCGCGGGCTCCACCGGCTCCACTGCGCACGCCGGGAGCGCCAGCGCGAGGGCGGCCAGGGCGGCGAGCGCCAGGCGTGCGTGCGGTCGGGTGGCGGACATGCGGGCTCCTTTCCTCCGGGGTTCCGGCTCCGGCGCCGGCTACAGGGGCTCGGCGACGGCGGCGAAGCGGCCGTCTTCGTCCTGGCGCACCTCGCCCACCAGCACCAGCGTCTCCAGGTGGCGGCGCACCAGCTCGGCCGGGGCGCGGGCGAACTCGGCGGCGGCGTCCTCGGCGGTGGCGGGCGCGGCGGCGACCAGCGACTTCAGCCCGGCGATCTGCTCGATGGCGCTGCCGGGCCAGGGGCGCTTGCCGCCGGCCGCTGCGGGCGCCTGCGCGGCCTCCGCGGGGAGCGCCAGCTCGGCGGCCGGTGCGGGCGCCTCACCTTTGCCGAAGCGCGGCACCTGGTACTCGGGGCGGAGCCAGCGGACGCGGCCCTGCTTCTCCTCGGCAACGCGCTCGTCGTGCAGGGCCACCAGCCGCTCAAGGATCTCGTCGCGCTCCATGGGCCACGGCCAACCATACGCCTCGGCGACCAGGCGGTCCAGGGTGTCGTGCAGGTCGCGCAGCACGCCGCAGGCGGCGATCTCGTGGACCTCGCGCTCCTTGGGCGTGAGGGCTTCGCCGCTGCGCAGCTTCTCCACCACGTTGTACATCCCCGTCATGGTGACGCGCTCGTCGCGGGCCAGCGCGTCCTTGCGGTGCGTGTCCAGCCGCTCGGCCACGTCCGCGATCTTCACTCGCAGCTCGGGCGAAGGGTCGGGGAACGGGAAAGGGTCGAAGCACAGTGTCTTATTGTACGTTGGGCGGTCTTCGAGAGTACCTCCGGCAACGAGAGACCATATGACGTGAAGGCTTGAGCTAAGCACTCCAAGTGCGAATCCGTCAGCGAGCGCAATAACCACTAGCTTCTGGTCCGGTGCGATGCTCGTATCAAACCGCAAGAACACTCGGTGCTTGGCTACCATCGGGGTAACTAGATAACTATGCAAAGATGCTAACGCTTCGCGCAATTCTGATCGCGGCTCACCAAATCGCCACCACGAACGCCGATATGAATCTCGCTTGTTGGCATCCCGCTCAGGCTTCACCCGAGAACGGACAATATCGTATAGAATGGGAAACCGACGAGCCTCCTCCTCGTTTCTCATCCCGAAATCGATGACGAATACATTTCGTGGCCTTTGCAGAAGGTCACGCCCGTTACGGAACGGGAGCAGCACTGCGGAGTGGCTTTTGTCGGCTAGTAGAAGTCGCTTACCTTCCTCCTCTGCTATCACGAAACCAGGGCCGTGTAGCGCGTAGCCAACGGCTGCCAATCCAGAGTTCGAGGCCAGAGGGTGCCGAGTTGCAGAAGCGACGTTAGCATGAGCAGAAAGATCTGAATTCAACTCTGCTACAATCACTTCGTCCACTTCGGCTGCTACCTCATCAACAACGATAAGCTTGGCTGACGTAGGATCCTTGCAGAGCACAGTCATAGCTATGCGAACATGTGCCCCATCTGCTCCCTCCACCCAGGGATGATCAGAGATGGCCCAACAGACTCTGGCGCCACGTTCAGCGGCAAGCTCAATCACTCGTCGATTGAATCCCTGCGAGAGCGAGTTAGTTGTAATCAAGCCTGCACGCCGCACCCTTTCGGCTGCAACTTCCAACGCCGCGCGGTACCACCAGCACATCACGTAATCTGCACTATCGGGAATCTCACGGTAAACGGAACGAAGTGCATCGACATATCCATCACCAAATTCGTCACGCATCCGTTTATCCCCCATATACGGCGGATTCCCGACGATGAAATCCGCCTGCGGCCATTCAGCCTGCCGAGCGCCGTGATATTCGTAATACGGCAGCCGAGCGTTCGGATCGGGAACCAGCTTGCCAGTCACCGGGTGCTTGATGCGCGGCGTCGGATCAGGGCGCGACTTCTCCGGCACCTCCACGATCTCGTCCCACGCGAGCACCGCATCGCGCTGTTCAAGGGTGCCGGTGTCGCGCAGCACCGGCTCGGGCGGGTTGGTGCCCTTGTGGTGCTCCTTCCAGAACTGGTGATAGCCGATCCACAGCGTCAGCTCGGCAATCTCCCGCGCCCACGGCTTGATCTCGATTCCGTGGAACTGCCACGGACCCACTTCCTCCACGCCCAGCTCGGAGCCCTCGGCCTTCTCCAGAATGCCGATCTCCGCCTGGTGGACGAGCTTCCACAGCTCGCGCAGCACCTCCAGCTCGATCCGCTTCACCGCGTGCAGCGTCACGTACAGGAAGTTGCCGCTCCCGCACGCCGGATCGAGGAAGCGCAGCGACTTGAGCCAGCCGTGGAACTCGCGGAGACGCTTCTCCGCGGTGGATCTGTCCTTCTTCTTGCCGGACTGCAGGAGCTGAATGACCTCCGCCTGCACCGGGTCCCAGCGGTCGCGGATGGGCACCTCGACGGTCTGCCGCACCACGCGCTCCACGTAGGCCCGCGGCGTGTACTCGGCCCCGAGCTTGTGCCGCTCCCGGGGATCGAGCGCCCGCGTCAGCAGCGTACCGAAGATGGTGGGCTCCACCTCCTTCCAGTCCGCCTTCGCCGCCTCGAACAGCACCGCCAGGTCCGCCCTGGTGAGCGGCAGCGCCGAGGCGTCGCGGAAGAAGTGCCCGTTGAAGCGGAGCAGCTTCTTGAGCCCGAAGCGCCGCCCCTCGTCCATGGCCCGCCACAGCTCCTCCATGGTCGCCGCGAACTCCGCCGGGTCTTCGCGGTACTCCGCGAGCGCCGTCTGGAACGGCTTGCCGGCGAGCAGCTCCACGTCCTCCGCGAACATGGTGAACACGCAGCGCATGAGGAACTTCGCCACCACCTCCGGGTCGTGCCCGCGGTCCTCCAGCGCCGCCGACAGCTCCGCCAGCCGCGCCGCCACCTCGCGCGTCACCGCCGCCGCGCGCCCGCGAGGGTCGAGCGAGGCCGGGTTCTCCCAGACCGCGCGGAGGAAGTCGATCTCCTCCGGCCGGTCCGCCAGCGTGCGCAGGTCGATGCGCCGCGCCAGGTTGAAGCCCCCGTACGTGCCCGACCAGCGGTCCCACGCCAGCAGCGTGCGCCCCACGTCCAGCACCAGCAGGTACGGCGGCGGCGCGTGCGGCAGGTCCACCGTGTAGTGCTTCGCCTGCGCGTACGCCGCGCGGAACGCCATCTCCCCCGCCCCGTCGCCGCCCTTGTCCTTGGCCTCCAGGACGAAGTGGTCCACCCGGTACAGGTCCACGAAGTTCTTCTTCCCCTTTCCCGTGCTGCGGTCCACCGTGGGGAGCGGGTATTCGAACTCGTAGCCCGACCCGCGCGGCTGCGGCCGGGCCACGCCCAGCGCATCCGCCAGGTCGGAGAGGTAGAGTTGGTAGTTGGCGCGCTCGCCCGCGGGAACGTCGGCCCACTTGTCGGCGAGGGCGCGGAGCTTGTGACTCTGTGGATGCACGGGGACGGAAAAGACGCGGGGGACGGACGACGGATGGAGACCGAAGCGTAATGTGGAGACCGGACGCGCGCAAACCCGCGGCGCCGCCGGAACGCCGCACGCCACTTGCGCCGCGGTTACTGTCGGTTAATATGCGTAAACCCGGTGCTCCGCCGGTCCCACGCACCCCCACACCAGGAGGACCTATGAGCCAGACGTGGAACCATGTCCGCCGCGCCCTCGTCGCCCTGTCGTTCCTCGGCGCCATGGGCTTCGGCGCCACCCAGGCGCTCGCCGCCCCCGACCACGCCCGGCAGCAGTCCGGCTCCACGATCAACCCGTACTGCGACGAGCAGTGCCGCCAGCTTGGCTACGACTACTGCTCCTGCACCAACGGCGCGTGCGCGTGCTACATGCTGGGGGAGGGCTGACCGTCTCTGCCCCCGAAGGCGAGCGGCCCCGCGTCCGGGATCGACGCGGGGCCGCCGTGTTCCGGGGGCGATCCGCCGCTACGGGACCGCCTCGAACTGCGCGACCGCGAACCCGGCCTCGTCGTCCACGGCGTCGCGGTCGTAGTCCACCGAGAACTCCAGCGGGTACCCCCGGCGCGAGTCGTAGCGCGCGCCGAAGCGGTAGGGATCCTGCTCGATCGCGGCCGCGATGAGGTCGAACAGCTCCTCCACCGTGTCGTACTGCTGATAGAACTCCGGGCGGATCTGCCGGGCGCTGGTGGCGGCCACCACCGACACCGTGCTGCCGTCGCGCACCTCCACCAGGGCGGGCGCGACCGACTCCGGCAGGCATTCCCCGCACGACTTGTGGATCACGTAGCGGTAGCTGTCGATCCCCTGCCGCTCCCACGCCGCGCGGGCGGCGCGGAGGTTCCCCCGGGCGTCGGCGGGGCCCGAGGGATCCAGGCTGCACCCCTGGAGCGCCAGGGCGAGCGGGGCGAGGGCGAGCAGGATCCGCGTGCTGCACGGACGAGGCTGGCTCATGGGCGGTCTCCGGTCCGGGAGCGGAATGGATGGCCTGCGTGACAGGAGACCAGACGCCCGAGCGCCCGCCCGCGCCACTCCCCCGCCCCGCTCAGGGCCGCTTCGGCGCCCGCTCCGGCCGGCGCGCCTGCCGGTCACCCCGCCGGGACAGCCCTGCCGCCGGACCCCAGCGCCGGGGAGACCGTCGCGGGCCCGAAGGCCGCGGCGGGGGACGGAGCGGACGCGGCGAGCGACGCGGCCGCGAGGAGGGCGAGGGGGAGGCGTGCGGGTCTCATGGCGCTGCGGGGTCGGGGGCGGATGCTCACGCCGGATCCGGGGAGCCACAGAATTTGTCCACGGCGGCCCGGAAGCCGCCACTCGCGTGGAACGCCGGACCGCTCCCATTGAGCCGAGTCCGCCCGCGCCCGCATCCCTCGGCCTCTCCGCGCCGGGCGTGCCGGCGCTGGCGTTCGGCATCCATCCTGCGCGGAGGGCCGCAAGGCCGTCGCCCATCGACGCGCTCCGGCAGGAGCAGCCGCGCCGGAGCCCAACCCGGAAAGGAGCGCCCATGCGCACGCACGCCCCGCTGCTGGTCCTCGCCCTCGCCGCCTGCACCCCGGCGGGCGGCCCCGCGCCCGCGGCCGGGGGCGCCGCGTCCGGCGGCCCCCGCGTGGAGCTCACCGCCCGGCTGGTGGAGCCGGTCCCCGACGCCGGAGCGCTCCCGGCGGCCCCCGTGGGGGAGACCGGCGCCCGCGCCGAGGGCGGCGCGGGGAGCGTCGCCGTGCGCGGGCGGATGGAGACCCCGGACCCGTGCCGGCGGCTGGCGGGGAGCGTGGAGGCTGCGGGAAACCGGCTGACGCTGCGGGTGGACGCCGTGCGCGAGGGGGAGATGTGCGCGCAGGTGATCGCCGCCTTCGCCTACGAGGCGGCCGTCATCGGGCTGGCGCCCGGGACGTACCGGCTGCGCGTGGTGCACGCCTACCCCGGCACCGGCTGGGACCCGCGGACGGCGCTGGAGCAGGACGTGACGGTGAGGTGAGCGCGGCGGGCGCCGCTCAGGGAAAGGAGATGCGGACGGTGAGCGGCGCCAGGTTGACCCCGAATTCCCGCGTGTCGGCGTCCTCGTAGAACAGGCCGGCGGCGATGCGCGGGCCCACCTTGAAGTGCCGCCACCCCCAGAACAGCGAGGCGTACGGCCCCACGAACAGCCCGCCGCCCGGGTCGTCGTCCGACTCGTCGAAGTGCAGGAACACCGAGCCCCGCACCCCCACGTCCGCCTGGAAGCGGTCCCCCGCCTCGCGCCGGGCGAAGAACGCCAGGTGCCCCAGCTCGAACAGCTGCTCGTCGCCCGAGGCGTCGCGCCCCTCGTAGGCGATCCAGCCCTGCTCGGCGAAGTGCCGCCCGCCCACCACCATGAAGTTGAGGAAGTCGCCGCCCCCGCCGATCTCCGCCCCGGCGAACCAGTCTCCCCCCGCCCGGGTGGCGTAGCCCAGCGACGCCCCCACCGCGCCCACGTCCAGCGTGAAGCGGTGGTCCGGCACGCGCCGCTGCGCCGCCGCCGGCCCCGCCGCCAGGAGAAGCGCCCCCAGGGCGCAGAGGACGATCCGCATGGGTTGTGAAGTCGAGAATCTCAGTTGCCGCCCGCCAGCCCCGGCTCCGTCCACCCCGGCCGCCCCCGCAGCGCCGCCGCGAGCAGCGAGTCCGCCGCGCCCACCATCACCACGGTCATGTCCGCCTTGGTGACGTACATGTACTTGTTGAAGCCGGCGTCCACGTCGGCCCCATGGGCGCGCTTCAGCTCGGCGAGCGCGCGATCGACCTCGGGGCGGGCGTCGCCTTTCTTCGTAAAGACGTGGGACTCGGGTGCGGACATGAGGAGGCTTGTGGACGTGGTGCCGGTGCGGTGCGGGAGGCCCCCACCCGGCTCGCTTGAGGCTCGCCACCCTCCCCCAATTCTGGGGGTGGGCTGTCCGGGGTTCGGCTTCGTCGTTCTCCCCC
>JBFMFL010000072.1:0-26988 GCA_040752145.1 Gemmatimonadota bacterium
AACTGCCCCGCCGGGTCTCGCCCCTTCGGGCCGAAATCCCTCACGCGGGGCCCGCTGGCGTCCGCAGGAGCCCCCTCCCCCGGCCCCTCCCCCGCAAGCAGGGGAGGGGAGAACGACACCGGAGGCCGGCATGGTCGGAAGGGCCGCTCCACGCAGTGGGGCGGCCTTTGCCGTCGGTGGCCCTGCCGGGAGGCCCGAGGGAGGGGGTGGGGAATGGTCGGAGGAAAGAGTTTGGGGTGCGGCTTGGGTGGGGGGTTCCATAGACCATCCCCGCCCCCGACCACCCCGCGCGGGCACCGGACGACACGCGCTCTCGCGGCACGAGCCGGGGGCGCATTAGATTGCCCCCATCCTCCGCACCCTCGCACCTCCCCGGCTTCCCCGCGCATGCAGACCATCGAGCCCGGCTGGATCTCGCTGCTTCCCCCCGTACTCGCCATCGTGCTCGCCATCCGCACCCGCCAGGTCTACCTGTCGCTGGCGGCGGGGATTTTCCTCGGGTGGACCATCGTGGAGGGGTGGAACCCGCTGGCCGGGCTGGGCCGGTCGCTGCGCGAGACGGTCAACGTGTTCACCGCCGTGGACCGCACCGAGGTGCTGCTCTTCACGCTGGTGATCGGCGCGCTGATCGCCACGGTGGAGACCTTCGGCGGGGTGCAGGGGTTCGTGCGGGAGCTGGAGGAGCGCAGGTGGGTCACCACCCCGCGGCGGGCCAAGCTGCTGGTGTTCCTCACCGGCTGCGCCATCTTCATCGAGTCCAACATCACGGTGCTGGTGGCCGGGTCCGTGGGGCGCCCGCTCTTCGACCGCCTCCGCATCTCGCGCGAGAAGCTGGCGTACCTGGTGGACGCCACCTCGGCGGCGGTGTGCATCCTGATCCCGCTGAACGCGTGGGGCGCGTACGTGCTGGGGATCCTGTCCGAGCTGGGAGTCCGCGACCCGCTGGGCGTGTTCGTGGGCTCCATCCCGCTCAACTTCTACGCGCTCGCCACGGTGCTCCTGGCCGGGGTGGTGGCGGCGACCGGGCTGGACCTGGGGCCCATGCGCAGGGCGGAGGAGCGGACCCGCGGGGGGCAGCTCCTGTGGGAGGGCGCCAACCCCATGCTGGACCCGGACGCGATCGCCCCCGAGGCGATGCGGTCCGCGGCGCGCCCGCGCGCCGTCAACATGATCCTCCCCATCGCCACCATGATCGCGGCGATGCCGCTCTTCCTGCTGGTGACCGGCGGCGGCGACATGCGCGAGGGCTCCGGCTCCACCAGCGTGCTCTGGGCGGTGCTCGCGGGGCTCGCCTGCGCCTGGGTGCTCCTCCTGGCGCAGCGCGGCGCCACGGTGGACTCGCTGACCCGCGCGGGGCTGCGCGGCGCCGGCGGGCTGGTGGGCCTGGCGCTGGTCCTCCTGCTGGCGCTGGCGCTGGCCGATGTGGCGAAGGCGCTGGGCACCGGGACGTACGTGGCCGACGTGGTCTCCGGGACGCTCTCCCCCGCGGTGTTCCTCCCGCTGGTGTTCGTGGTGGGGGCGTTCGTGGCCTTCTCCACCGGGACGAGCTGGGGGACCTTCGCCATCATGCTCCCCATCGCCGTGCCGGCGGCCGCGGCGCTGGGGCTGCCGCTGGCGCCCTTCGTGGCGGCGTCGCTCTCCGGCGGCATCTTCGGCGACCACGCGTCCCCCATCAGCGACACCACCATCATCTCGTCCATGGCCGCCGCCACGGACCACATCGACCACGTCCGCACCCAGCTCCCCTACGCCCTGCTGGCCGCCGCCGTCGCGACGGTGGGCTCCGCCGCGGTCGGCGCCACGCTCTGCGCCCGCCGTACGCGAAAAAAACGCGGAGGGGGCGGCCCGCGCGGGCCGCCCCCTCTTCTCCTGGACCCCGGTGCGTCAGGCCGCGTCCAGCTCGCTCTCGCTGGCGACGATGCGGCCCACCAGCCCGTACTCCTTGGCCTCGTCGGCGCCCAGCCAGAAGTTGCGGTGCGTGTCCTTCTCGATCCGCTCGATTGGCTGGCCCGTGGCCTGGGAGAAGATGCGGTTGATGCGGTCGCGCATCTTGATGATCTCCCGCGCCTCGATGTCGATGTCCGCCGCGGTGCCGCCGCTGCCGCCCGCCGGCTGGTGCAGCAGGAAGCGGGTGTTGGGGAGGCAGAAGCGGTCCTCCAGCGGCACCGACACGAAGATCAGCGCGCCCGCGCTCGCCACCCAGCCGGTCCCCACCATCCGCACCCGCGGCTTGATGAAGCGGATCACGTCGTGGATGGTGTCGCCCGACTCCACGTGGCCGCCCTGCGAGTTGATGAACAGGGTGATGGGCTTGTCCGACTCCGCCGCCAGCGCCAGCAGCTGCGCGATGACGTGCGAGGCCAGCGCCTGGTTGATCTCGCCGCTGATGACCAGCGTGCGCGCCTTGAACAGCCGCTCCTTGACCGTGTCGGTGACGGTGGTCGGCCCGGGCGCCGTGCGCGGCGGCTGCTCCTGCTCCTGGTCCTGGTCCTGGTCTTCCTCGTTGACGATCACGCTGCTCCTCCGGTCCGCGGTTGAAATGCTCGTGTCGGGGTGAAGCTGGCGCCCGCCCGCTGCGCCGTCTGGAAGTTCCGTGTGCTCCCGGGGGGGGGCCCCGGGCGTCCGCCCGTGCAGGTGCCGTTCCAACGCGCGGCCCGCCGCGCCGCGCCCGCTCCCCGGACGGGTAGGGGGTGCGCGCCGCGGGGGCAACCACCCCCCCCGCGCGACCCCGGCCGGCGCGGCGCGGCTCAGCGGATCGCGCCCTCCCGCCCCGACGTCCGCCGCAGGATCCCGGTCTGGCCGGCGTGGTAGCCCTGGTGGAAGCTCACCGTCGCCAGCAGAGAGCGCACGGTCTCGTCCGGGTCGTCGCCGGGGCTGAAGGGCGCGGGCCGGTCCAACGCCTCCGGGGCGAGCGCCGCCAGCCCGGCATCGAAGCGCCGCGAGGCCTCGTCCCAGGCGGCCAGCAGCCGGTCCAGCGGCAGCGCAGCGGCGGGGTCCACGAGCGGTTCCGAGCCCCGATCGTAGCGCGCCAGCTCGCCCGGGTCCATCACCGGCTCCTGCCCCAGCAGCGGGAGCGAGCGGCCGTAGATGGCCACCAGGTGCCCCACCACCCAGTTCAGGCAGTTGCCCGCGGGCCCGGGCGGGCGCACGCTCTCCTCGTGGGTGATCCCCTCCGCGTTGAGCCGGACCACCTGGTGGGCCAGGCGGGCCTGCAGGCGGTACGCTTCGATCTCGCCCACGGTTCCGGGTGCGGCTGCGCTCATGGTGCCTCTCCTGTCTGGGTGGGGTCCGCTTGGAAGTGATACGATATCGTACAATACTGTTTCGGTAGAGTAGCGGGCGCCGCGCCCCGCGTCAACCCGCGTGGCGGCCGGCCCGGCGGGCGTCGTACATTCCGACGTCGTAGCATTCTCCTACACGGACGGAGCGCATGGCCCTGGAATTCCTCTCGCCGCTTCACAAGGCGTCGCGGCAGCTCTCGGTGTACCTGGAGTCCCGCACCCGCGAGCTGGGGCTGAGCCCGGTGGAGGGGCACGTCCTCACCTACCTGCGCAGCTACGCCCCCGCGCCCATCGCCGAGCTGGTGCGGGTGTTCGGGATCAAGCAGTCCACCTTCACCAGCCTGCTGGACCGCCTGGAGGGGGCCGGGCTGGTGAGGCGCGAGCTGAACCCGGACGACCGCCGCTCCTTCCTGATCCACCTGAGCGACGCGGGGCGGGAGCTGGCGGACCGCTCCAACGGGCTGCTGGAGGCGCTGGAAGCCGACATCCGCGCCCACGTGGAGCCGCGCGACGTGGAGGGCTTCCACGCGGTGATGGCCGCCGTGGAGCGGATCACCCGGGTGCAGCTGCGGGAGCGCTGAGGGCATTTGCGGGGGGTGGACGCGCCCGCTAAGTTGGCGGTTTCGGCAGGGACGGACCGGACCCGCCGCGCACCTCATTCGACATACCGCTAGTCATGGCCGACACCGACCTGATGGACAAGCTCGTCTCGCTGAGCAAGCGGCGGGGCTACGTCTTCCAGTCTTCCGAGATCTACGGCGGCACCGGCTCCGTGTGGGACTACGGCCCCCTGGGCGTGGAGCTGAAGCGCAACGTCAAGGACGCCTGGTGGCGCAGCATGGTGCACGAGCGCGACGACATCGAGGGGCTGGACGCGGCCATCCTGATGCACCCGCGCGTGTGGGAGGCGTCCGGCCACGTGGCCGAGTTCAGCGACCCGCTGGTGGAGTGCCTCAACTGCCACCGCCGCTTCCGCGAGGACACGCTCCAGGAGCAGGCCGGCACGTCCGACCCCGCGGCGATCCAGTGCCCCTCGTGCGGGGTGACGGGGAAGTGGTCCGAGCCGCGCCAGTTCAACCTGATGTTCAAGACGTTCATGGGGCCGGTGGAGGACTCGTCGGCCACCGTGTACCTGCGCCCGGAGACGGCGCAGGGGATCTTCGTCAACTTCCTCAACGTGCAGACCTCGGCGCGGCAGAAGGTCCCCTTCGGCATCGCGCAGATCGGCAAGGCGTTCCGCAACGAGATCACCCCCGGCAACTTCACCTTCCGGACCCGCGAGTTCGAGCAGATGGAGATGCAGTACTTCGTGGAGCCCGGCTCCGACGGGGAGTGGTTCGATTTCTGGCGCGAGCGGCGCATGGCGTGGCACAGGGAGGTGCTGGGCCTTTCCGGGGACCGGCTGCGCTACAAGCCGCACGAGAAGCTGGCGCACTACGCCAGCGCCGCGGGCGACGTGGAGTTCCGGTTCGGCGGCACCATCGGCGAGGACGGCTGGGGCGAGGTGGAGGGGATCCACAACCGCACCGACTTCGACCTGCGGCGGCACCAGGAGTACTCGGGGAAGCGGCTGGAGTACATCGACCCGGCGCAGAACAAGCGCTACCTCCCCTACATCATCGAGACCTCGGTGGGGGCGGACCGCATCACCCTGGCGGTGCTGGCCGACGCGTACCGCGAGGAGGAGGTGGAGGGGGAGACGCGCGTGGTGCTGGGGATCAAGCCCTCGCTGGCGCCGCTCAAGGTGGGGGTGTTCCCGCTGGTGAAGAAGGACGGGATGCCGGAGCGCGCCACGGCGATCCACGAGGACCTGCGCCGCCGCGGCATCCCCAGCTTCTACGACGAGTCGGGCGCCATCGGCCGGCGCTACCGGCGCCAGGACGAGGCCGGCACCCCGTTCGGGATCACGGTGGACGGCGAGACCAGCGAGAACGGCACCGTCACCATCCGCGACCGCGACACGATGCGGCAGGAGAGGATCGAGGAGGGGCGGGTGGTGGAGTACCTCCGCGAGCGGCTGGGGTGAGGAACTGAAGAATGTAGAATGTAGAAGGCAGGGTTGGTGCGGGGGGGAGTGGGGGAGCGCGGGGGCGGCGTCCGGGAGAGGGCGTTCGCGTTCGCGGTCCGGGTGGTCCGGCTCTGCCGGCGCCTCCAGGGGGCGCCGGTGGCGCGGCACCCGGGCGGGCAGCTCCTCCGCTCCGGCACCTCCGTCGGCGCGAACCTGGAGGAGGCGCACGCCGGGCAGAGCAAGCGCGACTTCGTCGCCAGGGCCAGCATCGCGCTTAAGGAGGCGCGCGAGTCCCTGTACTGGCTCCGCCTCCTCGAAGCCTCCGGCCTCGTCCCTGCCGGCCGCCTCGTCTCCCTCCGCGCCGAAGCCGACGAGCTGGTCGCCATCCTCACCACCATCCTCCGCCACGCCCGAAGCTCTCCCCGACGAGGACCCCCCGTGCCCTGACGAGCCGTCCTTTCTACATTCTACATTCTTCACTCCCCGACCCCCCGGAGCCCCGACGTGACCTCTACCCCCCAGCACACCTTCACTTCCCGCGGCGCCATGCTGCTCGCCATGCTGAGCATGGCGGTGGGCACCGGCAACATCTGGCGCTTCCCGCGCATCGCGGCGGCCAACGGCGGCGGCACGTTCCTGATCCCCTGGATCATCTTCCTGTTCGCCTGGTCCATCCCCCTGCTCATCGTGGAGTTCTCCATGGGGAAGGGCACCCGCTACGGGCCGGTGGGGGCGTTCGCGAAGCTGCTGGGGCGCGGCCATGCCTGGATGGGGGCGTGGGTGGCGTGGTGCGCCACGGCCATCATGTTCTACTACTCGGTGGTGTCCGGGTGGACGCTGCGCTACTTCTGGGCGGCGGCGGCCGGCGAGCTGGAGGGCGAGATCCCCGGGGCGCTGTGGGCGCGCTACCCGGAGAGCTGGGTGGCGGTGCTCACCCACGCGGTCGCCATGGGCTTCGGGGTCTGGGTGGTGTCGCGCGGGGTCAGGGGGATCCAGCGGGTCACCAACCTGCTCCTCCCCGCGCTCTTCGTGCTGGTGTTCCTGCTCGCCTTCCGCGCGCTCACCCTGCCGGGCGCGCCGGACGGGCTGGCCTTCCTCTTCACCCCCGACTTCTCGCAGCTGGGGAACGCGCGCATCTGGCTGGAGGCGCTCACGCAGAACGCGTGGGACACCGGGGCCGGGTGGGGGCTGGCGCTCACCTACGCGGTGTACGCGCGGCAGCAGGAGAACACCACCTCCAACGCCTTCATCCTGGGCATCGGCAACAACACGGTGAGCATCACCGCCGGGATCATGGTGATCTGCACCGTGTTCTCGGTGGGGCCGGCGCTGGCCGAGCGCATCGCGCAGACGCCCGCCGGGTTCGAGCAGGCGCTCACCGCCTACCCCGGCCTGCAGACGGAGCTGGAGTCGCGCCTGGCGGAGCCCGGCGCCGCCGCGGCGGTGGAGCGCATGGGCGTCGCCATCCACCCGGACTCCAGCCAGGGCTTCTTCGCCAACCAGGCGGTGCCGCTGGAGACCCGCATGGAGATCGCCCGCGCAACGGGCGGGCTGGAGGGGCGCAGCGTGGCGGAGGCGGTGCTGGGGAGCGGCAACAACGGCCTCACCTTCATCTGGGTGCCGCAGATCTTCGACACCCTCCCGCTGGGGCGTCTGCTCACCGCGCTCTTCTTCCTGGCGCTCGCCTTCGCGGCCATCACCTCGCTGATCTCCATGATCGAGCTGGCCACGCGGGTGCTGGTGGACGGCGGGGTGGAGCGAGGGCGCGCCATCCGCATGGTGGGCGCGGTGGGCTTCCTCCTGGGGATCCCCTCCGCGCTCTCCATGGCCGTGTTCGACAACCAGGACTTCGTCTGGGGCGTGGGGCTGATGCTCTCCGGCTTCTTCTTCGCCTACGCGGTGATCCGCTACGGGGTGCGCCGGTTCCGCGAGCAGTTCGTCAACAACCAGCCCGGCGTGATGCACGTGGGGCGCTGGTGGGACGCGCTGGTCTATCTGGTGCTGGTGGAGGCGGTGGTGCTGATGGGGTGGTGGATGTACCAGGCCGTGGACCCGTCCGACCTGGCGGCCACCTTCACCCCGTTCTCGCCCTTCAACGTGGGGACGCTGCTGGTGCAGTGGGCCATCGCCATCGGCTGCTTCCTGGCCCTGAACCGCTGGCTGGCGCGCCGCACCGTGGTGGAGCCCCGCGCCGAGGCGCCCCCGGGCGGGATGCCGCCCTCCATCCCTTGAGCGGACGACGTTCGGCGAGTTCGAGAGCCGCACGAGGTGTAAATTGAGGGTGTCCGCTGGAACGACTCCGGCGGACACCCTCATCTCTTTCGGGAGCAGTCACCATGCGCACCCTCTGCCTCATCACCCTCGCCGCCCTCGTACTCACCGCTGCCGCTTGCAACGATGACGTGAGCCCCACCGCGAGCGTTCACCCCGGCGCGCCGAGCTTCGACGGTTCCGGCATGGTCGGGTCCGGCAACCGGGACGGTTCGACGAGCACGGTCACCACCGTGAGCGACAGCACTGGCGCGTTGGAGCGCGGGTCCGGGATGGTGGGTTCCGGCAACTGAGCTACTCGCCGCGGACAAGGGCACGCACGGGGCTTTCGGGAGCACCGTCCCGGCGTGTCCTGACGGCGATCCCAAGTTCCGCGGCGAAGCCCTCGTCCGCTCCCGTTCCGCCTCGCTCTCCTCGACCTGTTCGATCGTAGACACCGTAGGTGTTCGACGACGCCATCTCGCGCGCCTTCCACGGGTGGACGGACTGGCGGTGGAGCGCCGCGCCCGGGAGGGCTTGCTTCCTCTTCCTCCATCGATCTGTGTTCGATAACATCAGGCATGACCTTCGAAGAGTTCGAGCGGCGCGCGCATGAGGTGTTCGACGCCGTCCCGCCCGAGTACCGCGAGGGCGTGGACGGGCTGGCGGTGGAGCGCCGCGCCGTGCCGCACCCGGAGCTCCCGGACGTCTACACGCTGGGCGAGTGCCTTACCGAGACCTACCCCACCGAGTGGGGCGGGGCGGGGGAGGTGCGCTCCATCGTCATGCTCTACTACGGCTCCTTTCTGCGGCTGTCGCGGCTGGAGGAGGGGTGGGACTGGGAGGAGGAGATCTGGGAGACCGTGACCCACGAGATCCGCCACCACCTGGAGTCGCTGGCGCTGGACGACGAGCTGGAGGTGCGCGACTACGCCGACGACCAGAACTTCGCCCGGCGCGAGGGCCTGGAGTTCGAGCCCTTCTTCTTCCGCTCCGGCGAGCCCCTGGGCCCCGGCGCCTGGGAGGTGGCCGGCGACGTGTTCCTGGAGCGCGAGGTCGCCGCCGGCCAGGCCGCCGTGCAGGTGGAGTGGGAGGGCCGTCCCCTGAGCATCCCTCTCCCCTCGCCGCTGGGCGACGTCCACTTCGTCACCCTGGACGACGTCCCCGCCCCCAAGGGCGACGTGGTCGTCGTCCTGATCCGCCGCCGCGGCGCCTGGGAGTCCCTGCGCGCCGCGCTCTCCGGCCGGAAGCCGGAGGTGCTGGAGTCGCTGGTCCGCGTGGACGGCTGACGGCCCCGGGGAGCACGACAGAGTCGAGGCGGGGCCGTAGTTCCGCACTTTCGCACTCACGCACTTCGCACTCACGCACTTTCGCACCGCCGTCCGCCGTCCTCGCACTCCCCTTGCATCTCCGCGCAGACCCCCAGGATCCACGCAGAATCCGAAAGAGGCGAGACCCCAGTGGCTGACCACGGCTCCATCCCCCCCGAGGCGCGCAAGACCGCGGGCATGGCGCGGCTGACCCCGTACGAGCTGGTGTTCGACGACCCCGCGGTGGAGGGGAGGACCTTCCCGGGGATCCGCGCCGAGGCCGAGGCGCAGGGAGTGGACCCGTCCCACCCGGAGCGCTTCGCCTTCCTCACCCGCGCCGCCGAGGCCGTGCGCGACGTGGTGCCGGCCGACGCGTCGCCGGACGCCACCGAGCAGTACCGGATGTTCCTGTACCACGCCTTCAACTTCTGGCGCTTCGGCCGGCGGGTGTACGTGCTGGAGCCGGCGGTGGCGCGCTACCTGGTGGAGGCCGCGCCCGACCTGGCCGGGTGGGAGCTGCGGCTCCCCGCCGAGTCGGCGTACGTGCAGCTCCCGGCCAACCTGTTCTGGGCCAGCGTCTCGCCCGACGTGCCCCCCGAGCCGGTGGACGGCTTCTTCGTGTGCTGCGCCGGCGGCGAGGACGCCGGCGGCGAGCCCTTCGAGACGCTGGAGGTGCTGATGGCGCTGGGGATCCACCGACAGCGCGCCGGGCTCAGCCTGATCCACTTCGACACCGAGGTGGGCCCCGGCATCCCCGCAGCGTGGACCGAGGCCTCGGTCCGCGAGGAGGGGCGCGACTTCGAGAGCGTCCTCCCCGGCGGCGACATGGCCGGGCTGTACTCCATCCTCACCGTCCCCGAGGCGCTCAAGCTGGTGGGGCGCGCGCTCTGGTACCTGGACCGCCACCCCGGCCACGTGGCGACGCACGAGCCCGCCGAGCGCCGCGAGCACGAGCGCCCCGGCACCGTCCCCCTTTCCCGCCTCCCCTTCCACCGCGTCTCGCTGGACGAGGCGGACGGCGGCGCCGCGGCCGGGTGAACGCACGCGAGGTGGCGGCGGTCCTGGAGGAGATCGCCATGCTGGGGGAGCTCACCGGCGAGAACCCCTTCCGCATCCGCGCCTTCACCGCCGCCGCCCGCACCCTGGAAGGCACCACCGCCGACCTGGACGCCCTGGCCCGCGCGGGCGAGCTGACCACGCTCCCCGGCGTGGGGCCCGCCATCGCCGACACCATCGCCGAGCTGCTGGCGACCGGGCGCTCCGGGCAGCACGAGCGGCTGCGCGCCGAGGTGCCGATGGGGCTCCACGACCTGCTCCGCATCCCGGGGCTGGGGACCAAGCGCGTCCGGACACTGTACGCCGAGCGGGGCATAGACTCGCTGGAGGGGCTGGAGGCGGCGGCGCGCGCCGGCGAGGTGGCCGCGCTCCCCGGCTTCGGGCCCAGGACGCAGCAGAAGGTGCTGGAGGGGCTGGGCTTCGTGCGCGCCTCGGCGGGGCGGCGGCGCTATCCGCAGGCGCTGGAGCTGGCGGTCCACTTCCTGGAGTGGCTGCGCGCCCACCCCGCCGTGGCCGCCGCCGAGATCGCCGGCGACGTGCGCCGCCGCATGGAGACCGCCGCCGAGGTGGACCTCGTGGCCGCCTCCGCCGACCCCGCCGCGGTGGTGGACGCCTTCCTGGCGCTCCAGGGCGCCGGGGGCACCGCCGGGCGCGCCGAGCTGCGCCTGCGCGACGGCGTGCGGGTGCGCGTGCGCGCCGTGCTCCCCGAGGCGTTCGTCGCCGCGGTCGCCTGGGAGACGGGGAGCGCGGCGCACCTGGAGGCGCTGGCCGCGCGCGCCGCGGCGCGCGGGCTCCGGCTGGACGCCGACGGGCTGCGGAGCGGCGGGGAGCCCGTCCCGCTCCCGGACGAGGAGGCGCTGTACGCGGCGCTGGGGCTGGCGTACGTCCCGCCGGAGCTGCGCGAGGGGATGGGTGAGGTCGCCGCCGCGGCGGAGGGGAGGATCCCCCGGCTGGTGGAGCTGTCCGACCTGCGCGGCACCTTCCACTGCCACACCACCTGGTCCGACGGCAAGGCCACGGTGGCGGAGATGGCGGAGGCGGCGCGGGAGCGCGGCTGGAGCTACCTGGGCATCGCCGACCACTCGCGCTCGGCGGGGTACGCGGGCGGGCTGGCCTCCACGGCGGTGCGCGCGCAGCACCGCGAGATCGACGCCTGGAACGCCGAGCACGGCGGCGCGGGGGCGGAGCGCTTCCGGCTGTTCAAGGGCACCGAGGCCGACATCCTCCCCGACGGCTCGCTGGACTACCCCGACGCCGTGCTCGCCTCGTTCGACTACGTGGTGGGCTCGGTGCACTCCTCGTTCGGCATGCCCGAGCGCGCCATGACGGACCGGGTGCTGCGCGCGGTGGAGAACCCGCGCCTCACCATGCTGGGGCACGTCACCGGGCGGCTCCTCCTCACGCGTGAGGGGTATGAAATCGACGTCCGCGCGGTGATCGACGCGGCCGCCGCGCACGGCGTCGCCGTCGAGATCAACGCCGACCCGCACCGGCTGGACCTGGACTGGCGCTGGGTCCGCTACGCCGCGGAGCGCGGGGTGCTGGTGCCGGTGAACCCGGACGCCCACTCCACGCGCGGGCTGGACAACGTGGCCTTCGGCGTGAACGCCGCCCGCAAGGGGTGGCTCGCCGCGCTGCAGGTGCTGAACACCTGGGAACTGCAAGCCGTAGAGGAACACCTTGCCCAGAGAAAGCAGGGCCGCGCGCCAGGCGCGGACCGTCCGCATCCTTGAGGGGCTCGCCGGGCTCTATCCCGAGAGCCGCTGCTCGCTGGACCACTCGACCCCGCTGGAGCTGCTGGTCGCCACGGTGCTCTCCGCGCAGTGCACGGACGCCATGGTGAACCGGGTCACGCCCGCGCTCTTCGCCAAGTACCGCACGGCCGCCGACTACGCCGCCGCCTCGCAGGAGGAGATGGAGGCGGACGTCCGCGCCATCAACTTCTACCGCAACAAGGCCAAGGCGCTGATCGGGCTGGGGCGCGCCCTGGTGGAGCGCCACGGCGGCGAGGTCCCGCGCGACATGGACGCGCTGGTCGCGCTCCCCGGGGTGGGGCGCAAGACCGCCAACGTGGTGCGGGGGATCGCCTTCGGCGAGGCGGACGGGGTGGTGGTGGACACCCACGTCAAGCGCATCGCCTTCCGCCTGGGGCTCACCCGCGAGGAGGACCCCGAGCGCATCGAGCGGGACCTGCTCAAGCTGCTGCCTTACGAGGCGCGCGTGGTGTTCACGCACCGCGTCATCGACCACGGCCGCGCCGTGTGCACCGCGCGCAGGGCCTGGTGCGACCGCTGCACCCTGGCCGAGGTCTGCCCCTCCGCCCCGCACCCGGAGCGGGCGTAGGCGGCCGGTCGCGGGGTGACGCACGGCGTACCGGGATGGAAGGAGAAAAAGGAGCGGCCGCGGCCGCTCCTTTTTCCGTCGTGAGGTTCCGGGTCCGGCCGGAGTCCGGGATCAGCAGGTGATGGGTACGACCGTGCCGCCGCTGACGCTGGGAGTCGATGCCTGCTCGCTCGCACCGAGGTAGTACACGTGGTTGGCGTTCTGGTTGTTCACGTGCAGCAGCTTGGGGAAAGAGATCGCGGTGTTGCCGCAGACGGTGCTCGCGATCGGCTGGGGGGCCCACTGTGGGACCCAGATGGCAGGCGCGGACTGCGCCACCGTGCTCTCGATGGTATTGTTCGTGACCGTGAGGTCGAACAGGGCGACATCGTCCCAGCTGTTGCCTGCGTAGATCGCGTTCTGCCCCGCGCTGCCGGTGGGCCGCGTAAACAGCAGATAGTTGTTGCTGACCAGCGCGTGGCCGCTCCGGTCCGGTGCCAAGTCCAGGCGCGTGTTCTCGGCGTTGTTGCCGGTGAACTCGAAGCGGGCCGTCGCGTGCTTGGCCACCACTCCGAACGTTCCCTGTGCCTGGGGCGTGGCCGTGTCCCTGTAGTAGAACTTGTTGTTCCTCACGAAGATCCGGTGCTCGTCGGCCTTGCCCACCGCGCTCCCGCCGTTGTTCTGGCCGAACATGGTGTTCCAGAGCTTGGTGACGTTCTCATGGTTCGCTTCGTAGCGGCCGTGCTGGTACACCGTGTTCCCGTCGAACACGATGTTGTCCGCCCGGAAGAACGTGGCGAGCACTCCGTTCGCGGCGTCGATCCCCGTGTTCTGCGAGAACGTGATGTCCTTGCCCCCCTCCGCATCCAAGCAGACGTCGGTGCAGCTCTCGACGCGATTGTAGTGGATGAAGGCACCCTCCGTGTTCATCGTGACGATCCCCGTCTCCGATTCACGGACGACGTTGTTCGCGATGGTCACGTTGGTCGTCCAGCGGGTGGACGTGTAGGGCGGGTCCGTGGGCTGCGTCTTGGACGGGTCCGCCTGCCCTCCCCAGACGGCGATCCCGTGGTTGTAGTAGTCCACGTAGTTGCCCATGATCCTGACGTCGTCCGAGAACGCCACCGCGATGCCGTGCGTCTTCGCGCCGCGGCCGGGTCCCACGCCGGCATTCCCCTCGATCCGGACGATGGAGGAGCGGTCCGCCATCGAGTTCGGCTCCGCGGGCGTGCCGACGTTGTGGATCCGGATCAGCCCGACGTTGATCGCGCGGTTGTTGTAGAAGTAGACCCCCGAGGAGTTGTCGGCGCGGAGCGCCACCTGGAAATTGACCACGCTGTCGGCGGGCGCCTCGAACCGCAGTCCCTCCACCCGGACGTTCGTGGCATGTGCCGCGTAGAAGAAGTTGTAGCCGTACTTCCTCTGGATGATCTTGGTCTGCGCCTCCCCGGCACCGATGAGGTGGTTGTTCGAGTCCAGCGTGATCTGGTCGCTGATGTAGTAGGTTCCCGCGGGAACGTTCACCACGTTCGCCAGGGCGAGAGCGTCCCTGAAAGCCTGGGTGTCGTCGAGCGTGTCGGTTCCGTTCGCCGGCAGCGTGGTGGAAGCCTGCTTGGTGAGCCGCGGCTCGGCCGGGGTCAGCACCCCCCGGTCCGGGTCGCACCCGGCCAGAACGAGCAGGAGGGTGGCCGTGATCGTGATTCTCTGTCGCATACTATGCTCCCGTATGAACGCGTGGACGGCCCCCGCGGGCCGATTACGGCTACTGACGAGCTAGCGCCGAGAACGTCACACGCTTCCGCCCCGGCCCCGGGCCGGATCCCTCCGGCACCCGAACCACGCATTTCGATGCCCCACGTGACCGAGCCCCACGGCCTCCCGGACGGGAGCAACTTCTTCTCCTCCGTCCGCGGCGGGGCCGGCGCGGAGGCGGTGCGGGATGCCTACGCGAGGGCCGGCTGGTCGGTGCGCGCCTGCGGGCGGGCGGAGTGGGAGGCGGCCAGCCCCTTCGCCGAGCTGGTGGTGGAGGGCGCCGACCCCGTGCTGGTGCACGGCGCGGTGGCCGACATCGTCCGCAACGCCGAGCGCGCCGTGGCGCCGCTGAGTGAGGCCGGGATCCCCTTTCACGCGGAGTGCTACGGGGCGGACGGGGCGCTGCTGGCGGAGCTGCGCTGGACGCCGGGGTGACGGCGGGGCCGCCGCGTTGTAGAATACCGAACGGCCGGGCGGGCGCCCGGCCGTTCACGCATCGTCCGGAGAAGCCATGTCGAAGCAGCGCTCTATGATCGCCGACCTCCTGGAGGGCAGGGTCCAGCCGGGGGAGCGGGTGACGGTTCAGGGGTGGGTGCGCACCCGCCGCGACTCCAAGGCGGGGATCTCCTTCGTCAACGTCCACGACGGCTCGTGCTTCGACGCCATCCAGGTGGTGGCCGGGGGCGACCTCCCCAACTACGCGTCCGAGGTGCAGCGCCTCACCGCCGGCTGCTCCGTCACCGTCGTGGGCGAGCTGGTGGCGACGCCGGGGCGCCCGCAGCCGGTGGAGGTGAAGGCGGAGTCGGTGGAGGTGGTGGGGTGGGTGGACGACCCGGAGACCTACCCCATCCAGCCCAAGCAGCACTCCTTCGAGTTCCTGCGCGAGGTGGCGCACCTGCGGCCGCGCACCAACACCTTCGGGGCGGTGGCCCGGGTGCGGCACGCGCTCGCCATGGCGGTGCACCGCTTCTACCACGAGCGGCGCTTCTTCTGGGTGCACACGCCCATCATCACCACCAGCGACGCCGAGGGCGCGGGGCAGATGTTCCGCGTCTCCACGCTGGACCTGGTGAACCTGCCGCGCACCCCGGGCGGCGAGGTGGACTTCTCGCAGGACTTCTTCGGCGCCGGCGCCAGCCTCACCGTGTCCGGTCAGCTCAACGTGGAGGCGTACTGCCAGGCGCTCTCCAACGTGTACACCTTCGGGCCCACCTTCCGCGCCGAGAACTCCAACACCTCGCGCCACCTGGCCGAGTTCTGGATGATCGAGCCCGAGGTGGCCTTCGCCGACCTGGCCGACACCGCGGACCTGGCGGAGGACTTCGTCCGGTACATCTTCCGCGCCCTGCTGGAGGAGCGCGGCGACGACATGGCGTTCTTCGACGACCGCATCCAGAAGGGGGTGGTGCAGCGGCTGGAGGGCCTGGTGTCGTCCGCGTTCGAGCGCATGACGTACACGGAGGCGGTGGAGGCGCTCAAGGGCTCGGGGCGGAAGTTCGAGTTCCCGGTGGAGTGGGGGCTCGACCTCCAGTCGGAGCACGAGCGCTGGCTCACGGAGGAGCACGTGGGGCGGCCCATCGTGGTGACCGACTACCCCAAGGAGATCAAGTCCTTCTACATGCGCCTCAACGAGGACGGGCGCACGGTGGCGGCCATGGACGTGCTGGCCCCCGGCATCGGCGAGATCATCGGCGGGTCGCAGCGCGAGGAGCGGCTGGACGTGCTCGACGCGCGCATGGACGAGATGGGGCTGCCCAAGGAGTCGTACTGGTGGTACCGGGACCTGCGCCGCTACGGCACGGTGCCGCACGCGGGGTTCGGGCTGGGGTTCGAGCGGGCGATCATGTACGCGAGCGGCATGGCGAACATCCGCGACGTGATCCCGTATCCGAGGACGCCGGGCAGCGCGGACTTTTAAACGGCTTTGAACGGCGGGTTCGGGCGTGCCCCCGGCTGGCGTCGGGGTCGGGCTTCGGCTCCGTAGCAGACGATACGACCGTCTGCAACGGAGTCGAGCCCCGGCGGAAACAGCCCCGCCGGGTCTCGCCCCTTCGGGCCGAAATCCCTCACGCGGGGCTCGCGCTGGCGTCCTCGGGGGCCCCCCACCCCGGCGCTGCGCGCCACCCCTCCCCCGCAAGCGAGGGAGGGGAAAAATGCTTGCTATCCCTGTAGTTGTCCCCTCTCCCAGGATTGGGAGAGGGTGGCGGCTCTAAGGCCGCCGGGTGAGGGCAGCCGGCCCACCCGCACCGTTCATCCCGTGCCCATCTCGCACGTCGTCGGGTTCGACGACGCTCCCTTCGACCGCTCGCACCGCGGCGACGTGCTGGTGGTGGGCGCCGTCCACTCCGGCGCGCGCCTGGAGGGGATCGTCTCCGGGCGCGTGCGGCGCGACGGGGCCAACTCCACGCGCGTCCTCGCCGGGCTGGTCCGCGGGTGCAAGTACGCCGGGCACCTGCAGCTGGTGATGCTCCAGGGGATCGCGCTGGCCGGGTTCAACGTGGTGGACGTGTACGCGCTGGCGGAGGCGGCGGGGCTGCCGGTGCTGGTGGTGGCGCGGCGGGAGCCTGACCTGGCGGCGATCCGCGAGGCGCTGCTCGGGCGCGTGCGCGGCGGGGCGCGCAAGTGGAGGCTGATCGAGCGGGCGGGGCCCATGGAGCCGCTGGCGGGGGTGTACGTGCAGCGGGCGGGGATCTCCGCCGCCGAGGCGGCGGACGTGATCCCGGCATGGCGTGGCGCTCCGTGATGGCGACCCGCGCCCTGGGCCGCCTCGGTCCGGCCGTCGCGTAGCTCCGGCCCCCGCGGCATCATCCTGGCTGCACCGCCTCCCGGGAGGAGACGTTCAGCCTGGAGTGACGGTGCGGGGATGAGCACGCGAGAAGCCGAGCGCCTGTGCGACCGAGTGCGCGCTGGACCACCTGCGCGGCCACGTGTACTCCATCGGCTCCTCGTCTGCGCCGCCGCGTCGCCGGACTGACCGGCGCCGCGCGGGCACGCGGCCTGCGCGGTCCGTCCCCGCCGCGCTCCCCCTGGCTGGAGGGATTCCCATGCACCGAATCGCCCTGGTCCCGCTGCTGTGCCTGGCGGCCTGCGGTCCTCTGGTCCGCCGCGGCGGCGGGGAGGACCCGCACGCCGTGCGGCTGTGCGTCAGGAACGAGGCCACCGGCTACGGCAACGTGGTCGCCCGCGCCGAGCTGGTCCGCTTCGACGTGTTCCCGGGCCGGGAGGTGTGCAAGGCGCTGCCGCGGGGGGCCAGTTCCATCGCGCTGCGGGCCTCCACCACCGGAGGGGGAGCCACGGGCCCCCTGACCTACGCGGCGACGCTGCAGAGCGGGGGCTACGGCTGCTGGAGGTGGAGGCTGGGGAGCTCGCGGGCCTCCGCCGGCGACCTGACGCCCTGCCCGGAATCCCCGGCGGAGCGCGACACCCTCCCCGGCGAGCGGTAGCCCCGGGACGACCGCCGGCCCCGGACGCGCGCGGGGGCGGCCGCGCGATGCGGCCGCCCCCGTCGGTCCATCCCCCTGCCGCCGCTGAATCAGCTCACAGCGGGCAGCCTAGGTTGTTGTCCGCGTCCAGCTCGCCCGCCAGCGCCAGCATGGCGGAGCGGCTGCCGCTCGCCAGCGCCGCGTTGACGTCGGCGATGATCGAGGCGGTGGTCCGCGGGTAGTCCACCTCGGCGTGCCCGGCGTTCAGGAGCGCCGCGACCGCGGCGCGGAGCAGGATCCGCGCGGCGCCGGTCGTGCCCGGCCCGCCGCCGCCCTGGAGCGCGTCCAGCAGCGTCGAAGAGGCGAGCGAGGGGAAGGCGCCCGCGTTGAACACGCTCCCCACCGTCTGGCCCGGCGTGTAGCCGGTGCCGGCCCAGTCCTCCGTGTGGTTCTTCCAGTAGCCCGGCGTGCAGCCGTCCTCGCCCAGCGCCTGCCGCGCGCAGATGCGGATCCCGTCGATGGCGCCCGACCCGAGCACCGCGTCCACCCCCGCGGTCCCCAGCGTGAACGAGATGCTGCCGCCGATGGCCGGCTGCGAGGTGGTCGCCACCGTCTCGACGCTGCCGTTCCCCAGCATCGACGACTGGCCCACCTGCACGGAGTCCACGTAGGCGCGGATCCCCGGCGAGTTGGTGTCCACGTCCACCGCCACGTACGACGCCAGGTAGTAGTCGCCGCCCGAGAAGTTGCCGGTGAAGATCACCGTCCCGCCCCAGCGGTAGTCGCCCCACGGCACGAAGGCGCGCTCGTCGGGGATCACCAGGAGCCGGCCCAGCCCCGCGCAGCCGGCGCACTCGCCGCCGCCGTCCGACTCGCCGCCGAAGGTGTTGTCCTCGCCGCGGAACTGCAGGTCGTCGTCCTCCACCACCACCGAGCCGGCGCCCGCCGGATTGTCGTCCAGCCCGTCCGTCTCGAACGCGCGGGCGGCCACCATCCCGCCGAAGGCGCCGAAGGGGTCCGGGGCGCGGTTCACCGAGACGTTGAGGTTCAGCCCCAGGCCGGGCAGCGACACCGAGTTGATCGCGTCGCCGTGGCCGAACTGGTCGAAGGTGATGACCTCGCACATCTCGGCGACCTGGGCGCGTCCGGAGGCGTCGGGCGCGGGCTGCACGTCCGTGACCAGCTGGTCGGAGCATCCCGTCGCCGCGAGCGCGCCGACGGCCACCATTCCCATGAGCCTGGTTGAGCGTTGCATCATGGTGCCTCCTGTGGTGAGTGGAACTGCCCGGAAGCAGCGCACTCCGGGCGGGGGGAGCCAGTGGCGGGGACCTGCAAGGCACCGGAAGCCCGCGAGTTCCGGTGACCGCGGCCTGTACAGACGGCGTGCCAGAAACCATGTGTTTTCACCCCGTCCCGCAAGCGCAGGCAGGGAGCGACTTGGCGGGTTCTGGCGCGGGGCGGGGGTGACGCGGAAGATGCAGCGCCGCAACGAATTCGGCGCCTCTCTGGGGCACTCCTGCCCCACTCTGCAGGCGACAGGATGCGCGCGAGCCCGCACCGCCCCCGCTCCCGTCGGACGACCGCGCCCGTCCACCCCCGACGTGCAGGTGCGCCGCGCCGCCCGGCCGGGCGTGCGGCAGGCGTGGGCCGCGTGTAGATTGGGCGCCTGTCCGGGGCCGGGCGGCCCCGGGGCGCACCACGCCCACCCGCACGCGAGACCATGGCGAGCCTTCCCCCGCGCGAGGAGTCCCTCGCGCTCATGCACGACCACGTCGGGAGCGAGTCCCTCCGCCGCCACATGTACTCGGTGGAGGCGGCCTGCCGCGCCTACGCCCGCCGCTTCGGCGAGGACGAGGAATTGTTCGGCGCGGCGGGGCTGCTCCACGACTTCGACTACGAGGAGCACCCGGACGAGCACCCCCTGTACGGCGCACGGATCCTGCGGGAGCGCGGCTACCCGGAGGAGCTGGTGCACGCCGTGCTGGCCCACTACACCGCGCGCACCGGCGTGCAGCCGGAGACGCTGCTGGACCGCACCCTGTGGGCCTGCGACGAGATCACCGGCCTGGTGACCGCCGCCGCGCTGGTGAGGCCGTCCAGGTCCATCATGGACCTGGAGGCCAAGTCGGTGCTCAAGAAGTTCAAGGACCGGGCGTTCGCCGCCGGCGTCAACCGCGAGGAGGTGCAGCACGCGGTGGGGCTGCTGGGCGAGGACATCAAGGAGCACACGCAGTTCGTGATCGAGGCCATGCGCGGGATCGCGCCGCAGCTGGGGCTGGCGGGCGTCGAGCCCGCGTCGTAGCGCCGGACCGGGCACGCCGCGCGGCAACCTGTTCCAGGGAGCAGCCCCATGCCGATGAGCCCCGAAGACCGCCGTCTCCTCGCGCTCTTCTCCGCGCGTGTCCGCGCCCTGGAGCCGCGCGCCCGCGTCTGGGCGTTCGGCTCGCGCGCGCGGGGCGACCACGCGCCCGACTCCGATCTCGACGTGTGCGTGGTCGTACCGGAGCCGACCGAGCGCCTGCGCGAGCAGGTCAGCCTGGGCGCCTGGGAGGTGGGGTTCGACAACGACGCGCTGATCACCGCAGTGGTCTTCAGCGAGGACGACTTCGAGGACGGCGTGATGTCGGTCAGCTCCCTGGTCGCGAACATCCGCAGGGAGGGCGTCGCGGCATGACGGACGCCGCGAAGCTCCGGGCTCTGACGGAGCAATGGCTTGCGCGGGCCAGGGAGACGGCGGCAGGAATGGACCGAGGATGGCGATGATCGAGCGGCTGTTCCGGCTGCGGGAGCACGGGACCACCGTGCGCACCGAGGTGGAGGCGGGGCTCACCACCTTCCTAACCATGGCGTACATCCTGGCCGTCAACCCGCAGATCCTGGGGGAGGCGGGGGTGCCGGTGAGCGGCGCGCTCTTCGCCACGGCGGTGTCGGCGGCGCTGGGCTCCATCCTCATGGGGCTGCTGGCGAACTACCCGTTCGCGCTGGCGCCGGGGATGGGGCTCAACGCGTACTTCACCTACTCGGTGGTGCTGGGGATGGGGGTGCCCTGGCAGACGGCGCTCGGGGCCGTCTTCCTGTCCGGCATCGTCTTCATCCTCCTCACCCTGGGGCGGGTGCGGGAGCTGGTGATCCGCGCGATCCCGCTGGGGCTCAAGCTGGCCGTGGGCGCCGGGATCGGGCTGTTCATCGCCTTCATCGGCTTCCGCAACGCGGGCGTGGTGGCCGCCAGCCCCGCCACCTTCGTCACCCTGGGCGACGTCGCTTCCGTCCCCACCCTGCTGGCGCTGGGCGGGCTGGTGCTCACCGCGGCGCTGATGGCCCGCGGCTGGAAGAGCGCCATCATCGTGGGGATCGTCGCCACGGCGGCGGGGGCGTACCTCGCCGGGGTGGCGCGGCCCCCGGAGCGGCTCTTCGCGCTCCCGGACGCCGGCTCCACCTTCCTGGCCATGGACGTGCGGGCGGCGCTGGGGATGGGGCTCCTCCAGGTGGTGTTCGTGTTCCTGTTCGTGGACCTGTTCGACAGCGTGGGGACGCTGGTGGGGCTCGGCCGGCAGGCCGGGTACCTGACGCCGCGGGGCGACCTGCCGCGCGCGCAGCGGGCGCTCATGGCGGACGCGGTCGCCACCACGGCCGGCGCGGCGCTGGGCACCTCCACGGTGACGGCGTACATCGAGAGCGCCACCGGCGTGGCCGAGGGCGGGCGCACCGGGCTGACGGCGGTGGTGGTGGGGCTGCTGTTCGCGGCGGCGGTGTTCCTGTCGCCGCTGGCGGCGGCGGTCCCGGCGGTGGCCACCGCGCCGGCGCTGATCATCGTGGGGAGCCTGATGCTGCGCGCGGCGCTGGGGGTGGAGTGGGAGGACGCCACCGAGGCGGTGCCCGCCTTCGTCACGCTGATCGGGATGCCGCTCACCTACTCCATCGCCAACGGGCTGGCGCTGGGCTTCATCGCCTACCCGCTGGTCAAGGTTCTGGCCGGGCGCGCCCGCGAGGTGAGCCCGCTGGTGTACGTGCTCGCCGCGCTCTTCGTGCTCCGCTTCGCGTACCTGGGCGGGGGGTAGACGCCGCTCGGCGCAAGACGAAATGCGCGCGGGTCCCGGAGAGAGGCTCCGGGACCCGCGCGTCGCCGTGGTTTCAGGTTGTACCGGGCAGGCTATGCAGTCGATGCGGCGAGCGCGTCCAGCAGCTCGGGCTCTTCCTGTGAGAGGATCTCCGCCAGCTCTTCGCACTCACTCCGCGTGAGCTGCGCCGGGTCGAAGCCGCGCGCCCGGACCGTCTCCGCCGCACCGCACTTCCAGTCCGTCACTCGCCTCCTTTGCTTCGGGGGGGGGCGGTTTCTTTCTCCCGCCGCAACCAGTATAGCCGCCCCGCCAGCCCGGTCCCATCGGGGACTCCCCGCGACCGCCGCCCGGCATCCGCCGACGCCGCCCCCGCTCCCCTCCCGACCCGTCCTGTAGGGAAACATCCGGCGCGCCGGCGAGCGGCCCCGCGCCGCTTCCGCATGCTTCCCGCCGTGGCACGAGATTCGGCGTCGCTCCCCGGCGGTGCGGAAGCGGGAACGGCCACGGCTCGCGGGAGGCGGAGATGCGGGAGGGGATCTTCTGGCTGCTTTCGAGGGAGATGCAGTACCCCAGCGGCGCGCGCTCGCCGCGCGAGGTGGTGGGGATCTTCTCCACGCCGGACGCGGCGTTCCAGGTGATCCGCGACCACCCGGACTTCCAGGGCGTGCAGGTGGCCTGGCAGGCCGCCGAGTGGCAGCCGGCCTCGCCGGCGTACTTCGGCTGGGCCACCACGGAGCTGCTGCGGCGCCCGCAGCTCTGGGAGATCTCGGTGGTGCCGCTGCTGCTGGACGACCCCGTCTTCGACTTCCCGGACGAGCGCGAGGCGTACGAGCGCATCCGCTGGGGCCGCCGCTGACGGGAGTACGTTTCCGGACAAAAGCGTTGTCCGCCGGAAGAGCCGCCGGTATACTGGCCGGGGTGCCGGATTCCATCCTTTCTCGCCATCGACTCCATGATGCCCAAGCGCGCCGGGGGCGCGGTCCGCCGGGTCCCGCCGCCGCTCACCCGCTCGCCGGGGCAGCGCTCGCTCCCCTCGGCCGAGCTGCTCGCGGAGCTGCCAGAGGAGCCGGCGCTCCTCCTCTGGAAGACGTGCCGCAGCGTGCAGCTGTGGGGCCGCGCCGGGTCGCGGCTGCGCCTGTTCTCCCCGGGCGCGGCGGAGCTGCGGCACGATCGTCTTGCCGCCGCGCCGCTGGACGACGAGCTGCGGACGCCGCTGGCGCTGCTCGCGGGACTGCTGGAGAACCGGCGCGTGGTGGACGTGGCGCGGGTGGTGGGGGCGTGCCGGGAGGTGGCGCGCTGGGCGGAGGGGCGGGGGAAGCTCGCCACGGCGCTGGCCTTCGCGCAGGCCGCGGCCACCGCGGCGCCGGAGGACGCGTCGCTGGCCGTCGCCGTGGGGCGGTTCGCGCGCATGCGGGCGGAGTACGAGCGCGCGGAGAGCTGGTTCGAGCACGCCCTGGTGCTGGCGCGCCTCACGCGCGACTGGCAGGCGTACGCCGAGGCCTACGCCGGGCTGGGCAACCTGTACGTGCAGAAGGGGAGCTTCCCCAAGGCGCGGCACTTCCACAGCCGCTGCCTGCGCGCGGCCCGGCGGTACGCGCTGCACGAGATGGAGGGCGCGGCGCTGCACAACCTGTCCGGCATCGAGATCGAGTGCGGCAACGGACCCAGGGCGGAGGAGTATGCGGAGGCGGCATTCGACGCCTATCCTCGCAGTTGCTCCGGGGTGTCGAGGCTGGAGCACGATGTCGCGTACCTCTGGATCTTGCAGGGGCATCACGGGCGAGCCCTTCCCATCTTCCGCGAGACGCTGTCCCATCTCACAAGGCCTGCGGATCGGCTGGTCGTGCTCGGAGATGTCGCCTGGGCTGGTGGCGGAGCGGGTGACGCGGAGGCGTTCGAGCAGGCCTGGGCAGAAGCCTGGCTGCTCGCCGAGGATGACAGTGCGCAAGAGGGCGGTGCTCGCGCGCTGATGGCCCTCGCGCAGGGTGCTGTCGGCCTGGAAGAATGGAAGCGTGCCGAGCGTGCCGCAGCGAAGGCTGCGCGCCTTGCCGGGATGCGCGCCGAGTCGAGAGTGCTGACGGTCGCCGAGGGCATCATCGGAGTTGCCCGGGCGAAGATCGGCGCGACGTCGAACGCAGAGACGTCCAGCGCGGCATCGGAATAGCCGGCCGCATAGATCCGGACGAAGGCAGGTCCACGGAACGCCACACGCGAGTGGCCGCTCCAATCGACTGGAGCGGCCGCTCGTGCAAAGATCCGGTGAAAGCCTGGACCAGGAGCGGTCAGTGCCCCGAGCCGATCGTGCCGGTTCCGTCCGCCGCATCGGTGCTGTCAGGATCGGGATCGCTCCCGTGTCCCGATCCCATCATTCCCCCACCATCCCGCTGAGTCACTGTGGGATCGGCATCGCTCCGGTGCCCCGAACCGACTGTTCCCATTCCGTCAAGGCTGGGCCGTCCGGCGGCCGTGGGAGCCGCGCCGTCCGATGAACATCCCGGCGCCAGCACCAGCACGACAGCCGCGAGCAGGAGACGAGCTTTCATCTTGCTACCTCCGTTGAGGGGGATTCGCACGGCGAACCTGCGCCGCGAGCAAGATAGTCCCGTTCGGCGCGGCTGCCTATGCGTTGATTCGGCAATGCCACCCGGTCTGCCGGCCGAGCCCGCTCCCTCTGCCGCCCGCCGTCAGAACCCCCGCGGCTCCCGCGTTGCAGATCAGAGCCGGCGCGCACCTCACGCGCGCCCCGGCATCGTCTGCAATGCACACTCGTGGGAGGTCCTCCGCATGCGGCTCCAGCTCCGTTCCGCCGTCCCCGCCTCGCTCGCCCTGCTGCTGACACTGGTCCTCGCCCCCGGCGCCGCCCGCGCATGAGGCCGCGCCCATCGCCCGCAACGCGTACTACCTGGAGGTGGGCGGCAACGCCCTCATCTACAGCATCAACTACGAGCGCCTGCTCACCGACAGGATCGCCGGCCGCGTCGGGGGCATGTTCTTCGGGGCGTCGGGCGAGGACAGCTCGGCGGGCGTGCTCGCCGCGGCGATCATGGCGAGCTACCTGTGGGGCGAGGGGAACAGCCGCTTCGAGACCGGCGTGGGGATCCTGCTGGTGAGCGGCGGGATCCAGAACGTGGAGGGATACGAGGACGAGGACTTCAGCGGCACCGTGGGCACGGGCACGCTCGGCTACCGCTGGCAGCGCCCCACCGGCGGCTTCATCTTCCGCGCGGGGCTGACGCCGGTGTTCAGCCTGGACGGCGTCGGCCCCTGGTTCGGCGCGAGCTTCGGCTACGCGTTCTGAGCCGCGGGCGGGGCGTCCTCCGGCGGCAGGCTGCGCTCCAGCACCTCCTCCGAGGTGAGCCCGTAGATGGGCGGCGTCGGCACGCCCAGCATCCCCAGCATCATGTACACGTGCGCGCGGTGGTGGACCTCGTGCTCCACCATGGCGCGCAGCCACTTCCAGGCGGCGAGCGGCGCCCCGGCCGGCGTCGCCACCCTGCGCCGCAGGTCATGGGGGGAGAGGGCGGAAAAGATCTCCAGCGACTCCGCGTGCATCCGCCGCAGGTACTCCCGCACCGCGTCCGGCCCGTCCGCCAGCCCGCGCCCGCAGCCGGGATAGCGGCTGGGGCGCCCCGCCACGTTCTCCGCGAACATCCACCGCTCCGTCGCCGCGATGTGCCTCACCTGGTCGCCCAGGGTGAAGGCGCCCGGGCGGTCCGCCCACTCCAGCCGCTCCGGGGGATGCACGCCACCACCCGCTCGGTGCGGGCGCGGACGCTCTCGAAGTAGGCCAGGAACGGCTCGACGGCGGTGATCTCCATGGGCGCGGCTCCGGCGCGGGGTGGAAGCGGGAGGGGCGCCGCCGGTCGGCGCCCCACCGAGGATACGGGCCCCCGCCCCGCCTCCGCCAGGGGCGCAAACGGGAGAGGGCGGCCCCGCGCGGGGCCGCCCTCTCTCCGCGTGGAGCCCGGCGTCGCCCTACAGGTCGAGCGCCCGGACCACGTTGATGCGCCCCTTGCCGTAGACCGGGTCCGCTCCGCGCTTGCCCAGGTCGTCGGCGGTCTGCTGCAGGCGCTGCCGCACCAGCCCCGGCTGCCGCTTGCCGATCTTCTCCACCAGCAGGGCGGCGACCGCCGCCGCGTGCGGCGAGGCCATGCTGGTGCCGTTGAGCCCCAGGACGAAGGTGCGCGACTGGCAGACCAGGAGCGCGGGGTTGATGCTGAAGCCGGAGCACGCCGCGGTGACGTTGCTGGGCCCGTTTCCGCCGGGGGCGGCGACGCTGATGTGCTCCACGCCGTAGTTGCTGTAGCCGGCCTTGCCGTCCGGGTTCACCCAGGGGCCGTTGACGCCGGCGCTGGAGGCGGGGCCCGTCGCCGACACGCAGGTGAGCGTGGTGGCGGTGCAGTAGGCCGAGAAGTTGTTGCCCAGCGCGTCCAGGTTCCGGTTGTTGTTGCCGGCCGAGACCACCACCACCACGCCCTTGCGGAAGGCGTACTCCATGGCGCGGTTGATCATCTCGTTGAACCAGCCGAACTGCTCCAGCGACAGCGGCGTGCTGATCCCCAGGCTCATGTTGATCACGTCCAGCCCCTGGTCCGCCGCGTACTCGATCGCGCTGAGCGTGTTGAAGCTGTCGCCGCTGCCGCTGCGGTTCAGGACCTTGATCCCCACCAGCGTGAGGTTGGAGGTGACGCCGGCCGCCAGGCGGGCGTTGCTCGCCACCGTGGCCGCCACGTGCGTGCCGTGGTAGTGCAGGTCGGCGATCTCGTGCGCGCCCGGGAAGGTGGCCTGCACCAGCGGGTTGTCCTGCGGGACGAACGACCGGGAGAGCGACAGGTCCACCAGCCCGGCGAGGTCGGGGTGCAGGTAGTCGATCCCCGAGTCGAGGATCCCCACCTTGACGTTGCGCGAGCCCCGCCTGCCCGCGTTCCAGGCCACGTCCGCGCCGATCTGGCGCAGGTGCCACTGGCGCGGATAGAAGTGCGCCAGGGCGGGGTCCGTCGCCGTCGGGGGGTGGGACAGGGCCGACTCGTCCGCCGACTCCGCCGCCAGCCCGTCCGCGGGCGGGTCGACGGTGAGCACCACGTCCTGGTTCCAGTGCGTCACGTCGGCGGCGGCGCCCAGCTGCGCCGCGGCCTCCGCGGTGAGGCCGGTCACCGACGCGATCCCCATCCCGCGGAACTCCTTCTCCACCGTGCCGCCCACGGCCGCCACGCGCGCGCCGAAGTCGGCGGGGATGACCTTCTCGGCGAACAGGAACAGGTGCCGGTCCGCCTGCGGCGCGGCCGCGTCCGCGCTCGGCGCCGCCCCTCCGGCGGGGCCGGTCGGGGAGGGCGTGGCGGCGTCGTCCGCGCAGGCCGACAGGGCGACCGTGCCGGCCAGGAGCAGGGTGGCGAGTCTGAGGTGGCTCATGGAGACTCTCCGCTGTGAGAGGCGGGGCCGGCGCGGGCGCGCCGGCCGGGATCCCCTCGGTGGCAGGGCGATCCCGGAGGGCCGGGATCCCCGACTACGCGGTACGACGTGAACCTGTGG
>JBFMFL010000073.1:0-26961 GCA_040752145.1 Gemmatimonadota bacterium
GGCGGGGCGCCCTGACGTGTACTGTGTTCCGCTACAGTGAGTTCCGTGCGCTCACCGGCCGCCGCCGCGGAGCCACCAGCGCGGCGCGCTCACCAGCTCGCCCCGCGCGTCCGTCTCCACGCCCTGCAGGCGCGGGCCCACGCCCACCAGCTCCTCCGTCCAGTACAGCGGGGTCAGCGGCTGGTCCCGCTGCAGGATCTGCGAGAACTGCGTCCAGGTCTGCTTGGCGCGCGCGGCGTCGGATTCGCGCAGGGCGGACTGCACCAGCTGGTCCGCCTGCGGGTTGCAGTAGCCGGTGCGGTTCGGGGACAGGCGCTTGCGGGCCTCCTCGCAGGAAAAGAGCGGCGACGGGTCCGGCCGGAAGTAGTCCCAGCTCCAGTTGGTGAGGATGGCGTCGTAGTCCCGCGCCTTGTGCTGCTGGAGCATGGTCTGGAACTCGACGGTGCGGATGTCCACCTGGGCCCCCACCTCGCGCAGCTGCCGCTGCATCACCGTGGCGATGTCCTGGAACAGCTGGTTGGCCGCGTTGGTGACGAGGGAGAAGCGCAGCGGCCGCCCCCCCTTCTCCAGGATCCCGTCGCCGTCGGCGTCCTGCCACCCGGCCTCCTGGAGGAGCCGCTTCGCCGCGGCCGGGTCGAAGGGGAGCGGCTGGAGCCCCGGGTTCATGGGGCTGAACGGCGGGATCACGGCGCCGGCCGGCTCCGCGAACCCGAACATCAGCGCCTGGATCAGCTCCGGGCGGTTGATGGCCATGGCGAGCGCGCGGCGCACCCGCGGGTCGCGGAACGGCTCCCGCTCGTTGTTCCAGCCGACGTAGGTGAACTCGCGCGAGGGGAAGCTCTGCACCTCGGCCCCGCCGGGCTGCTGCTTCACCTGCTGCGCCTCGGCGGGGAGGATGGACAGGTCCATGTCCATGGCCCCGTTGGTGAGCTCGGTGAGCCGGGTGGTGGCCTCGGGGACGATGCGGAAGACCGCGCGGTCCAGCTTGGGGCGGCCGCCCAGGGCCTGCGGGAACTGCGGGTACGCCTCCAGCATCAGCTGCTGGCCCTGCTTCCAGTCCCCGAACTTGAAGGGCCCGCTCCCCACCGGCTGGAGGTTGTACGGGGCGCGGGACAGCTCCGCCGGGGCGACGCCCTGCAGGAGGTGTTTGGGCACCGGCGCCCACCAGAACCCCTCCAGCGGCGACGCATGCGGCGCCGTGAAGCCGAAGCGGATGGTGCGCGGGTCGATCACCGTCGCCGACTTCACCATGTTGAGGTACGCGGCGATGATCCCCGCGGCGCTCTCCGGGTTCTTGGCGAGGTCGAAGGTGAACTTGACGTCCTCGGCGGTCACGGGCCGCCCGTCGTGCCAGGTGACCCCCTCGCGCAGCGTGAAGGTCACGGACGTGTCGGTCAGCTGCCAGGACTCCGCCAGGTACGGCTGCACGTTCAGCTTCTCGTCGTACTGCACGAGCGGCGTGAACAGCATGTGCTTGATGACGTCGTCCGTGACCGTGGCGCTGTTGGTGACCGGGTTGAAGCCCCCGAAGTCGGAGCGCACGCCGATCACCGCGGTCCCCCCCTGCTGCGGGGTCCCCGCGTCCCCCCCCTGGCCGCCGCCACCCCCGGCGTCGCCCCCTCCACCGCACGCGGCGAGCAGGAACGCCGCCGCCACCCACCCCAGCCTGGACGCTGTCGTCATGCGCATACTTCCCCCCGAGGGACGTTTCGGCGTGACCGCAGGCCGGCAACTTACGCGCGCCCCGCGGCCGGGAGCAAGGCGCTCAGTGATGCCAGGTCCATGCCGGGTCGGCGAAGCGCGCGGCGTGCAGCGCCGCGCCCGCGCGCTCCGCCGCCGACAGCTCCGCGGGCTCCGGCGCCGCGCCGAGCTCCTCCTCCCACCCCGCCGCGAGCGCCGCGGTGAGCCGCTCCCAGGCGGGGAGGGGGCGGCACAGCTCCGCCAGGCTCGCGGGCGCCTCCCCGCCGTCCGCCGGGGCCGCGCCCAGCGTCCACGCCCGCACCTCGCGCTGGTCGCCCTCCAGCAGCAGCGAGCCGTGCTGGAGGAGCACGCCGCCCTCGCGGAACTGGGCGCTCCCCACCAGCTTGCGCCCGCCCACCACCACCTCGCCCTCGGCGGGCTCCTTGAAGCACGGCGCCAGCGAGGGCACCGGCGCCCGCGCCCCCGTGCGCGGCTGGAGCGCCGCCTCCACCCCCAGCCGCCGCAGCCCCGCCACCAGCGCCCGGTTGACGGCCGCGTACGTGGCCCGCGGCCCGCCCAGCGCCCCGTCCGCCGCCACCACCGAGTAGGTCAGCTCCCGGTGGTGGAGCACGGCCCGCCCGCCGGTGGGCCGGCGCACCACCTCCACCCCCGCCGCGCGCAGCGCGTCCAGGTCGTAGCGCCCCGCCGCCGGCTGGTTCCTCCCCAGCGACAGGCAGGGCGGGTCCCAGCGGTAGAAGCGCAGCACGGGCGGCGCGCCGCCGCGCACGGCGTCCATGAGCGCCGCGTCCACGGCCATGTTCCAGGCGCCGGGGGCGGGCGGGGTGTCGAGGAGACGGAACGGCATAGGGGACAGGGGACAGGTTACAGGGGACAGCCTGCAACTGCGGACGGCGGACGGCTGCCGTTGTCGTTTGCAGTTGGGGGCTGTTCCCTGTTCCCTTGGGTGGTGGAAGGGGCCGTCGGGGCGGATTCCCTGTTCCCTAGATCTCCGTGGTGCCGCCGGGCTGGAGGACGCGCAGCTCGGCGCGGCCGCCGAGCATGCGGCGGAACTCCTCGGTGTCCTGCTCGATCAGCGGGAAGGTGTCGTAGTGCATGGGGATCACCACGCGCGGCTCGATGAACTCCACGGCGCGGGCGGCGTCCTCGGGGCCCATGGTGAAGTTGTCGCCGATGGGGAGGATCGCCACGTCCACCTGCCCGCGCAGCAGCTGCATGTCCAGGGTGAGCGCGGTGTCGCCGGCGTGGTACAGGCGGGTGCCGGAGTTCAGGGTGACCAGGAAGCCGGCCGGGGTGGTGGTGTACCTGCCGTGCTTGTCGCCGTGTACCGTGCCGGTGTGGTGGGCGATGGTCATCTTGACCCGCCCGAAGGGGAAGCGGTGCGCCCCGCCGATGTTCATCCCGTGGACGTTCTTGGCGCCCTCCCCGCCGGCGAACGTGGCCACCTCGAAGGTGGAGACCACCGTGGCGCCGGTGCGCTTGGCCAGCTCCACCACGTCGGCGAAGTGGTCGGAGTGCCCGTGGGTCACCAGGATGAAGTCCAGCTCACGGATGTCCTTGGCCCTGATGTCGGCCTTGGGGTTGCCGCTCAGCCACGGGTCGATGATGATCCGCGCGCCGTCATCGGTGTGCAGCGAGAAGGTGGAGTGTCCGTGCCAGGTCAGCTTCGCCATGGGTGTCCTCCGGTGGGGCGGTGAATCACGCAGAAAAAAGGAGCGGCGCAGGCTCCGCGCCCGCGCCGCTCCCGGCCGGCGGGCCTCAGCCGCCGACGTGGCTCTCGTACGCCGCGGCGTCCATGAGCCCGTCCAGCGCGGAGGCGTCGGCCAGGCGCATCTTCACCATCCACCCCTCGCCGTACGGGTCGCTGTTCACCAGCGCGGGGTTGGCGTCCAGGGCGCCGTTGACCTCCACCACCTCGCCCGCCACCGGCGAGTACAGCTCGGACACGGCCTTGACCGCCTCGATGGTCCCGAACACCTGCATGGCCGCGAAGGTGTCGCCCACCTTGGGGAGCTCCACGAACACCACGTCGCCCAGCTCGCCCTGCGCGTAGTCGGTGATCCCCACGGCGACGACGTCGCCGCCGTCGCTCTTCACGTACTCGTGCTCCTTGGTATAACGCAGGTCCTGCGGGACGTTGGCCATGGTGCGGGTCCTCCACGGGAGATTTTCGGGCCGAGGTGCGAACTCGCCGGGAGAATAGGAGCGGCACGGGGGGGAGTCAAGGAAGGACGAACGAAGCGCACCGGCGCACCGGGGAGTATCCGGTGCGCCGGTGCGGCGCTGCCTGCGGTCCGACCTCGGACGCCGGAAATCATGCACCTGGCGTCCGGCATGCAGCACTCCCCCGACCGGCTGCCGTGCTGCGCGGAGCGGTTCTCAGCAGTCCCGCGTGAGCTGGCAGAGGTCGTAGTGGCTTTCCACCGGCTCGGTGGGCAAAGGCTCGGAGAAGCTGCGGGGGCCCTGCTCCGTCAGGCGGCGCACGGTCTCCCGGTCGAGGCGGAGCCTGCGAGGGGCGGCGGGTCGAGCCGGCATGGGGCGCTCCTGTGGTGGATGTCGGCAGGAAGTCCCGCGGGCGCGGACCCCCTTCGGTGTCGCTACGCCGTCTCGCAGCCGTTCTCGCAGTAGCTCAGGCGGCTGGGGCCGCAGAGCGCGGTGTCGCCGGGGTAGGCCACCGTGTCGGTCCCGAGCAGCCTGGGGGTGGGGACCAGGAGGTGGAGGGTTTCCCGGCTCAGGCGGAGCGTGGGACGCTGGGTCTTGGGCATGGCTGCATCTCCGGAAATGGGGTGGGACGGCACCGGCTGACGTGAGCAGCATGCTTTCAGACAGTAATCCCCAGGGGATTCGGTGTCAACGATTCCGGGCCGCCACCGATTGTCGGAGCCCACCGGCGCCTGGAGTCACCAGGTAACTATCTGCCGGGGATCGGTTTACGGGGCATCGCGGAGAACGCCCCTTGACCAGCGGTGTAGGATTCTTGCCGGTTTGCCAACCGGCCGCCTGTTCGGTAAGTTTGCGGCGCTTCCGGCACGACTGTCACCGTCCGCGCGGGGCGGAGCCCGTTCCCGCGGTCTTGAGCATTTCCGCGACCTCGCATGACCACCAAGAACAGAAGCCTGCTCCGTCACACGGACACCTTCGTCCGGCGGCACATCGGCCCGGACGAGGCGGAGGTCCGGCAGATGCTGGACGCGCTGGGCTACGACTCGCTCGACGCGCTGATCGACGCCACCGTCCCCGGCTCCATCCGCCTGCGCCGCCCGCTGGCGCTGGGCCCGGAGCGCAGCGAGTACGAGCTGCTCGCCGAGCTGCGCGAGATGGTGGGGAAGAACCAGGTGTTCCGCTCGTTCATCGGGATGGGGTACCACGACTGCATCGTCCCGCCGGTGATTCAGCGCAACGTCCTGGAGAACCCGGGCTGGTACACGCAGTACACGCCCTACCAGGCCGAGATCGCGCAGGGCCGCCTGGAGGCGCTGCTCAACTTCCAGACGATGGTGGTGGACCTGACCGGGCTCCCCATCGCCAACGCCTCGCTGCTGGACGAGGGGACCGCCGCCGCCGAGGCCATGGCCATGGCGTACGGGATCTCCGGGGCCGACGACCGCAACACCTTCTTCGTGTCGCGGGACTGCCACCCGCAGACCGTGGAGGTGGTGAGGACCCGCGCCCGCGCCCGCGGCTTCGACGTGCTGGTGGGCGACCACGACGCGTTCGACTTCTCCACGCCGGTGTTCGGCGTGCTGCTCCAGTACCCGGCCACCGACGGCGGCGTGGTGGACTACCAGCCGTTCGCGCAGCGGGCCCGCGAGGAGGGCGCGACCGTGGTGGTGGCCGCCGACCTGCTGGCGCTGACGCTGCTCACGCCTCCGGGCGAGTGGGGCGCCGACCTGGTGGTGGGGACCACGCAGCGCTTCGGCGTGCCGCTGGGCTACGGCGGCCCGCACGCGGCGTTCTTCGCCTGCCGCGACGAGTACAAGCGCCAGATCCCCGGCCGCATCATCGGCGTGTCCACCGACGCGACGGGCGGGCCGGCGCTGCGCATGGCGCTCCAGACCCGCGAGCAGCACATCCGCCGCGAAAAGGCCACCAGCAACATCTGCACGGCGCAGGTGCTGCTGGCGGTGATGGCCGGGATGTACGCCGTCTACCACGGGCCCGCCGGGCTGCGCGAGATCGGCGAGCGCGTGCACCTGCTGGCCGCCATCCTGGCCGCGGGCGCGAAGCGGCTGGGCTACCGCGTGGTCCACGAGACCTTCTTCGACACGGTCCGCATCGACGTGGGGACCCGCGCCGACACGGTCATGGCCGCCGCGCGCGACCGCCGCATCAACCTGCGCCGCTACGACGACACCTCGGTGTGCGTGGCGCTGGACGAGACGGCCGGCGTGGAGGACCTGGCGGCGCTGTTCGAGGCGCTGAACCGCGGCTCCCGGGCCGACTTCACTGTGGACGAGCTGGTGGACGGGGCGGAGACGGAGATCCCCGCGCCCTTCGCGCGGGAGAGCGGGTACCTGGCGCACCCCGTCTTCAACCGCTACCACTCCGAGACGGAGATGCTGCGGTACATCCGCACCCTGGAGTCGCGCGACCTGTCGCTGACGCACTCCATGATCCCGCTGGGGTCGTGCACCATGAAGCTGAACGCCACCGTGGAGATGTTCCCGGTGTCGTGGCCGGAGATCAACCGCCTGCACCCCTTCGCCCCGCGCGAGCAGACCCGGGGGTACCAGGAGCTGTTCCGGGAGCTGGAGCGCGACCTGGCGGAGATCACCGGCTTCGCGGCGACCTCGCTGCAGCCCAACGCGGGCTCGCAGGGCGAGTACGCCGGGCTGCTCTGCATCCACGACTACCACCGCAGCCGCGGCGAGGGGCACCGCGACGTGTGCCTGATCCCGCAGTCGGCGCACGGCACCAACCCGGCCAGCGCGGTGATGGCGGGGATGAAGGTGGTGGTGGTGGGCACCGACGCCGACGGCAACGTGGACCTGGACGACCTGCGCGCCAAGGCCGCCCAGCACGCCGACCGCCTGTCCGCGCTGATGGTGACCTATCCCTCCACGCACGGGGTGTTCGAGGAGGGGATCCGCGAGGTCTGCGACGTCGTGCACCGGCACGGCGGGCAGGTCTACATGGACGGCGCCAACATGAACGCGCAGGTGGGGCTCTGCCGCCCCGGCGACTTCGGCGCGGACGTGTGCCACCTCAACCTGCACAAGACGTTCTGCATCCCGCACGGCGGCGGCGGCCCGGGGATGGGCCCCATCTGCGTGGCGGAGCACCTGGCCCCCTTCCTCCCCGGCCACGCGGTGGTGCCCGTGGGCCAGGGCGAGGCCGGCGAGGTGTCGGCGGCGCCCTGGGGGAGCCCCAGCATCCTCCCCATCTCCTACGTCTACATCAAGCTGATGGGGGCGGAGGGGCTGACGCAGGCGACGCGGGTGGCGATCCTGAACGCCAACTACATCGCCCACCGGCTGGAGGAGCACTACCCGGTGCTCTACCGCGGCCGGAGCGGCACGGTGGCGCACGAGTGCATCGTGGACCTGCGGCAGCTCAAGGCGTCCGCCGGGATCGAGGTGGAGGACGTGGCCAAGCGGCTCATGGACTACGGCTTCCACGCGCCCACCGTCTCGTTCCCGGTGGCGGGGACGCTGATGATCGAGCCCACGGAGAGCGAGGCCCTTTCCGAGCTGGACCGCTTCTGCGAGGCGATGATCGCCATCCGCGAGGAGATCCGGCAGGTGGAGCTGGGGATCCTGGACCGCCGCGACAACCCGCTCAAGAACGCGCCCCACACGCAGGCCGTGGTCGTCGCGGACGAGTGGAGCCACGCCTACTCGCGCGAGCAGGCGGCGTACCCGGCGCCCTGGGTGCGGGAGCGGAAGTTCTGGCCGCACGTGTCGCGGGTGAACAACGCGGCGGGGGACCGGAACCTGGTCTGTTCGTGCCCGCCGACCGAGGCGTACGCGACCGTCTGAGCTTTACGGCTTTGAACTGCAGGTTCGGGCGTGCCCCCGGCTGGCGCCGGGGTCGGGCTGCGGCTCCGTAGGCGAGCAAACAACGCTCGCCAACGGAGTCGAGCCCCCAACGATACTGCTGTTGGGGTCTCGCCCCTTCGGGCCGAAATCCCTCACGCGACTGCTGGAATAACTGCGAGACGCCCCGCCGGGCTCATGCCCGGCGGGGCGTCGTGCGCTTCGTCGTCTCACGCGCTCAGAACAGGCGCTCGTCCCAGGGGACCTCGAACGGCTCCGACACGGTGATCCGGCCCGCGTCGGGGTGGGCGGGGTCGATCAGCAGGTTGCGGCCCGCGGGGCGGCAGGGGAGTGCGGGGACCAGGAGGGCGGCGCTGCGCGCCTCGTCCAGCCAGCGGTCGCCGTGGGTGCGCGCCTCCGGTGAGCCTTTGACGTCCCAGCCGGGGAGGGCGCCGGGGTCGAGCGCCTCCACCAGCGCGTCGGGGACGTCGATGCGGACGGCGTGGTGGGGGCCGGGAAGGGTGCGGGGGCGGAGGGCGTGGGCCAGGATCTCCAGGATGGCGCCGGCCAGCGAGTCCGCGGCGTAGACCACCGGGCGGCCGGGGGAGGACCAGCGCGCGCCGTGCAGCATGGCGCCGGTGCCGTCGAAGGGGGTGAACCGGGCCTTGCAGACCCGCCAGGCCAGCATCCCTCAGGCGGGGAGCGAGTACTCGAGCGCGAAGAGCAGCGCCTCCACCTCGCGGGCGCCCAGGTCGGTGCGCGCCAGGTCGATGGGCCGCTCGCCGTCCAGCTGGGGCTGCGGCGAGAGGAGGAACTCGTGGGCGAGCGCCCGGTCCTCCCACACCTGCTCCGCGAGCGCGGCCACCCGGGCGAGGCGCTCCAGGCGCTGGCTCTCCTCGACGGTCAGGCGCTCGCGGCGATGCAGCGTGGTCTTGGGGACGATGCCGTAGCGGATCTCGGCGGCGCCGCGCTCGTCGCCCGCCACGTAGCGGGCGGCGGACTCCAGCGCCTCCACCGGGAAGCCGTCGTCCACCGCGCGCCGCAGCTCGCGCACGGTGCGGACCTCCCGCCCCACCGCCTTCTCGCCGCCCAGGATTCGGTACACGTCGCGCGCGTCCACCATCGGTCGCCTCCTCGTTTCAGGTGGAACCATGATGCGTTCCACCTGGGCGCCTGTCAAGGTGTGCGGCCGGCGGCAGACTGGCCCGGGGGTTGACCGCGGCGGTATCGTTCGGGCGGGCGCCGTCCCTCCGGGCCGGCGCGGATCCACCCTCCCCGGCACCCCGAGGCCGATGCACCCGCTCCTCGCACTCGTCGGCGCGCCGTCGTTCTTCGTGGAGGTGGCGGCGCTGTTCGTGGCCGGCGCCGCCATCGCCTACGTCAGCGCACGCCTGGGGCTGGTGCCCATCGTGGGCTTCCTGCTGGCGGGCGTGGCGATCGGGCCGCACGGGCTGGGGCTGGTGCGCGACCAGACGCTGGTGGACGGCGCGGCCGAGGTGGGGGTGATCCTGCTGCTCTTCACCATCGGCATCGAGTTCAGCCTGGAGAAGCTGGCCCGCATCCGGCGCCTGATCCTGGGCGGCGGCGCCCTCCAGGTGGGGCTCGCCACCGCGGCGACGGCCGGGATCCTCGCGGCGCTGGGGGTGGACTGGCGGGCGGGGGTGTTCACCGGCTTCCTGGTGTCGCTGTCGTCCACCGCCATCGTCCTCAAGCTGCTGGCCGACCGCGGCGAGACCGCGGCGCCGCACGGCGAGGTGGCGTTGGCGCTCCTGATCTTCCAGGACGTCGCCATCATCGCCATGGTGCTGCTGGTGCCCATGCTGGGCGGCGCGGGCGGGGGCGCCGCCGACGTGGCGCTGACGCTGGGGCGCGCCGCGGCCATCATCGCCGTGGTGCTGCTCGCCGCGCGCCGCGTCATGCCCCGGATCCTGGAGGCGGTGGCGCGGACCTGCTCGCCCGAGATCTTCCTGCTCAGCGTCATCGCCGTGTGCTTCGGCACCGCGTACCTCACCAGCCTGGCCGGGGTGAGCCTGTCGCTGGGCGCCTTCCTGGCCGGGCTGCTGGTGAGCGAGAGCCGCTTCAGCGAGCACGCCCTGGGCGAGATCCTCCCCCTGCAGATCCTCTTCAGCGCCGTCTTCTTCGTGTCGGTGGGGCTGCTGCTGGACCTGGGCTTCCTGTTCGCCAACCTGCCGCTGGTGCTGGCGGCCGTGGCGGGGGTGCTGGCGATCAAGGCGGCGACCACGGGCGCGAGCGTGGTGGCGCTGGGCTTCCGGCCCCCGGTGGCCGCCGCGTCGGGGCTGATGCTGGCGCAGGTGGGGGAGTTCTCCTTCGTGCTGGAGCGCGCCGGGCGCGAGGTGGGGCTGGCCCCGGCCGGGCTGGCGGAGGGCGGCTCGCAGGCGTTCATCGCCACCACGGTGGTGCTGATGGTGCTCACGCCCTTTCTGACGCAGGCCGGGACCCGCCTGGCGCGCGGGCTGGAGGCCCGCGGCGCCGCCGCGGGCGCGCCGGAGGAGAGCGACGAGCCGCCGGCCCACCTGCCGCAGCTGGAGAACCACGTGGTGGTGGCCGGCTACGGCGACGCCGCGCGGCGCCTGGCGCGGGTGCTGCGCGACTCCGGGGTGCCCTTCCTGGTGACCACCCTCAACCCCGGTGGCGCCGCCGAGGCCGAGGGCGAGGGGATGACGGTGCTGCGCGGCGACTCCAGCCGGCAGCGCACCCTGCAGCACGTGGGCGCCGACCGCGCCAAGGTGCTGGTGGTGGCCGACGACGACCCGGCCATGGCGGTGAGGATCGTGTCGGTGGCGCGCGCGCTGAGCCCCACGCTGCGGGTGGTGGTCCGCACGCGCTACATCTCCGAGGTGGAGCCGCTGCGCGCCGCCGGCGCCGACACCGTGATCGCCGAGGAGATGGAGAGCATCGTCCAGCTCTTCGGCACGGTGCTGGGGGAGTACGCCATCGCCCCGGCGGCGGTGGCCGAGTACGAGAGCGCCCTGCGCGGCTCCGGCTACGCGCAGCTCCGCGCCGGCGACGCCGAAGGCGGGGGCGCGACGCCGGAGCCCGCGCCCCTCCCCGCGTGCGAGCTGGGGCCCGACTGCTTGGGGCTGCGGACGGTGACGGTGCGCGAGGGCGCCGCTGCGGCGGGGAAGACCGTGGGCGAGCTGGGGCTGGAGTCGCGCTTCGGGATCGAGCTGCGTGGCCTGCGCCGCGCCGGCGCCCGCGTCCCCGCGCCGGACCCGGAGGCGGCGCTCCGCCCCGACGACGAGCTGGTGCTCTCCGGGAGCGCCGACGCGTTCCGCCACGCCGCGGACCTGTTCCGCGCGGACGGCGACGGGGACGGGGACGGCGCCACCCGGACGGCGAAGCCGGCGCCCGCCCGGGCCGTGGAGCTGGTCCCCCGCGTGGACGCAGCGGCGTGCTCGCACCTGGCCGGGATCCGCTCCGTGTTCCCCCGCACACCGCAGGGCTGCGAGGAGTGCCTGAGGACCGGCGACGCCTGGGTCCACCTGCGCGTCTGCATGACCTGCGGCCACGTGGGGTGCTGCGACTCGTCCCGCAACCGCCACGCGGCCGCCCACTTCCACGCCACCCGCCACCCGGTGATGCGCTCGCTGGAGCCCGGCGAGGACTGGGGGTGGTGCTACGTGGATGAAGTGACGTTGTAAAGTGAGGGTTGTTCGGGCGTGCCCCTGGGCCCCCTCCCCCGGCCCCTCCCCCGCAAGCAGGGGAGGGGAGCACTGCGAAAAGCGCCCCGACCGGGAGATCCCGGCGGGGGCGTCTGTCGTTCCGCACTCACGCACTCACGCACTCACGCACTCACGCACTTCCGTTCGTCACCTCGGCGAGAACGTCGCCGACCTCGCCTCGTACTTGCGCGTCGGCAGGCCCATCACGCGCACCACGGCGCGGCGCAGGCCGCTCTCCACGGCGCGGCCCACGGAGCGGCGGCCCTGCACGGCGGGGCGGGCCTCGCCGCGGAGCCAGCGCTGCAATTCCTCCAGGTCGGAGAGGGAGAGCGTCTCGATCTCCAGCACGGCGATGTAGTAGAAGCGGCCGCGGCGCGTGGGGTGGAGCGTCGCGGCGAAGGCCCCTTCCACGGCGGCCTCCACCTCGGCCAGGGAGCGGAAGCGCTGCTCGGTGCGGCCGTTGTCCAGCGTGTACGCGCCGTCCAGCGGGTCCTGGAGCACGGCCAGCGCGGCGCGGTGCGTGCCCACCAGGCGGTCGAACACGGCCTTCTCCCACAGCTCCACCCGGAAGCGGATGCGCAGCGGCAGCCCCGAGTCCAGCGCGTCGCGCAGCCCGGGGTCGGCCAGCAGCCCCTTCGCGCGCACCAGGGGGCGCCACCCGGCCGCGGCCCCGGCCGCCGCCACGGTCAGCGGACGCTCCCCCTGCGCGCGCGCCGGCCCGGCCAGGGACAGGAGCGCCAGCAGGAGGAGCGCGGCGGAGCGGAGCGGGCGCAGGGTCAAAAGCGGGATCCGAGCCGGACGAACAGGTTCACGCCGCGCCCGTTGCGGAGCGGGACCGCCGCGTACACCCCCAGCTCGTCGAACAGCAGCCCGAAGCCGGCGTCCACCCCCGTGTCGTCGCCCAGCCCCCGGCGGACCGACCAGCCGTGCCCGGCGTCGGCGAACAGCACCCAGTTCACGTCCGCGTCCCAGCTCTCCCGGTAGGTCTCCCCGCCCTCGTCCTCCTCGTCGTCGTCCCACCAGCCGCGGCCGCTCCAGTTGAAGCGAAACGACAGGTTGCCGCGGTACTCGGCCTGCGCCAGCGCGAAGCGGTCGCAGCCGTAGCGGGTGAAGAACGCCGGCACGTCGTCCGGGTCGGCGGGCTCGCTCCCGCCCACGGGGCGCACCACGCGGTCCGCGCGGGCGCCGCAGTCCAGCTCCAGCAGCGAGTAGCCGGGGAGCGTCCCCTCGCCGCCCAGTGCGTGCTGCCGCTGCGGCGGCAGCTCCGAGCCGTCCAGCGACCCGGCCACCACCACCCGCAGGTTCAGGCGCGAGTCCGGGTCGATGCGGTTGTAGCGCCGGACGTCCAGCATCCCCCTCGTGAAGCTGCCGAACCGGACCGCGGGGACGGGGACGAAGGCGCCGCCGCCCGGGGCGATGACCGGGATCAGCCCGGGGGGACGCACCAGGCCGTCGTCCAGCGCGTGCTCCACCTCGCCCTGCACGTACCACCCGTGGGAGGGCTCGTCCCGGTCGTTGCGGGTGTCGATGCCGATCCTGCCGAACACGGCGTTCAGCCGCCCCTCGCCCACCAGCGGCTGCGGGCGCCAGGCGTCGCCGTTGTCGAAGATGGTCCAGGGGTCGCCCGCGGCCAGGCTGGCGTGCCGCTCGGAGCGGTACCCGCCCGTGAGCGACAGCGGCGTCCCGCGCGGCTCCACGGTGGCGTACGCGCTCCACCCCTTGCGCTCGTAGTGGTCGCGGAAGTCGCGGTGGAACAGGAAGGTGGAGAGCCCGTTCTCGGTGTCGCTCAGGTGCCAGTCCTCGATGGGCGCCACCAGCGAGTACACGCCGCCGCCCACCCGCAGCTCGCGCCGCCCCCCGAAGAACTGCTCGGCGCTGACGTCGTGCCCCCAGCGCTCGGTGCGGAAGAAGGGGCCGTTCTCGGTGCGGTACACGGCCAGCGCGCGCAGGCGGAACGGGTTGGAGCCGGAGGTCTCGATCACCGGCCCGAAGTGGACGGGAAGCCCCTCCACGCGGTTGTAGCTCTGCCCGGAGGTCACCAGGAAGGTGGCGTCGCCGCCGCGCTCGTCCCCGTCCCGGCCGGCTTCGCGCTCCCGGCGCCGGTCGCGCCCGCTGCGGGCGATGCGGTCGCCGCGGTGTACGTAGCGCAGCCGCTCCGTGTACGACAGCACCTCGCCCGTGACGCGCGCTGCGTCCAGCCCGGTGATCGTCCCGCCGACCACGGTGAGGTCGCCGTCCACCACGGCGCCCGGGAGCAATTCCACGTCGCCGTTGATCACCACCACCCGCCCCTCGATGCGCCCGGCCACGGTCAGCGGCCCGCCGAGCACCGCCACGTCGCCCTCGACGGCGCGCTCCTCGGGGATGCGGGTGCGCCCGCTGAAGTGCAGCGTCCGCCCGTCGTTGAAGAAGTCGATCACCTCCTCCGCGACCTCGGGCGGAAGGTCCATCCGGCGGACGGTGTCCGCCGGGGAGGCGGCCGCCCCTGGCTCCTGCGCGGCGGCGGGCGCCGCGGCGAGCAGCAGGGCGGAAAGGGCAAAGAGGGTGCTGCGCATGGTTCCTCCGTGGATGGGAAGCTGAGCCGGACGGCGCCGCCTCAAGGCACGGGGCATGCCGGTTCCCGAAGAATTCCCAAGGGTTTGCCCAGCAACGACTTGGCTTTTCAGGGGCACGTTCCGCCGGGTGCGTTCCGTGTCGGAAGGACGCGGGAGCGTGTCCGCTTCCCACGCGCCCGCGTCAGTCGAGATCGACCCGCGCGGAAGTACGGAGCACGGAGTACGCTGAACGCTCAGGAGGCCGGGCGGTTGGCCGGGCCGTTCGCCGTTCCGCAGTACCCAAGAAATCCTGAACGGAGGGAGACTCGCCGGCAGTTTGGCGAGGCTCCCTCCGGCGAGGTGAGACCCCGCGGCAGTTTGCGGGGGCTCGCCGAGCCCGCGGAGGAGACCGGCGGGGCAGTTTCCGCCGGGCTCCGTAGCGGCCCGCCAAGATAGAAGCAATCAGAACACGCTACCGCTCGATCCCCAGGCGACGCATCCGCCGGTACAGGTTCGCCCGGTCCGTCTGGAGCCGCCGCGCCGCCTCCGCCATGCTCCCGTCCGCAGCCTCCAGCGCCTGGAGCAGCAGGAACTTCTCGTACTCGTCCAGCCGGTCGGAGAGCGACCCGTCCTCGCCGTCCCGGAACCCCGGCGTGTCCGGCCCGGAGCCGACCGCCGCCCCGGCGAGCAGGGCACGGATCTCGGCCACCCCTACCTCGGAGCCCGCGTGCAGGATGGTGAGCCGCTCCACGATGTTGCCCAGCTCGCGCACGTTCCCCGGCCAGGGGTGCCGGGCCAGCGCCTCCAGCGCGGAGGGCGCCATGCGCGGGGCTTTAAGCCCGAACCGCACCCGGTTGCGCTCCAGGAAGTGCTCCACCAGCAGCGGCACGTCCTCGCGCCGCTCCCGCAGCGGCGGCAGGTGCAGCGGGATCACGTGCAGCCGGAAGAACAGGTCCTCGCGGAACCGCCCCGCCGCCGCCTCGGCGCGCAGGTCCTTGTTGGTGGCCGAGAGCACCCGCACGTCCACGGGGATGGGCTCCGCGCCGCCCACGCGCTCGATCTCCCCGGCCTCCAGGGCGCGCAGCAGCTTGGCCTGCGCCTCCAGGCTGAGGTCGCCGATCTCGTCCAGAAAGAGCGTGCCGCCGCTCGCCAGCTCGAACCGCCCCCGGCGCCGCTCCGTGGCCCCGGTGAACGACCCCTTCTCGTGCCCGAACATCTCCGACTCCACCAGGTCGCGCGGGATGGCGGCGCAGTTGATCCGCACGAACGGCCCCCCGGCCCGCGGCGACAGCCGGTGGATGGCCGCCGCCGCCAGCTCCTTGCCCGTCCCCGACTCGCCGGTGATGAGGACGCGCGCCGGGGTGGCGGCCACCCGCTCGATGAGGGCGCGCACCGCCTCCACGCGCTCGCTGCGGCCCACCATCTCCCACCCCTCGCCCAGCTCCTCGCGCAGCGCCCGGTTCAGCTCGCGCGCCCGGCGCAGCTCCAGCGCCGAGCGCAGCGTCACCAGCACCGACTCGGGGGAGAGCGGCTTCTCGATGAAGTGGAAGGCGCCCAGCTTGGTGGCGCGCACCGCGTCCGACAGGGTGGCGCGGCCGCTCATCATCACCACCGGCAGGTCGGGGGCGGCCTCCTGGATGCGGGGGAGCACGTCCAGCCCGGTCTCCTCGGGCATGTACAGGTCCATCAGCGCCGCGTCGGGCTCCTCGGCCAGCACCTCGGCCAGGGCGCCGCGGGCGGTGCCGGTCTCGCGGACGCGGAACCCCTCGGCGCGCAGCAGGCTGCCGAGCATCCGGCGGATGTTCGGCTCGTCGTCGGCGATCAGGATGGTGGACATCGGGGTCTGGCTCGGGGGAGGGGCGGCGGGCGAGGCCCCTTCTACGCCCGGGGGGCGCCGGGTGTTTCAGCGCCGGCGGGCGGCGCGGACAGGGCGGGGCGGGACGGACGGACCGCGGGGAGGAGCACGCGGAACTCGGCGCCGCCCTCCGGCCGGTTGCGGGCCGTGGCCTCGCCGCCGTGGGCGCGCACCGTCTGGCGCACCAGCGCCAGCCCCAGCCCGGTGCCGCGCGACTTGGTGGTGAAGTCCGGCTCCCAGATGCGCTCCAGGTTCTCCGGGGGGATGCCGGGGCCGGTGTCCGTCACCCGCACCTCCACCCGGTCCCCCAGCGAGCGCGCGACGACCGTGACCGAGCCGGCGCCGCCCACGGCGTCCGCGGCGTTGAGGAGCAGGTTGGCGAAGGCGCGGGAGAGCGCGTCGTAGTGCCCCATCACCGGCGACAGGTCCACCGCGGCGCGCAGCCGCGGCTGCACCTCGGGGGGGAGGTGGGTGCGGAGCAGGTAGTCCAGCATCTCCGGCAGGTCGATCTCGCTGGCCGGCCCCTCCGGCATGCGCCCCAGCTGCGCGAACGAGCGCGCCAGCTCCTCCAGCCGCGCCGACTCCGCCGCGATCACCTCCAGCGCCTCGCGCGCCGCGGGGTCCCGGGCCGAGCCCTGCGCCTCCAGCGTCCGCACGGCCAGGCGCATGGGGGTGAGCGGGTTCTTGAGCTCGTGCGCCACGCTGCGCGCCATGGACACCCAGGTGCGCATCCGCTCCGTCTCCAGCTCGCGGGCGCGCGACTCGGCCAGCTCGCCCTCCATCCGCCGGAACGCCGTGCGCAGGGTGCCGAACTCGCCGTCGTCCTCCGCGTCGCCGGGCCCGGGCGGCGGCAGCGGCTCGCCGCGCCCCACGAGCCCGGCCCACCCCGCCAGCTCGCCCACCGGCCGCGACAGCCCGTGGGCCATGCGGCGCGACGCCCGGAAGGCCAGCCACGCCAGGAACGCCCCCAGCAGCACCGCCGCCAGCGGCAGCGCCACCAGGGCGCGCTCCAGCACGAACTCCCAGCGCCGCGCCTGCGTCAGCGAGGCGGAAAGCTCCTCGCGGTGCCGGGCCCCCGCGCGGGCCAGGGCCGGGTCGCCGCCGGCCTCCGCGCGCCCCACCAGTTCGCGCCCGCTGGCCGCGATGCGCTCCCAGGCCCCCAGCGAGTCGGTCCGCGCCACCGCGGCCGACAGCAGGTACGTCCCGGCGCCCAGCAGCAGGAGCGACGGGAGGATGGAGAACAGCAGCAGGGCCGTTCTCAGGCGGCGTTCGAACGAGCGGGCCATCCGGGGCTTTCGGGCGGAGTGCGCCGGGGGTACTTTCGCGCAGGTCAAAGGTACCGGTTTTTGGACGCCTGCTGCAAGGCGGACGAACGGCTTTTGACCGCGGGTTCGGGCGTGCCCCTCGCTGCGCTCGGGTCGGGCTGGTGCTGGCGTCCGCTGGGGCCCCCCACCCCGGCGCTGCGCGCCACCCCTCCCCCGCAAGCGAGGGAGGGGACAACTGCACCGACCTGTCGTGCTCCCCCTTCCCTCGCTTGCGGGGGAAGGGGGCCGGGGGGATGGGGGGCTGCTGTCGCCGTTCCGCACTTTCGCACTCCCGCACTTTCGCACTTCCGTTCCCCCATGCCCTCCCTCGAATCCCACCTCCGCGACCGCTTCCAGGTCCGCACCGAATCCTTCGAGCACGGGCCGCTCTCGCTGGAGATCCTGCTCCCCGACGCGGCGGAGGAATTGATCGACGAGGCGGAGTTCGACGTGGACGAGCGGCTCCCGTACTGGGCCGACCTGTGGCCCTCGGCGCGGGCGCTGGCGCGGCGGCTGCTGGAGCTGCCCGCGCCCGGCGGGCGGGTGCTGGAGCTGGGGGCGGGGGTGGCGCTGCCGTCGCTCGCGCTGCTCTGGCGCGGGGCGGACGTGCTGGCGACGGACTGGTACGCGGACGCGCTGCTCTTCGCGCGGGCCAACGCGGAGCGCAACGGGCTGCCGGAGCTGCGCACGGCCGAGGTGGACTGGCGCGAGGTGCCGGAGGAGTGGGGGCGCTTCGAGCGGGTGGTCGCCGCGGACGTGCTGTACGAGATGAGGAACGCCGAGAGCCTGGCGCTCGCCCTGCCGCGGCTGGTGGCGCCGGGGGGCGAGGCGCTGGTGGCCGACCCCGGGCGCGTGTACCGCTCCGAGTTCGTGGCGCGCATGGCGTGGCGCGGCTGGGCGGTGGAGGAGGTGCTGGTGCAGGAGCCCACCAGCTACGCCCCCGCGGGGAGCCAGCAGATCCATCTCCTCGCCCTGCGCCCGCCCCCGGATTGACCCCGCCGGGGTGGACACGCCCCGCCGGGCGTGGCTATCCTCCCCGCTCGCACCGGCGCGCCCGCGGGCCGCGCCCCACCTCCCGACGCTCCTTCCGCACCCGATGACACCGCTCCGCTCCCGGCTCCCCCTCCTGGCGCTGCTGCTCGCCGCGCCGCTCCCCGCGCCCGCGCAGCAGGCGGCGCCCGCCGCGCGCGAGCGCGTGGACGCCGCCACGCTGGCGCGCATCCGCGACGAGGGGATGAACCGCTCCCGCGTCCTGGAGACCGCCACCTACCTGTCCGACGTCAACGGGCCGCGGCTGGCCGGGTCGCCCGGGTACCGCCGCGCGGCGGAGTGGGCGCGCGACCGCATGGCCGCGTTCGGGCTGGCGAACGCCGCGCTGGAGCCGTGGGGCACCCGCCGCGGCCGCGGCTGGGAGGTGACGCGCCACTCGGTGGAGCTGGTGTCGCCGTACTACGAGCGCATCGTCGCCTACCCCAGGGCGTGGAGCCCGGCGACGGAGGGCGTGGTGCGCGGCCGGCCGGTGCTGGTCACGCTCCGCAGCGAGGCCGACCTGGCGAAGCACCGCGGGCAGCTGCGCGGCAAGATCGTGCTGAGCGGCGACGCGGCGGTGGACAGCACCCGCTTCGCCGCCACCGGGCGCCGCCTGGGCGACGCGCGGCTGGACTCCCTGGCCCGCGCGACGGACCCCGGCTCGCCCCGCAGCTACGCGGAGGACTCCGGGGGCTACGCCGAGCGGGTGCGGCAGCGGCAGCGCTTCTTCGTCCGGATGCGCGAGGAGGGCGTGGCCGCGCTGCTGGAGCCGGGCCGCAGCCCGCACGCGGTCGGCGTCTCCGCGTACCAGGCGTACGACAGCGACGTGTCCGGGGCCGTCCCCGCCTTCGTGGTGGAGGCCGGCGACTACGCGCGCCTCGCCAACCTGGTGCGCCTGGGCGCCGCGCCCACGCTGGAGGTGGAGCTGCGCACCCGCGAGACCACCACCGACTCGGTGGGCTACAACGTGGTGGCCGAGATCCCCGGGAGCGACCCGCGCCTCCGCGACCAGGTGGTGCTGGTGGGCGGGCACCTGGACTCGTGGAACGTGGGCACCGGCGCCACGGACAACGCCGCCGGCGTGGCCGTGGCGATGGAGGCCGCGCGCATCCTGAAAGCCGTGGGCGCCCGGCCGCGGCGCACCATCCGCGTGGCGCTGTGGGACGGCGAGGAGCACGAGGACTACTTCGGCTCGGGCGGCTACGTGCGCCGCCATTACGGCGACCCCGCCACGGGCCGGCTCCGCCCCGGCGCGCGAGCGCCCTTCGCGTACTTCAACATCGACAACGGCGCCGGCCGCATCCGCGGCCTGTACGCCCAGGGCAACGCCGCCGTGCGCCCCGTCTTCTCCGCCTGGCTGGAGCCCTTCCGCGACCTGGGCGCCGCCACCGTCACCCTGCGCAACACCGGGAGCACCGACCACATGCCCTTCGTGGGCGCCGGGATCCCCGCCTTCACCTTCATCCAGGACCCGCTGGACTACGACACCCGCACCCACCACACCAGCCGCGACGTCGCCGCCATGCTGATCGAGAACGACCTCAAGCAGGCCGCGACCGTGGTGGCGGGGGTGCTGCTGCAGGCGGCGAACCAGGAGGAGAGCTTGCCGACGTCGCGGACCAGGGAGTAACTGCGGGTTCGGGCGTGCCCCCGGCTGGCGCCGGGGTCGGGCTTCGGCTCCGTAACGCACGATACAACTGTGCGTAACGGAGTCGAGCCCCGCCAAACTGCCGGCGGGTCTCGCCCCTTCGGGCCGAAATCCCTCACGCGGGGCTGGTGCTGGCGTCCGCCGGGGCCCCCCACCCCGGCGCTGCGCGCCGCCCCTCCCCCGCAAGCGAGGGAGGGGAGAACTACTTGGTATTCATGCAGTTGCCCCCTCTCCCAGGATTGGGAGAGGGTGGCGAGCCTCAAGCGAGCCGGGTGAGGGCCGAACGCCCCCGCCTCGGGATCGAGGCGGGGGCGCCGTTCGTCGTTCCTGTGGTACCCGTAGGAGCTTCGGAAGTACTTGTCTGGCGAAAACGAGCCCCGGCGGGTCCGATCCGGGAGCTACGGGATCGTTGCCGCACGGCGGAAGGGCGCTTAACGTGCCTTTCCCCCTCGCGCCCGCACCGCCTGCGGGTCCACTGCCTCACCGGAGGAAGCCATGGGCCGTTCGTTCATCCACCTGCGCCGGGCGCTGTTCGGTACCTCGTGCGCAGTCGTCTTCGCGTTCGGGGCCACGCAGGCGCTGGCAGCGCCTCAGCAAACGAGCCGCGACGAGGTCTGCACGAGGACGGATGCGGGGCATGCGCACTGTGCCGTCTGGTGCCAGAACAACGGCCATGACGGCGGCAAGTGCGGGGCTGACGGGGTGTGCTTCTGCCTGGACTTCACGGTCTAGCGAGCCACGCCCGCCGGAGGCGTGGTTTCGTCGGGGACGGACGGACCGAACGGGGGAATCTCGCCGCGAGATTCCCCCGTCTGTCTCCCTGGACCGGCTGTCCCGCCGGGGATCTCCGGCGGCCGTCGTGCGCCTGGTGCCTGGTGGTGGCCACGACGCACGGAACCGTCAGAAGCTGCGGCTGAAGCTCACCAGGGGCACGGACGCGCCGGACCTGGGCAGCCCGACGCCGGAGGCGGCGCCGAGGACCCCGGCGGGGGACACCTGCACGCGCCAGGCGAGGGGGCCCTGCTCGCCGCGCTGCTCGCGGGCGGCGGGGGCGAGCGAGCGGTAGGTGCCCACGTAGCCCAGCGCCGCGCCCGCGGCGGCGCCCGCCAGGGCGGCGGTGGGGTCCTCCTCCTCCACGGAGACCAGCGCGCCCAGGCCGAGGCCCACCAGCCCGCCGGCGAGGGTGCCCAGCCGGTTCAGCGACGCCTGGCCGATGGTGAAGTCGGTGCCGCGCACGTGGCGGCCGCCCAGGTACAGCCCCGCCGCGCCGCCCAGCATCCCGGCGGCGGCCAGGGGGCGCTCCTCCAGGGTGAGCAGGTCGGCGGCGGCCACGCCCGCCAGGATGCCCAGCGCGCCCGCGGTGTAGACCACGTCCGCGTCGCCCCAGGTGTAGTCGCGGGTCCGGGCGATCCGGTGCCCCGCCAGGATCCCCGCGGCGGCCGCGGGGAGGGCGATCGCGGCGGTGGCGCGCTCGCCGATGTCCTCCGTCCCCGCCACGTACGCCAGCCCCAGCCCGCCCACCAGCCCGAAGTCGCCGCCCGTGCCGATGGCGTTGGCATGGCCGGCGGTCATGTTCTCGCCGCGGGCCCACAGGTACCCGGCCACCCCCTCGGCCACGCTCCCCAGCAGCGCCGTCGCCGCCCCGCCGCGCTCGCGGTCGCTGGTGTCGTCGTACTCGCAGACCTCGAAGCCCAGCTCCGGGTCGAACTCGCAGTCCCCGTCGGCGTTGTCTTCGCCGTTCAGCAGCTGGTACGCCAGCAGCCCGTGGGCGATGCCGCGCGTGGCGCCGTAGCGGCTCAGGTTGGCCATGCCGTAGGTGACCGGCTTCCCCTCGGTGAGCGCGTAGGGGACGAAGAAGCTGGCGCCCATGCTGAGCAGCGACAGGGAGACCGCCTCGGTGTCGCTCGCCCCGGCGATGACCGGCACCGCCCAGCTGTAGAAGCCCAGCCCCACCGCCGTGGTCTGGCCCAGGAGCAGGTAGCGGCCGTCCTGGTCGAGCCCGGCGCGCGGCGCCCGCTCCGCCACCCGCCCGCCGACGCGGGCGCGCAGCTCCGCCACCTGCGCCGCGGTGAGGGGGACGCGCCGGCGCGCGGTGCGCCCGTCCTGCCGCGTGGTGATCTCCAGCACGTACGAAGAGTCGGGCGCCTGGAAGAGGCGGGCCTCGCGGAAGCCGGGGTACTCGTCCTCGAACAGCCCCAGCCGGGCGGCGAGCGGCGCGTCCACCGTCTCCACGCGCCCCCGCTCGTCGAGGGGGACCTGCACCTCCTGGGCGCGCGCGGCGCCGGCCCACAGCAGGAGCGCCGCGAGCCACGGCACGAAACGGAACCGCTTCATTCTCTGGTCTTGTCGGATGGGGAAGGGAAGGAGGCCCGGGGGCCGCCGCTCTGGAGTGGAACGCGCGGCGGGCCGCGCTTCTGACCGGCGCGGCCCGCGTCCGCCCACCAGACGACCGGACCGGGTCCGCCGCCACACGGCCTGCCGGCGGGTCAGCGGTCGCCGCCGAAGGGGTAGGAGAAGCTGACGATGGGGAAGTACGGCACGCTCTCGGCGCCCTGCCCGAACAGGGCCATCAGCCCGTAGTCCACCGTCCAGCGCTGCCCCAGGCGCCGCACCCCCAGCGACAATGCGCCGCCCTCGCCGGGAATCAGCCAGTTCTCGGTGATCAGCTTGTTTCCCCGGCTGACGCGGAGCTCGCCTCCAACCATCACGGGGACCTTGCCGCCGTCCGTTCCGAACATCACGCCGGTGCCGGCGTGCAGGGCGTTCTCGTCGTCCCCGAACGTGCCCACGGCGTACGCGATCCCGTTCCAGGAGCCCTCCCGCACCTCGCCGCAGTCCGGCGCGCAGTAGTCCGTGTCGGTGCCCGGCAGGTGGATGGCGAACACGCCCGTGGACACCTGCGCCCCCGGAGACCGGTAGACCCGCAGCTTGGGCGCGATCCAGACGGGGGTCTCCTCCAGCGAGCCCACGAACGGGACCCCGCCGGCCAGCGTCACGGCGTCCGTCGCCCCGTACCCCACGAACGGGAGGAAGAAGAAGAGGCCGGCGTACCCGGAGCCCGTCCGGAGGGTGCGGCCCGTGGGCGCGAAGAAGAGCCGGGAGGTGTGCCGGTCCGCCGGCCAGAACTCGCCGTCCACGATCCTGCCGCGCGCGGGGCGGATGCCGACGAAGCGGCGCCGGACCTCCACCAGCTCCCCGGAGATCGTCTCGAAGCGCACCGTGTCGCCGCGGACCTCGACCACGCGGCCGATCTCCCGGGTGCCGTCGCCCCGGCGCAGCTCCTGGAGCGAGTCGGCGGGGAAGGGGTCGGCGCCCCTCTGGGCGGCCGCGGGGCGGAGCGCGGCGGCGAGCGCCCACAGGGCGGCCGCGACGACGATTCTGGCCTTCATGGCGTGCTTCCTCCGGCTTTCGGTGAGGGGCGGCGGCCGGGGCGCTCGCTTGCCCCGCCTCGATCCGCGGGGGTATGTTGGCCCGGACGGATAAACGCATCGTCCTTCCCGGATAAACCCGCCGTCACCGCAGCGGAATGTTCTCCCTCGAGCTGTTCGGCGGCGCGTCCCTGGCGGACGGGCGGGGCCCCGTCTCCGGGCCCGCCGCCCAGCGCCACCGCCTCGCACTCCTGGCGCTGCTCGCCACCGCCCCCGGGTGCAGGGCCAGCCGCGACCGCCTCGTCGCCCTCCTCTGGCCGGAGAGCGACGCCGCCGCGGCGCGCCGCCTCCTCAACGTCGCCCTGCACGCGCTCCGCAAGCAGCTGGGGGAGGACGCGGTCGTCTCCCTCGCCGACGACGTGCAGCTCCGCCCCGGCGCGGTTTCCTGCGACGTGGGACGCTTCCGGGCGGCGCTGGAAGCGGGCGACCGCCGGGCCGCGGTGGAACTGTACGCGGGGCCCTTTTTGGGCGGCTTCCACCTGGGCGGGGCGGGGGAGTTCGACCGCTGGGCCGAGGGGGTGCGAGACGCGCTGGCCCGCGCCCACATGGAGGCGCTGGAGGCGCTGGCGGAGGAGGCCGCGGCCGCGGGCGATCCCCGCGCGGCCGCCGGGTGGTGGCGGCGCCTGGCCGCCGAGGACCCCGCCTGCGCCCGGGTGGCGCTGCGGCTGATGGAGGCCCTGGAGAGGGCGGGCGACCGCGCCGGCGCGCTGCGCCACGCCGGGGTGCACGCCGCGCTCTTCCGCGAGGAGTTCGACGCCGAGCCCGACGCGGAGGTGCTCGCGCTGGCCGAGCGGCTGCGCCGCGCGCCGGCGCCCGCGGCCAGCCCGGCGCCCCCGCCGCCCGTGCGGGAGCCCGACCCCGCCGCGGCGCCTCCCCCGCAGCCCGCAGTCCCGGCCGCCGCTCCCCCGGCGGGGATCGCCGTGCTCCCCTTCGAGGACGACACCCGCGGGCGCAGGAGCGACTTCTTCAGCGACGGGCTCACCGAGGAGATCACCGACGCGCTCAGCCGCGTGCGCGGGCTGCGCGTGATCGCCCGCACCTCCGCGTTCGCCTTCCGCGGCACGCGCGCGTCCGCGCCGGAGATCGGGGCGAAGCTGGGGGTGAGCCACCTGCTGGAGGGGAGCGTCCGCCGGGGCGGGGAGAGCCTGCGCATCCGGGTGCGGCTGGTGGAGGCCGCCACCGGCTCGCTGCTCTGGTCGGAGCGCTACGACCGCGAGATCGGCGACGTGTTCGCCGTGCAGGACGAGATCGCCCGCGCCGTGGTGGAGGCGCTGCGGGTGGAGCTGGCGGGGGAGGGCGGGGCACTGGTGCTCGAATCCACCGGGGACCCGGAGGCCCACGCCCTCTACCTGCGCGGCCGGGCGGCCTGGTACACCCGCACCCCCGAGGGGCTGGAGGAGGCCGTCGGCCATTTCCGGCGGGCGCTGGAGCGCGACCCCGCCTACGCGCTGGCCCACATCGGGCTGGCGGACGCGTACAACATGCTGGGCGCCTTCGACTACGGCGTCCACCCCCCGGGCGAGATCTACCCCCGGGCGCGGGAGGCCGCCGCGCGCGCCCTCGCCCTCCGCCCCGACCTGGCCGAGGCGCACACCGCCCTCGCCAACGTCCTGCTCAACTACGAGTGGGACTGGGAGGGCGCCGCCCGCGCCTTCCGCCGCGCCCTGGGGCTCAACCCCGGCTACGCCGTCGCCTACCACTGGTACTCGCTGTACCTGGGCGCGGTCGGACGCCATGCCGAGGCGCTGGACGCGGTGCGGCGGGCGCGCGAGCTGGACCCCATGTCGCTGGTGATGGGGACCGCGCTGGCCCGGCAGCTGTACTTCGCGCGCGACTTGGGGGGCGCCGCGCGGGAGTACCGCGCCGTGCTGGCGGCGGAGCCGGGCTTCCTCCCCGCGCGGCTGGGGCTGGGGGTGACGCTGGCGCAGGCCGGGGCGGCGGGTGAAGCGGCGGCGGAGCTGGAGCGGGCGGCGGAGGCTCCCGGCGGTCCCCGTCCCGTGGTGCTCGCGCTGCTGGGGCACGCGCAGGGCCGCGCGGGAAGGCGGGCGGCCGCGGAGGCGGCGCTCGCCCGGCTGCGGCGCGCCGCGGCGGAGCGCTGGGTCCCGCCCGAGTACTTCGCCGTGGTGCACCTGGGTCTGGGCGACGCCGACGCCGCGCTGGACCAGCTGGAGCGCGCGTGCGACGCCCGCTCCGGCTCCGTGGTGTACCTGGGCGTGGACCCGCTGCTCGACCCGGTGCGGGGCGACCCCCGCTTCCGCCGCCTGTGCGCCCGGGTGGGGCTGCCGGCTTCCGCGTAAGGCGCACCCGGCGCTAGATTTCACCCTTTCCGGGAAGTCCCCGCACAGCACCCAACGGGCAGATGTCAGCCATCCAGCGCAGAAGGACCGTCACCGTAGACGTCGGCGGCGTCAAGGTGGGGAGCGAGCACCCGGTGGTGGTGCAGTCCATGACCAACACCGACACGGCCGACGTGGAGGGGACGGTCCGGCAGATCGCCGCGCTCTGGCGCGCGGGGAGCGAGGTGGTCCGCGTCACCGTCAACAACGACGAGGCCGCCCGCGCCGTCCCGCACATCGTGGACGGGCTGCTGGCGCGCGGCGTGGACGTCCCCATCGTGGGCGACTTCCACTACAACGGCCACCTGCTGCTCACCCGGTACCCGGACACCGCACGGGCGCTGGCCAAGTACCGCATCAACCCCGGCAACGTGGGCACCACCCGGCGCGACGCCAACTTCGCCACCATCGTGGAGCAGGCGGTCCGCTGGGGCAAGCCGGTGCGGATCGGCGTCAACTGGGGCTCGCTGGACCAGAGCCTCCTGGCGCAGATGATGGACGCCAACGCCGGCCTCCCCCTGGAGGACCGGGTGGACGCGCAGGAGGTGCTCCGCTCCGCCATGATCGAGAGCGCGCTGCGCTCCGCCGCGCTGGCCGAGGAGGTGGGGCTCCCGCACGACCGCATCATCCTGTCCGCCAAGGTGAGCGGCGTGCAGGACCTGGTGGCCGTCTACGGCCGCCTCGCCGCCCTCTGCGACTACCCGCTGCACCTGGGCCTCACCGAGGCCGGCATGGGCACCAAGGGCGTGGTGGCCTCCACCGCGGGGCTGTCCATCCTGCTCCAGCAGGGGATCGGCGACACCATCCGCGTGTCGCTCACCCCCAGCCCCGGCGGCGACCGGAGCGAGGAGGTGCGCGTCGCCCAGCAGGTGCTCCAGTCGCTGGAGATCCGCTCCTTCAACCCGCAGGTCACCAGCTGCCCCGGCTGCGGCCGCACCACCTCCACCTACTTCCAGAAGCTGGCCGAGGACATCCAGGGCTACCTGCTCGACCAGATGCCCGTGTGGCGCGAGACGCACCCCGGCGTGGAGGAGATGAAGGTGGCGGTGATGGGGTGCGTGGTGAACGGCCCCGGCGAGAGCCGCCACGCCAACCTGGGCATCTCGCTCCCCGGCACCTTCGAGGAGCCCAAGGCCCCCGTCTACGTGGACGGCGAGCACCGCGTGACGCTCAAGGGCGACTTCATCGCCGAGGAGTTCAAGCGCATCCTGGACGACTACGTGGAGACCCACTACCCGGCCAGGGCGCGGACGGCGGAGCCGGCCGGCGTATAGCGGACCGGTCGGCGGAAAAACGAGCGGGGCCGGAGGACGATCCTCCGGCCCCGAAGTTTTTCGGCTCGAACCCGCGTGAGTCTTCCACCGTCTGCCGCCGACCCTGTCGAATGAAACGCTTGTCGTTCGGCTAAGAGGCGACGGCTTAATCAGATGCGACTCCGGAGGGCGTCCTGAACAGGGGGTTGTTTCTATTC
>JBFMFL010000074.1:0-26896 GCA_040752145.1 Gemmatimonadota bacterium
CCTCGCGAAGCTAGTCTTTGTTCCCCCGCGCACGCAAGCGCGCGGGGCTGGCCGCGGCGCCGGGCTAGCCGAGGGGCCGCCGCAGGTCGCGGCCGGTCATCTCCGCCGGCTGGGGGACGCCCAGCAGCCCCAGGATGGTGGGCGCCACGTCGCACAGCGCGCCGTGCTCCAGCCCCGCGGCGGTGCGCCGCCCCTCCGGCTCCACCAGCACGATCCCCACCGGGTTGGTGGTGTGGGCGGTGTGGGGCCCGCCCGTGGTGGGGTCCCACATCTGCTCGCAGTTGCCGTGGTCCGCGGTGACGATCAGCGCGGTGTCCGTCTCGCGGCACGCCCGCAGCGTCTCGCCCAGGCAGGCGTCCACCGTCTCCACGGCGCGGACCGCCGCCTCCAGCACCCCGGTGTGCCCCACCATGTCCGGGTTGGCGAAGTTGCACACCAGCACGTCGTAGCGCCGCGAGCGGATCGCCTCCACCAGCCCCCGGGCCACGTCCGGCGCGCTCATCTCCGGCTGCAGGTCGTAGGTGGCCACCCTGGGCGAGGGCACCAGGCGGCGCTCCTCCCCCGCGGGCGGCTCCTCCTCGCCCCCGTTGAAGAAGTAGGTGACGTGCGGGTACTTCTCCGTCTCGGCGGTGCGGAAGCCGGCCAGCCCGTGCGCCTCCAGCACCTCGGACAGGATGTTGTCCATGGGCTGCGGCGGGAACGCCGCGGGGAGGGGGAACTCCTCGTCGTACTGCGTCATGGTGACCACCCGCACCCGCGGGTGCCCCGGCCCCCGGTCGAAGCCCGCGAACTCCGGGTCGGCCAGGGCGCGCGTCATCTGCCGGGCGCGGTCCGAGCGGAAGTTGAAGAAGATCACCCCGTCCCCGTCGCGGATCCGCCCTGCCGGCTCGCCCGCCGCGTCCACCACCACCCGCGGCTTCACGAACTCGTCCGTCTCGCCCGAGGCGTACGCCTCCGCCACCGCGGCCACCGGGTCCGTCACCGGCGTCCCCTCGCCGTACACCATCGCCCGGTACGCCTTCTCGGTCCGGTCCCAGCGGCGGTCGCGGTCCATGGCCCAGTAGCGCCCGACGACCGTGGCGATGGAGCACGCCGGCCCGTGGTTGGCGCGCCCCACCAGCTCCGTCAGGTAGTCGCGCGCCGACTGCGGCGGCGTGTCGCGCCCGTCCAGGAAGGCGTGCACCCGCACCCGCGGCAGCCCGTGCCTCTGCGCCATCTCGCAGAGCGCCAGCAGGTGCGCGTCCACCGCGTGCACCCCGCCCGGCCCGATCAGCCCCATCAGGTGCAGCGTCCCCCCGCTCTCCCGCACCTCCCGGATCAGCTCCCCGAACGCGGGGATCTCGGCGAACTCGCCGCTCTCGATCGCCCGGGAGATGCGCAGCAGCGACTGCATCACCACGCGCCCGGCGCCCAGGTTCATGTGCCCCACCTCGGAGTTCCCCATCTGCCCCTCGGGGAGGCCGACGGCGGGGCCGTGCGTGGCGAGCGTGGCGCGCGGGTAGTCGCCCCCCTCCCACAGGTGCCGCCAGGTGGGCGTGTCCGCCCGGGTGACCGCGTTGTCGTCGGCGGGCTCGCGCAGCCCCCACCCGTCCAGGATCACCAGCGCCACGCGCGGCCGGCCGGCGGCGCCGGGGTCGTTCTCGGAAGCGGGGACGGGCTGCTCGGGCATGGCGCGGGCTCGGGGTGCGGGCGGACGGGTCGGTTGACAGCGGGCGGAGCCCCGACTTACACTGGACTCCTGCCACCGCGAGAATCTACATGCCCCCCCGGGGGCGTGCCACCCCGAAGCTGCCCCCCGTGCGGTCCCCGAAGCTCCCGTTTTTCCTGCTCCTCCTGGCGCAGGCCGCGCTCCCCGTTTGCGCCCGCGCGCAGGCGAAGCCGCCCGCCCGCCCCGCCCCCGTGGTCGTGCAGGCCGCGCCGGACGGCGACACCCTGGCCGTGCTCCCGGCGGGGGCGCGGGTGCAGGCCGTGGAGCGGCGCGGGGAGTGGACGCGGGTGCGGGTGGAGGGGTGGACCCGCTCGCCCCTCCCCGGCGCCCCCGCCGCGGGGCTCACCCCTTCGCTGCTCCGCGCCGAGCCCGAGGCCCACCGGGGCCAGAGCGTCGCCTGGTCGGCGCGCTTCCTGGCGCTCCAGCGCGCCGACCCGGTCCGCACCGACTTCACCCCGGGCGAGCTGTACGTGCTGGCGCGCGACCCCGCCGACGAGCCCGGCTTCGTGTACATCGCCGTGACGCCCGAGCAGGCGCTGGCGGTCAAGCGGCTGCTCCCCATGCAGCGGTTCGGCTTCACGGCGCGCGTGCGCCACGGCGCCTCGCCGCTGATGGGCCACCCGGTCCTGGAGCTGGTGGAGCTGCGCCCCTGACCGCCCCCGTGCGCCGCGCCCGTCCACGCCGCGTCCCCAACGCAGGAGCCCCCATGCCCCATCCCCTCGCCGGCCTCGCCGCGTCCGCCCTGGCCGCGCTCGCGGCGGCCCTCGCGGCCCCGGACACGCTGGTCTCCGCCCCCCGCCCGGCCCCTGCCGACTCGCTCCGGCCTCCCGCGGCGGTGCGCGTCGCCCCGCGCGCCTTCGGGCGGAGCGGCGCCCTGCGCGTGGCCATCGCGGACCCGGCGCAGCCGCTGGAGCTGCCGCTGGTGTGGGAGGGCGGCCCGGCGCCCGCGACGTACGCGTGGCACCCGCTCCCGGGGACGCGGGAGCCCGCGCGCGGCCCGCGGCTGCTGGGCTCGCCCGTGGGCGCCGCCGCCCTGGCCGGCGAGCCCGTGGTGGGGAACACGGTGAGCGCGCCCGCCGGCTCCGGCGCCTGGCGCCTGCTGCTGCGCGGGCAGGGGTGGAGCCGCGAGGTGGGCGAGCTGACGGTGCTGACGCGCGTCCCCTTCGCCGCCAAGCGCGGCGGGTACGTGAACGGCTACTTCATGGGCGACTGGAGCACCGAGGGGGGCGCCCGCGGCGACCGCTACGCGCCGCCCGCGGGCTTCATCGAGGTGACGCCGGAGAACCAGGACCTGCAGGTGTCCGAGCACTTCCGCCTGCGCAACTTCCTCACCAAGAACCAGTTCGCCGTCTGGCCCAAGTACGTCGCGCTGGACCTGCGGCTCATCGACAAGCTGGAGCTGGTGATGCAGGAGTTGCGCGCCATGGGGATGCGCGCCGACCACATGGCGGTGATGAGCGGCTTCCGCACCCCGTCGTACAACCAGGAGGGCGTGGGCGACGGCGGCCGGGCGCAGCTCTCCCGGCACACCTACGGCGACGCGTCGGACGTGTGGGTGGACAGCGACCAGGACAACTACATCGACGACCTCAACCAGGACGGCCGCCGCGACGTGCGGGACGCGGAGATCATGCTGCGCGCGGTGGAGCGTGTGGAGGCGAGGTTTCCCGAGCTGATCGGAGGGGTGGGGGTGTACCTGGAGAACGGCGCCCGCAGTCCGTTCGTCCACATCGACGCGCGCGGTTCTCGTTCGCGCTGGTAAGGCTGTCTTCTTCTCGCTGAGGCGGGCCGCTCCGGAGCCCGGCGGAAACTGCCCCGCCGGTCTCCTCCGCGGGCTCGGCGAGCCCCGCCAAACTGCCGGCGGGTCTCACCTCGCCGGAGTGAGCCTCACGCAAACCGCCGCGTGAGTCTCCCTCCGTCACGGATCATACGGGTACTACGACCCGCAAACGGCAAAAAAACGGCGCCCCGCCTCGGCATCGAGGTGGGGGCGCCGTGACGCTGCACGCTGCGCGTGCACCGGATGAACACTTTCGCACTCACGCACTTCCGCACTTCCGCACTTCCGCACATTCGCACTGCCGTCACTGCGCCCCTCCCGTCGCCGCCCCCCTCGCCTCGCCGAACGCGAACGCCCTCGCCACCGGCCGCCCGTCCCAGGCCTCCGGGCGGGGGACGCCCAGCAGCCAGAGCACCGTGGCGGCGGTGTCGTAGGTGGTCACCGGGCCGGCGATGCGGCCGGGGGCGATGCCGCGGCCCCAGGCGATCCAGGGGATGGTCCTGTCCACGGCGGCGTCGCTGCCGTGGGTGCGGGCGTGGCCGCCGTGGTCGGCGGTGACGATCAGGACGAAGTCGTCGCCGTAGCGGGCGCGGGCGGAGCGCAGGATGCGGCCCACGGCGGCGTCGGCGCGGCGCACGGCGGCGCGGTAGGGCGCGGACATCCAGCCCATGGTGTGGCCGGCGATGTCCGGGTCGGACACGTGGACGAAGAGGAACTCCGGGCCGCGGAACTTGAGGTAGCGCTCCACGTCCTCCACCATCCGCGGGGCCAGGAGCACCTCGGCCCCGCGCGGCGCCGTGGCCCAGAAGCCCGGGTCGCCCGCGCCCACCAGGTGGCGGAACTTGGCCTTGCCGAAGAACGCCGCCGGGTCCAGCCCCGCCGAGTCCGCCAGGTCGAAGACCGTGGGCACGCCCACCCGGCCGGTCTCCCCCGTGCGGTCGTCGTTCCAGGTGATCCCGTGCTTGGCCGGGCCCACGCCGGTGAGCATGGAGGTGTGCGACGGCAGCGTCTTGCTGGGGGAGATGGTGCTCGCCTCCAGCGTGTACGCCCCCTCCCGCATCAGCCCGCGCAGCGTGGACGCGCCCGCCGCCTCGATGGCGTCCGGCCGCAGCCCGTCGATGGAGACGAGCACCACGTGCCCCACATGGGCGGCCGGGCGGTGCGCGCCGGCGCCCGGCACGGATGCCAGGGAGCACCCCGCGGCGAGCAGGGCGGCGAGCGGGGCGGCGGCGGCGCGGGCGAGCGGGAACTTCATGGGCGGGCTCCTCCTGGGTGATTCCCAAAGATACTCTGCCGCAGCGGGTTGCGGGAGGCGCGGGCCTCCGGCGCCGGGCGCGGGGCTTGCGGTCGCTCCGGGGCCCCTGGCGGGGATGGCCGCCCATGAATCTTTTTGCGGCGACGGTCGTATCAGAGGGACGTAGACGGTCCCGAGCCATCCCAACTCCGAATGGACGCCGCGCCGCGCGGCGGGAGCTGATAATGTACTGTTCCACCTGTGGGGCCCACGTTCCGGCCGGACGCACCCACTGCACCACCTGCGGCGCCGCGGTGGCCGCCGCGGCGGGCCACGCGCACCCCGGGTACGGCGCACAGCCGGCGTACACCCCGCAGCAGCTGGCGTACGCGCCGACCGTGCGGCCGGCCGGGCAGGCGCCGCCCGCGCTGGTGGGGCACACCTGTCCGCGCTGCGGCTACGTGGGGGAGGGGGTGTCGTACTTCTCCAAGGGGACGCACATCGCCGGGCTGGTCGCCCTGGGGATGATCAGCTGGCTGGTGTTCAGCCTGGTCTACTTCCTCTCCTTCCACAACCACACCATCTGCCCGCGCTGCGGCAAGGACTGGGGCAACCAGAAGGACTACCTGCGGCTGGCGGGCGCCGGTGCGGGGCAGGGCGGCATGCCCGCGATCGCGGCGGGGCGCGGCTCCGTGGCCAACGGGTTCTCCATCGCGCTGTTCGCGCTCGCGGCGATCCTGATGATCGTCGCGGTGGGCGAGTTCGCGATCGGGCCGGCGCTGTTCGGGCTGGCGGCGGCGGGGGGCGGGGCGGCGCTGCAGGGCGTCGCGCGCAGGGAGCGTGAGGCGCGCCGGGCGGCCCTCCTCTCCAACCTGCAGATGCCGGTGCTGGCGCTGGCGGCGCAGCGGCGCGGGCGGCTCACGGTGACGGAGACGGCGGCGGCGCTGGGGTGGCCGCTGCCGCGCGCGGAAAAGGTGCTGAACTCGCTGGAGGACGGCCTGCGGGTGAACTCGGAGGTGACGGACGAGGGGGTGATCGTGTACGAGTTCCGGGAGCTGGCGCACGGGCGGGGGCCGCAGCTCCCGCCCCCGGCGGCCTGAGCACCGGCGCCGGGATCAGGAGGCCAGCTCGCCTTCCTCGATCCCGGTGCTGCCGGCGCGCTTGACGCGCCCCTTGAGCTCGGCGACGCGCTCCCCCAGGTGGTCCAGGGAGATCCAGCGGGCGGGGTCCACGCGGAGGATGGCGGCGGAAAGGCGCGGGAGCGCGAACTCCCGGGTCCTTCCCTCGCGGTCCTCCGCGACGTACTTTCCGGAACGGACGGCGTCGTCGGGGAGGTAGCGCACCAGCCGGTCGGCGAAGGCGTCCTGCACCTGGCGGGCGAGCTCCGGGGTGCGCTCCTGGCCGGCCAGCAGCACGAAGTCGTCGCCGCCCACGTGGCCCACGAACACGCCGGGCTCCTCCCCCACGTCGTGGAGGATGCGCCCCGCCTCCTGGATCGCCATGTCGGCCACGGCGAAGCCGAAGCGGTCGGAGAAGGGCTTGAAGTTGTCCAGGTCCAGGTAGCACACCGAGAACGGCTTGCCGCGGTCGCGGCAGCGCAGGATCTCGCCGTGGATGGCCTCGCCGCCGGGGAGCCCGGTGGTGGGGTTGCGCTCCAGCGACTGCCGCGACAGCCGCAGCAGCGCCCGCACCCGGGCCACCAACTCGCGCGGGTCGAAGGGCTTGCCCAGGTAGTCGTCGGCCCCGGCGTCGAACCCCTCCAGCCGGTTCTCCAGGCGCCCCTCGCCGGTGAGGATCAGCACGGGGAGGAAGTTGAGCCGCGGGTCGGCCTTGACCTCGCGGCACACCTCGAAGCCGTCCGGCTTCCCCATGCGGTAGTCCAGGAGGAGCAGGTCGGGCGCGCGGCGCCGCACCTCCACCAGCGCCGCGGAGCCGCTGTCCACCGCGCGCACGGCGAACCCCGCCGCCCGCAGCGTGGCCGCGATCATCTCCCGGAAAGAGCTGTCGTCGTCCGCCAGCAGGATCTCGCTCATCTTCCCCACGTACGGAATCTTGACCCCGGCATCCCCACTCCCGTCCCCCGGCGCCGCCCTGCGCACGCCGCGCGCCCGCGCCTTCGCCGCCGCGCTCCTGCTCGCGCTCGGCGCGGCCCCGCTCCCCGCGCATGCGCAGCAAGGTACGTCTGCGCCTGCCTCCGTGTCCACCCGCGCGGGCGACGCGGCCGCCGCGGCGCTCGCCAGCCGCATCGAAAGCGTGGTGGACCGGGCCCCGTTCGACCGCGCGCACTGGGGGATCGCGGTGTGGGACCCGTCCACGGGCCAGGCCGTCTACCGGCGCGACGCGGACCGCCACTTCGTCCCCGCCTCCAACCTCAAGCTGGTGGTCTCGGCCGCGGCGGCGCACCTCCTGGGCCCGGAGTTCCGCTACCGGACCACGGTGCACGCGGGCGGGCCGCTGCGGGACGGCACGCTGGCCGGCGACGTGGTGCTCTTCGGGCGGGGCGACCCGACGATCTCGGGGCGCTACTTCCCTTCGGCCACGGCGGTGCTGGACTCGCTGGCCGAGGCGCTGCACCGCCGCGGGGTGCGGCGCGTGGCCGGGGTGACGGCGGACGAGAGCCACTTCGACTCGGCGTACCTGCGCGAGGACTGGGAGCGCTACGACCTGCTCTGGTGGTACGCGGCGCCGGTGGGGGCGCTGGGGTTCAACGACAACTCCATCGACTTCCGCGTGGAGCCGGGGGCCGGCGTCGGCGACCCGGCGCGGATCGCGGGCGCGCCGCGCAGCGCCTTCTGGCAGCTGGAGAACCGCAGCCGCACCGTGGCGCGCGGCCGCCCCAAGACCTTCGACTTCGACCGGGTGCCGGGGACCAACCGCATCCTGGCCTACGGCGAGATCCCCCGCGGCGCGGAGGCGGGCACGGAGTACGTGGCGGTGGTGGACCCGGCGCGCGTGGTGGGGACGGTGTTCCGCGAGGCGCTGGAGAGGCGCGGGATCCGCGTGGACCGCGTGGAGGTGCGGGTGGTGTCCGACCCGGCGCGGTCGCGCGCCGCCGGGGCCCCCGTGCTGGCCGAGCACGTGTCGCCGCCGCTGCCGCAGGTGATCGGGCCCATCCTGGGGACCAGCCAGAACTGGTTCGCGGAGCAGCTGGTGAAGACGCTGGGCCGCGAGATGAAGGGCGAGGGGAGCTGGAGCGCGGGGCTGGCGGTGGAGCGCGAGTTCCTGGAGCAGGTGGTGGGGGTGGACTCGGCGGCGTTCGTGCTGCGCGACGCCTCCGGCCTGTCCTCCGGCAACCTGGTGACCCCGGACATGCTGGTGAAGCTGCTGGCCTGGACGCGCACCTCGCCGCGCGGCGCCCTGGTGCGCGACGCCCTGCCGGTGTCCGGCCGCTCCGGCTCGCTCCGGGCGCGGCTCACGGACCTCCCCGGCCGGGTGGCCGCAAAGACCGGCTACATCGGCAACGTGGACTCCCTCAGCGGCTTCGTGACGCTGGCCGACGGGCGCGAGGTGGCGTTCAGCGTGATCGCCAACGCGTCCGGGCTCCCCTCGTCGCGGATGAAGGGCGCCATCGACGACGTGGTGCGGGCGATCGCGTCGTACGGCCGGTGAGCCGGCGTCCGGCTTCACCAATCCGGTGACGGGTTCACCATAACGCGGAACCTGGTTTCACCAAATCTGTGCAGGTTGGGGCGGCGGCCGGCGGGGTGATTTGCGTAAGCCGTTGTAGCTGATGGTTTTGGGATTCGGGTCCGGTCGGGTCCGGGGTGTGCCTTCGGTGGGAGCGTCACGGCGGCGCTGGTGCCGCCCGCCGCAAGCCACTCGCTCCAGGAGCCCCGTCATGCGCCGTACCCTTCTCGTCGCCGCCGGTCTCGCCAGCCTCGCAGCCTGCGACTCCGGCACGGAGCCGCCGCCGTCCACGCCCGCCGGCCCGGCCCCGTTGATCGCCGCGCAGGGGGCGATCCCCGGGCGCTTCATCGTCACGCTCAGGGACGAGGTGGACCCGCTCCCGCTGGCGCTGGAGTACGGCGTCCGGCCGACGCGGGTCTACGAGCACGTGCTCAGCGGCTTCGCGGGGGACCTGTCGAGCGTGCTGGTGGAGGCGCTCCGCGGCGATCCGCGGGTGCTGCGGATCGAGCAGGACGGGGTCGTGGTCGCCGCGGAGACGGCGACGCAGGCCGGGGCTACCTGGGGGCTGGACCGCATCGACCAGCGCGCCCTCCCCCTCGACGCGAGCTACACGTACGGCCACACCGGTGCGGGGGTGACGGCGTACGTCATCGATTCGGGGATCCGCCACGGCCACGCGGAGTTCGGCGGGCGCGCCTCGTTCGGCTTCGACGCCATGGCCGACAGCGCCGCGCAGCGCGGGGCGGACTGCAACGGCCACGGCACGCACGTGGCGGGGACGGTGGGGGGCGCCACCTACGGGGTGGCCAAGGCGGTGAAGCTGGTGTCGGTGCGGGTGCTGGACTGCGGCGGGAGCGGCTCGTTCTCGGGGATCATCGCCGGGATGGACTGGGTGGCCGCGAACGGCACGCTGCCGGCGGTGGCGAACATCTCCATCGGGTCGCTGCTCCCGCAGCGGAGCGCCACCATCGACGCGGCCACGGCGAGCCTGGTGGCGTCGGGCGTGACGGTGAGCGTGGCGGCGGGGAACGGCATCCCCAACGGCGGCGTGGGGATCGACGCCTGCAGCGGCACCCCGGGCGGCCACCCCGACGTGATCACCGTGGGCGCCAGCGACAAGACGGACCAGCGGACCGTGTGGTCCAACTGGGGCGAGTGCGTCGACCTGTTCGCGCCGGGGAGCTCCATCGTCTCCGCGATTCACACGGACGACACGGGCACGTCGGTGAAGTCGGGCACCTCCATGGCCGCTCCGCACGTGGCCGGCGTCGCGGCGCTCTACCTGGAGCAGGCGCCGGGCGCCGCGCCCGCCACGGTCAAGACCGCGCTGCTGGAGGCCACCACCAAGGCCGTCGTGCAGCTCTCGCTCTCCGGCGCCAACCACCTGCTGTACAGCCGCGTCCTCGCCCCGGTGCAGCCGCCCACGGAGACCGGTCCCAAGCCCTGCACCCCGCGCGGCAAGAAGAAGGGGACCTGCCGCTAGCCGGCGGCTCGCCCCCGGAAAGGGTGCGGGGAGGGCCGGGCGACAGCCCGGTCCTCCCCGTTTCGCGTGCGGCGCCCCCCGTGAGGACGCCGGCACCCGCCCCCGCGTGAGGGATGTCGGCCCGAAGGGGCGAGACCGCGCGGCTGTTTGCGCGGGCTCGACTCCGTTGCGGGCGGTCGTATCGCCTGCTACGGAGCCGCAGCCCGACCCCGGCGCAGCCGGGGGCACGCCCAAAGCCTCTGCTCCCTGCTTCGGCCCCAAATCCAATCCCGCCAGCGACATAGTCAAGCCTGCATAGCATTCTGTAAAATCTCCTTGACTCACTGTAAGGCACGCTTTACTTTGAAGCCCATGAAGAGAGCCACGCGGCGGGCGCTGGAAAAGTGGATCGCACCCGGGATCCTGGGCGCGGTGGTGGGCTTCGTCGTCGGCACGATGTCGGAGGGCCGCGACCAGGGCCTGCGAGACCTGACGGTGGCCCAGCACCAGGTGCTCACGGCGGGCGGGGTGCTGCTGCTGGCGCTGACGGCGTACGACTTCTGGCGCTCGGACGAGCTGGAGCGGCGCCTGTACCACGCGGCCGCGGCGGCGGCGTTCTTCGGGACCGGCCTGGTGACGCTCGTCTACGGCCTGATGCAGCGGATGGGGTGGCCGGACCTGGACTGGAGCCTGGTCTTCCTGGTCATGGTCGCCTTCTACTCCGCGGGGTGGTGGGGCGCCTGGCTCCGCTACCGATGAGGAACCGGCTGCGGGTGCTGCGGGCGGAGCGGGCCTGGACGCAGGCCGACCTCGCCGACCGGCTGGAGGTGTCGCGGCAGACGGTGAACGCGCTGGAGACGGGCAAGTACGACCCGAGCCTTCCGCTGGCCTTCCGGATCGCGCGGGTGTTCGGCACCACCATCGAGGAGGTCTTCCAGCCCGACGACGAGCCGGGCGGGTGAAGGGGGAGCAGTGCCGTGTTTGGTCATCCACGATTGCCAGGAGCCGCAGAGCGATGAGCGGAGTTAGATGGAAGGGGCCGCGGCGCGCCGCGGCCGTGCTGGCCGCGGCGGCGGCGGGGCTCGCCCCCGTGCCGGCGGCGGCGCAGGCGCCCGCCGCGGACGCCCTGACGGCGGCGGTGGCGGCGGCCACCTTCGACACGGCGTGGGCCACCATCGGCCGCGCCCACTACGACACCACCTACAACGGGGTGGACTGGAACGCGGTCCGCGCCGAGCTGGGCCCGCGGGCCGCCGCCGCGCGCGACAACGCCCAGCTGCGCGCCGTGCTGGGCGAGATGCTGGGGCGGCTGCGCCAGTCCCACCTGGCGGTGATCCCCGGCGAGGCGTACGCGGCGGTGGAAGCGGCCACGGCGGGGGGCGGAGACGCCGGGGCGTCGGGCCCCCCGGGGAGCGTGGGGGTGGAGGTGCGGCTGGTGGGCGGCCAGGTGGTGGTGACGCGGGTGGACGCGGGCGGGCCCGCCGACCGGGCGGGGGTGCGCCCGGGGTGGGCGGTGGACTCGGTGGGGCGCCACTCCTCCGCGGAGCTGCTCGCCGCGCTGGCCAGGCTCCCGGAGCCGGCCGCCCGCACCCGCGCGTACCAGGGCGCCCTGGCGGTGCACGGCTGGATGCGGGGCGCGGCCGGCGAGCCGGTGCGGGTGAGGTTCCGCGACGGCCGCGACCGCCCGGTGGCGGTGGAGCTGGCGCGCGCCGCGCTGCGGGGGGAGGAGGTGGTGATGGCGGGGCTTCCGCCCATGCACGTGTGGCTGGAGAGCCGGCGGGTGCCGGCCGGCGGCGGCGCGGTCGCGGGGGTGATCCGCTTCAACGTGTGGGCGCCCTCGCTGGTGGGCGAGTTCGACCGCGCGGTGGACGAGCTGCGCGGCACGGACGGCATCGTCATCGACCTGCGCGGCAACCCGGGCGGCAGCGCCTTCATGCCCGCGGGGGTCACCGGCCACTTCTTCCCGGAGCCCCGCCTGCTGGGCGTGATGAAGGTGCGCGAGGGGGAGTGGCGGGTGTCCGCCAACCCCCGGCGGGTGACCGCGGACGGACGCACGGTGGAGCCCTTCGCCGGGCCCGTCGCCATCCTGGTGGACGCGCTCTCTGCGAGCGCCTCGGAGTTCACCGCGGGAGGGATGCAGGGCGTGGGGCGGGCGCGCGTCTTCGGCGAGACCTCCGCGGGGGCGGTGCTCCCCTCGGCCACGCGGCGCCTCCCCAACGGCGACGTGCTCCAGTACGTGACCGGCGACTTCGCCCTCCCCACGGGGAAGCGCTTCGAGGGGAGCGGGGTGGTGCCCGACGTCGCCGCCCCGCCCACGCGCGCCGAGCTGCTGGCCGGGCGCGACCCGGCGCTGGACTCGGCGCTCCGCTGGATCGCGGAGCAGGACAAGCGCGGCGCGAGCCGCTGACCCTTCGGCGGACCCCGTCCGCCGCTCCCCGGCCGCCCGGCCGGCAACCAAAACACGAAGGAGAACGACCATGCAGCACGCAACTCCGGTCCTCGCGGGCGCCGCGCGCCGCGCCGGGCTCGCCCTCTGCCTCGCGCTCGCCCTCCCCGCCGCCGCGGCGGCGCAGCAGCTCCCGCCTGCGAAGCAGCTGATCGACCGCTACGTGGAGGTCACCGGGGGACGCGACGCCTACATGAAGCACAGATCGCGGACCACGGAGATCGAGCTGGAGATGCCGGCCATGGGGATGAAGATGCCCATGCGCGTGGTGCAGACGGCGCCCAACCGCATGGTGAGCCAGGCGGAGATGCCGGGCGGGGCGGGGACCATGCGCTCCGGCTACGACGGCACGGTGGGGTGGCAGATCAACCCCATGGCCGGGCCCTCGCTGATGTCCGGCGCGGAGCTGGAGCAGACGGTGCAGCAGGCGGAGTTCTACGGGACGCTGAACTACGACAAGCTGTACCGGACCATGGAGACCGTCGAGCGCACGGAGATGGGGGGCCGCCCCTGCTACCGGGTCAAGCTGGTCACCGCGTCGGGGCGGGAGAGCTGGCAGTGCTTCGACACGGAGACGGGGCTGATGGTGGCCTCCGGGGGGAAGCAGGAGTCGCAGATGGGGACCATCGACATGACCACGCTGCTCAGCGACTACAAGGAGTTCGACGGCATCCGCGTCCCCACCCGCGCGACCGCGCAGATGATGGGGCAGCAGATGGTGACGACCATCAAGTCGGTGAGCCACGCCCCGGTGGAGGCGTCGGCGTTCGCGCTGCCGGCGGAGATCCAGGCGCTGGCCGCGGCCGGCAAGCCCTGACGCGGCGGCCGGCTCTTGACGCCGGGCGGCCGGCGGCGGATGATTGGGCTGCCCGCGCCGGTCCGCTCGACTCAACCAGGAGGTCCCGAACATGGTCGCTGCCGTGGTGCTGATCCGCTCCGTCCCGGGCGACGTCCCCGCGCTCGCCCGCCGCATCGCCGGCATCGACGGGGTGGCGGAGGTCTACTCCGTCTCCGGCGAGTACGACCTGATCGCCATCCTGCGGGTGCAGGAGTACGAGCGGATCGCCACCATCGTCACCGAGGAGATCGCCCAGGTGAACGGGATCGAGCGGACCAACACGCTCACGGCGTTCCGCGTGTACTCCAAGCAGGACCTGGAGCGGGCCTGGGACATGTTCGACTGAAGCTTTTCCTCGGGGTTTTGCCAGGGCCGGCCGTGCATCGAGCGCGGCCGGCCTTTTTTCTCGTGCGCCCGTCCGGGCTCCGGTGTTCGGGGTCGGCCGGGGGATGCTGCTCCGGGGGAGCCGAACTCGCCGACGCTCCGTCTGCGCTTTCGGGATCACGCTGGCTTCGAACATGACGTTCCCCCTGCGCAGCCTCCCCCGACCTCCCTGCGCAGATCCCAGGAACTGCAACGGCAACGGCAGTTCTCCCCCTCTCCCGCTTGCGGGGGAGGGGGCCGGGGGGAGGGGGGCCGTCGCCGGCACTGCATCGTCACGGTTGACAACTGACCGCCGGTCATGTAGTCTAGTGACCAACGGTCAGTAAATCACGGGCGAGCACGAGCGACCATGGCGAGAGCGGCGGCGAAGCAGACCCGCGCACGGAGCGCGGAGGACAAGGAGGCCCGCGCGGGAGCGATCCTGGACGCGGGGCTGGAGGTTCTGCGCGACGCCGGCTTCGGCGGGCTGACCATGGCGGAGGTGGCGCGGCGCGCCGGGCTCGCCAAGGGCACGGTGTTCCTGTACTTCGCCACCAAGGAGGCGCTGGGGCTGGCGCTCACCGAGCGGCTGCTGGCGGAGTGGTTCGACGAGGTGGACCGGCGGCTGGACGGCGTGCGGGAGCCCTGCACCCCGGAGGCGGCGGCGCGGCTGGTGGCCCGCTCGGTGGAGGGGCACGACGAGCTGGTGGCGCTGCTCTCCATCCTGGGGAGCATCCTGGAGCACAACGTGGAGGCCGGGGCGGCGGCGGGGTTCAAGCGGACGCTGCTGGCCCGGGCCACGGCGACGGGGGAGCGGATCGAGCGCGTGCTCCCCTTCCTGGCGGCCGGCGACGGGCTGCGCGTGCTGCTGCTGGTGAACGCGCTGGTGGTGGGGCTGCACCAGATGGCCGGGCAGGCACCGGTGGTGCGGCGCCTCCTGGAGAGCCCGGAGTTCCGGGTGTTCAGGGTGGACTTTCCGGAGGCACTGGCCGACGCGCTGCGCACGCACCTGGAAGGGCTGCGCGTGCTCCGCGGCGGCGGCCCTTCCCCTTCATCTTCCGAGTGAGCGGAGCCACGAGCATGACCACGGCGAACGGCGGGCGGCGCGCGGGCACGGCCCTGGTGACCGGGGCCACGGGCGGGATCGGGCTGGAGCTGGCGCGCGAGCTGGCCGGGCGCGGGTACGACCTGGTGCTGGCGGCGCGGCGCGAGCGGGAGCTGCGCGAGGTGGCGGACGGGCTGGCGCGGGAGCACGGCGTGCGGGCGTTCGCGGTCGCCGCGGACCTGTCCGACCCCGCGGGGCCGGACCGGGTGGCGGCGGAGGCGGAGCGGCTGGCCGGGCCGGTGGACGTGCTGGTGAACAACGCCGGCTACGCGCAGTACGGCGCCTTCGTGGAGGCGGACGCGGAGGAGGAGGCCCGCATGGTGCAGCTCAACGTGGCGGCGCTCACCCGGCTGACCCGGCTGTTCCTGCCGGGGATGGTGGCGCGCGGCCGCGGGCGGGTCCTCAACGTGGCCTCCACGGCGGCGTTCATGCCGGGGCCGCTGATGGCCGTGTACTACGCAAGCAAGGCGTACGTCCTTTCCCTCTCGGAGGCGCTCGCGGAGGAGACGCGGGGCACGGGGGTGACGGTGACGGCGCTCTGCCCGGGGCCCACGGAGACCGGGTTCCAGGCGCGGGCCGGGATTGAGGAGTCGAAGCTGGTGCGCGGCAAGAAGATCATGGACAGCGCCACCGTGGCGCGCGAGGGCGTGCGCGGGATGCTTGCCGGCGAGCCGGTGGTGATCCCCGGGGCGGTCAACCGCCTCCAGGCGCTGTCGCCGCGCTTCCTGCCGCGCCGGCTGATCCCCCGCATGGTGAGGCGCGCCCAGGAGCGCGCGGAGGCATAGGGCGATGGCGACGCAGCTCAAGGACGCGGGGCCGGCGGCCGCCCCCGCGGCTCCACCCGACGCGGAGCTCGCGGAGCGGGCGCGGCGGGTCTTCGGGGCGCAGCGGGCGCGGCGGCGCTGGGCGGACCCGCCCTCGGCCGAGGAGCGGATCGCGCGGCTGAAGCGCTTCCGCGCGGCGGTGGAGGCGCACCGCGGGGCGCTGGCGGAGGCGATGCGGGCCGACTTCCACAAGCACCCCACGGAGACGGAGCTGACGGAGGTGCAGCAGGTGCTGGCCGAGACCGGGCACGCCATCCGCCACCTGCGCCGCTGGATGCGCCCGCGGCGGGTGGGGACGCCGGCGCTGCTGGCCGGGACGCGCAGCCGCATCCACTACGAGCCGCGGGGGACGGTGCTGGTGCTGGGCGCCTGGAACTACCCCGTGCTGCTGACGCTGGCGCCGCTGGTGGCCGCCGTAGCGGCCGGGAACACCGTGATCGTGCGACCCTCGGAGAAGACGCCCGCGACCGCGGAGGTGCTGGGGCGCATCGTCGCCGACGCATTCGAGGAGAGCGACGTGGCGCTGGTGGGCGGCGGGGTGGAGGTGGCCGACGCGCTGCTCGCCCTCCCCTTCGACCACTTCTTCTTCACCGGGAGCACGGCGGTGGGGCGCAAGGTGATGCACGCCGCGGCGGAGCACATGGCGAGCGTCACCCTGGAGCTGGGCGGCAAGTCGCCCGCGGTCGTGGACGCGTCGGCGGACGTGGCGAAGGCGGCGGAGCGCATCGCCTGGGGCAAGTTCATCAACGGCGGGCAGACGTGCGTGGCCCCGGACTACGTGCTGGTGCACGAGTCCCGCGCGGCGGAGCTGCTGGAGGCGCTGCGCGGCGCCGTCGCCCGCTTCTACGGCGACACGCCGGAGGCGCGGCAGGCGAGCGAGAGCTTCAGCCGGATGATCGACGACCGGGCGTTCGCCCGCGTGGCCGGGCTGCTGGAGGCCTCGGTGCGGGCCGGCGCGCGGGTGGAGGTCGGCGGGGAGACGGACGCGTCGGAGCGGTACGTCGCGCCCACGGTGCTCTCCGGCGTGGGGTGGGAGATGCCGGCGATGGCGGAGGAGATCTTCGGCCCGGTGCTCCCGGTGCTCGCCTTCCGCTCGCTGGACGACGCGCTGGAGCGCATCGCCGAGCGCCCCAGGCCGCTGGCGCTGTACCTGTTCGCGCGGGACGGCGCCGTGGAGGAGCGGGTGCTGCGGCGCACCACGGCCGGCGGCACGGTGGTCAACGACGTCGTCATCCACCTGGCGAACCCGGACCTGCCGTTCGGCGGGGTGGGGGAGAGCGGGCAGGGGAGCTACCACGGCCGGTTCGGCTTCCGCACTTTCTCGCACGAGCGGGCGGTGCTGGTGCGCGGCCGCTTCAGCCCGGCGAGCCTGCTCCACCCGCCCTACACGGACCGGGTGCGGCGCTTCGCGGCGCTGGTCGGGCGGATCGTGGGTTGAACGACGGCACACCGGTCTTCGGAACCGTCCGTGGGGTTCGGGATTCCCGGCCCCCCTCGGCGCTACGTTGTCGAGCCGATGAAGCTGCAGGCTGTCCCCTGTAACCTGTCCCCTGTCCCCTCCCCATGAGCTTTCCCGAATACGAGCGGTACGACGGCCTGGGCCTCGCGGAGCTCGTCCGCCGGGGCGAGGTGAGCCCCGCGGAGCTGGCGGAGGAGGCGATCCGCCGGGCGGAGGCGCTCCAGCCCCGGCTCAACTTCCTGGTGACGCCGCTGTTCGAGCGCGGGCGCGAGGCGGCGCGGGGGACGCTCCCGGACGGGCCCTTCCGCGGCGTCCCCTTCCTGCTCAAGGACATCCTCCAGGACCTGGCCGGGGTGCGCTCCACCTCGGGGTCGGCGTGCATGGCGGCGTACGTGCCGGAGCGGGACGCGGAGGTGGTGCGCCGCTTCCGCGAGGCGGGGCTGGTGGTGCTGGGCAAGACCAACGTGCCGGAGCTGGGGCTGATGGGCGTCACCGAGCCGGAGGCGTTCGGGGCGACGCGCAACCCCTGGGACCCGTCGCGGACGCCGGGGGGCTCCAGCGGCGGGGCGGCGGCGGCGGTCGCGGCCGGGGTGGTGCCGCTGGCGGGGGCCAACGACGGGGGCGGCTCCATCCGCATCCCCGCCTCGCACTGCGGGCTCTTCGGGCTGAAGCCCAGCCGCGGGCGGGTGCCCGCGGGCCCGTACCACGCGGAGGTGTGGGAGGGCGCGTCGGTGGACCACGCGCTGACCCGCAGCGTGCGCGACGGCGCGGCGCTGCTGGACGCCGTGGCCGGGCCGGACGCGGGGGCGCCGTACACCATCGCGCCGCCCGAGCGGCCGTACGCGGAGGAGGCGGGGCGCGCGCCGGGGCGGCTGCGCGTCGCCTTCTCGGCGCGCTCGCCGCTGGGGACGCCGGTGCACCCGGAGTGCGTGGCGGCGGTGCGCGGGGCGGCGGCGCTGCTGGAGGAGCTGGGGCACGACGTGGAGGAGGCGGAGCCGGAGATCGACGGGCTGGCCGTGGCGCGCTGCTACTTCATGCTGTACTTCGGGCAGGTGGCGGCCACGCTGGACCGCATCGAGGCGGAGGCGCCGGGGACGAGCCGCCGCGCCGAGCTGCCCACGCGGGCGCTGGCCGCCGTCGGGCGGCACCTGTCGGCGGGGGCGTACGTGCGCAGCAAGCAGCGCTGGAACGAGTTCGGCCGGGCGATGGGAGCGTTCCACCAGCGGTACGACCTGTACCTCACCCCCGCGGTGGCGGAGCCGCCGGTCCGCATCGGCGAGCTGGCGCCGCGCCGCCTGGAGCGCCTGCAGATGCAGCTGGTGAGCGGGCTGCGGCTGGGGCGGCTCGTCCCCTTCGTGCGCCTGGTGGACCGCCTGGCGACGGAGAGCCTGAGCCGCACGCCCTTCACCCAGCTGGCGAACCTCACCGGCCAGCCCGCCATGTCGGTGCCGCTGCACTGGACGCCCGACGGGCTCCCCGTGGGCGCCCACTTCACGGCGCCCTTCGGCGGCGAGGCCGTGCTGTTCCGCCTGGCGGCGCAGCTGGAGGAGGCGCGGCCCTGGTTCGGCCGGCGCCCGCCCCCGCTCCGCGCGTAGCGCCGCTTCCCGGCGCGGGTCAGCCGTCCGTCCACGGGCCCAAGGACGACGCCGCCGCAGGGCCCCTCCCCGCGAACGGCGGAGGTCCCACGCCGGGCCCCGCGTGCCCCACGGCGCGCCGGCTGGTATCTTGGGTGCGCCGCCGCCCCGCCACCGCTTCCGAGAGGGCTCCACGCATGCTCCGAAAAGCTCCCCTGGTCCTCGCCGCGCTCGCCCTGGCCGGGTGCGCTCCCGCCGCCGCGCGCGCTCCCGAAGCCGAGACGCGCCTCGCGGAGGACGTCACGGTCCGCCGCATCGCTCCGGGCCTCTGGGTCCACACCACGACCGCGGAAACGCGCGGGTTCGGCACGGTGCCGGCCAACGGGATGCTGCTGGAGACGGAGGACGGGAGCCTGCTGGTGGACACGGGGTGGGACGAGCGGCAGGGGCAGCTGCTGCTGGACTGGGCCGCGCGGACGCTGGGGAAGCCGGTGCGGCGCGCGGTGGTCACCCACTCCCACGAGGACCGCACGGGCGGGGCGGCGGCGATGCGGCGGGCGGGGGTGCCCGTGGTGGGGCTCGCGGCCACGGCGCGCCTGACGGGGGAGGCGGCGGGGATCCAGGCGCTCCCCGGGCTGGAGTCGGCCCCGGCGGAGGTCGGGGGCGCGGAGGTGTACTTCCCCGGCCACGGCCACACCGCGGACAACGTGGTCGTGTACTTCCCGCGGCAGCGCGTGCTCTTCGGCGGGTGCCTGGTCAAGGCGGACACCGCCACCACCGTCGGCAACGTGGCCGACGCGGACGTGCCGGGGTGGCCGGGCGTGGTGGAGCGGGTGCGCGAGCGCTACCCGCGCCTCGTGGCGGTGGTGCCCGGGCACGGCGCCGTCAGCGGGCCGGCCGCGCTCGGCGTCACCCAGGCGGTGGTGCGCGAGAAGGGCCCCGCCGCGGTGGAGGCGCTGCGGCGGCCGCGGCAGCGCTGAGCGGCCGGCAGCGGTGTAGCGGACACGCCACAAGCTGGGGCAGGAATTGGACGCCGCGGCGGTTCGGCGGGAGCGCGCCGCGGAGGGCCATCCCCGGACGACGCAGCGAGTTGCGAGATCCCGCGACCCGCGGCACGGCGGGTGCTGCGCGGGGGGTGCCCCGTCGCGGACCCCACCGCTCGCAGTCGTTCCCCGGAGCCACCATGAGACATCGCCGGTTCGCCGCAGCCGCGGCCCTCGTCGCCGCGCTCGCCGCTCCCGCCGCGGGTGCGGCGCAGCAGTACACCGTCAACCCGTTCGACGGGATCGCCGAAGAGGACTACTTCGACTTCGTGTACGGGTCGATGGAGGGCTGGGGCAGCAGCTTCGTGGACGGGGCGCTGGTCTCCCGGGGCGGGTACGGGCAGACGTTCACGGTGGAGCGGGGGAGCACGCTCCTGTCCTGGGGTCTGGCCCACGACGCGTGCTTCGGCACGGACCCGTTCTACCGGGCGCCCCTGCCGGGGCCCTGCATGTTCCGCGGGTTCATCGCCGGCTTCGACGGGGCGACCGGCGCCACCACGGGCGTGCTGTGGGAGAGCGGGCCCGCCTCGCCGCGGGGGACGACGGCGCAGTTCACGCCGGGCGTGTGGCTGGATCCCGGCAAGTACGTGGCCTTCCTGCTCCAGGACGGGACGCCGCCCGTGCCCGGGTTCACCGGCGGGGTGGTGCGCGAGTACTCGACGCTCTACCCCTGGGTCCCCGGCCAGGCCCCGGCCTCCCCGGGGACCGAGCTGGTCCGCCTGGCGACCCTCGACCCCGGCCTCGACCCGGGCCAGACCGTCTGGACGGTGCACGCCACCCGGGACGCGCAGGGCTTCAGGGCGACCCTGGACACCACCGTGACGCCCGAGCCGGCCACCCTGGCGCTCCTGGGCACCGGGCTCGCCGGGCTGGCGGGGGCCGCGCGGCGCAGGCGGCGGCGCGGGGAGGAGCAGGCCGACGCGGACTCCTGATCCCGGTTCGGGGGAGCCGACGCCGCCCCGAACGCGCGAGGGACCCGGGATCCCGGGGCCCTCGCGCGTTCTCCAGCAGCGTTCCCACCCCTCAGCTCCACTCCTCCGCGCCGTCCCCGAAGGTCTCGTCCATCACCTCCCGGATCGCGTCCCCGCCGAAGCCCCGGCGCGCCAGAAAGCCGTAGAAGCGCTGCCGCGCCTTCTGCCGGTCCTCGCCGGGCCTGCGCGACCACTTGGCGGCGGCCTCGCGCGCCAGCTCCGTCTCCGACACCTCGGCGTCCTCGAACACCTCGCGGATCGCCTCGTGCGCCGTCTCCGCGTCCACCCCCTTGGTGCGCAGCTCCTGCGCGAGCCGGCGGACGCCGCGCGGCTTGAAGCGCACCCGGTCGCGCACGAAGGTGGCGGCGAAGGCGGCGTCGTCCACCATCCCGATCCCCTCCAGCCCGCCCAGGCACTCCTCCACCACCTCTTCCGGGAACTCCTTTTCGCGCAGCCGGCGGCGCAGCTCCTGCGCGCTCCGCGGGCGGAAGGAGAGCAGCACCAGCGCCGCCTCGCGCGCCTTCCAGAGCCGGTCCTGCCGCTCCAGGTCGGCGAGCTGCGCCTCCGTCACCTCGTCGCCCACGTGCAGGTGCGCGCCCCAGGCGATCTCCGCGCCCAGCGCCAGGCGGAATGCGCCGTCCACGTGCACGTTGACGCGGTCGGGGTGGTGCTGCTGCGGCTCGATGGCGGTGATCTTCATGGCTCCGGGAGGCACGTCGGATGCAGAGGCGACCGTCACGGGCGGGTCCCCGCGGACGCCAGCACCAGCCCCGCGTGAGGGATGTCGGCCCGGAGGGGCGAGACCCCAACAGCAGTATCGTTGGGGGCTCGACTCCGTTGCAGACGGTAGTTTCGTCTGCTACGGAGCCGCAGCCCGACCCCGGCGCAGCCGGGGGGCACGCCCAGACCGGCAGTAACGGCCGCCGTGTACGGACCCCGCTGATACCCCGCGGGGCGGTCCGGCGTGCCCCGCCGCGGGGCCCGGCGCCGTCTTGTCGGGCGGGCGGGAGCGCGTTATCCTACCCGCTCTCCCACAAACTGGAAACGTCGCAAGCCGAGACGTGATGGCCCATTCCGCCATGCTCGCCGCCCCCGCGCTCGCGGAGCTCCGCGCCCGCGAGTTCCCCGCGCTCGCCGGGGCCGCCTACCTCAACGCAGCGTCCATGGCGCCCACCCCGGAGCGGACGCGCCGCGCGCTGGACGAGGCGAACCGCAGGCGGACGCGCATCACGGAGTGGGAGGACGACGACTTCGCCGGACCGCTGACGGCCGCGCGAGACGCCGCGGCGCGGCTGGTGGGCGCGGACCCGGACGAGATCGCGCTGGGGTGGAACACCAGCTTCGGCATCAACCTGGCCGCGCAGTGCCTCCCCATCCCCGCGGGCTCCACGGTGGTGGTGAGCGACCGCGAGTTCCCCGCCAACGTGTACCCGTGGATGGGCCCCGGCTGCCCCGGGCGGCTGGAGGCCGTCCCCGCCGACGCGGCGGGCCGCCCCGACGAGGACCGCATCCTGGAGCGGCTGGACCGCGGCGACGTGTCGGTGTTCGCCGTCTCCGCCGTGCAGTTCGCCACCGGCTGGCGCGCCGACCTCCCCCGGCTGGGGCGCTTCTGCCGCGAGCGGGGGATCTTCTTCGTGGTGGACGCCATCCAGGCGCTGGGGCAGCTCCCGCTGGACGTGCGCGAGGCGGAGATCGACGTGCTCGCCACCGGCGCGCAGAAGTGGCTGTGCGCCCCCTTCGGCACGGGCTTCGCCTACGTGAGGCGCGAGCTGCTGCCGCGCATGCAGCCGCGGGTGGTGGGGTGGACCTCGCTCCGGGCCTCCGCCGACTACGCCAACCTCCTCGACTACCGCTACGAGTTCGTGGAGGGCGCCCGCAAGTTCGAGGTGGCGACCCCGGCCTTCCAGGACTTCGCCGGGCTGGCCGCCTCCGTGGAGGTGCTGCTGGAGGCCGGCGTGGACAACGTGCAGTCGCACCTCGCCGGGCTGCTGGAGCCGCTGGAGGCGTGGACGGCGGAGCACCCGGAGTTCCAGGTCGTCAGCGACCGCTCCCCGGAGCGCCGCTCCGGGATCTTCTGCTTCCGCCCGCCCCGGCCCGAGGCGGCGTTCGCCGCGCTCGCGGCGGCGGGGGTGGTGTGCGTGCTGCGCCAGGGCGCCGTGCGCATCTCCCCGCACCTGTACAACGACGCCGGCGACCTGGCGCGCGTGCTGGAGGTTCTGGAGGCGGAGGTGGCCCGGTGAGCCCGCGCCGGGGGCGGGTCCGCGAGCTGCTGGAGGAGGTCCGCGCCGAGTACGCGCCGGACCCGCGGCTCGCCGTGTGGGAGGTGGAGGCCGAGCTGGACGGCGACGCGCTGCTGCTGGCCGGCGCCACCTCCGAGCCCGCCGCGGCCGAGGCGCTGCACCGCGGGGTCGCGGCGCTGGGCGGGTGGACCGCCGTGCGCGACGAGGTGGCCCGCCTCCCCGACACGGAGGGCGCCGAGGCGACGCACGCGGTGGTCACCGCCGCCGTCGCCCCCATGCAGGCCGAGCCCGCCGTCAACACCACCCAGGTGTCGCAGGCGGTGCTGGGCCACCGCGTGGTCGTGCTGCGGCGGCGCGGGCGCTGGCTCCAGTGCCGCGCCGGGGACGGGTACCTGGGGTGGATCCACTGCGGCTACGTGACGCTCCTGGACGAGACCGACGCCGCGGCCTGGGAGGTGGGCACAGAGGGGGAGGCGTGGATCTCGCTGGGCGCCGAGCTGCGCGACGACGCCGGCGCGACGTCCGCGCGGCTCCCCTGGGGCGCGCGCGTGGTGCGCGAGGCGGACGGCCGCGTGCGCCTCCCCGACGGGCGCCGCGGCCGGCCCGAGGGCGAGCTGGTGTCCGCCGCCGAGCGCCCGCTGCGCTTCCCGCTGGCCGGCGAGGCGGTGGTGGCCACGGCCGAGCGCTGGATGGGGGCGCCCTACCTGTGGGGCGGGATCACCCCCGCGGGGGTGGACTGCTCCGGGCTGGTGCAGGCCGCCTACCGGCTGCACGGCCTCGTCCTCCCGCGCGACTCGGACATGCAGTCGCGCACGGGCGAGGAGGTGGACCCGGGCGGTTTCGACGCCTTCCTCCCCGGCGACCTGCTCTTCTTCGCCGAGGAGCCGGGGCGCTGCACGCACGTGGTGATGTCGGCCGGGGGCTCGCGCATCGTCCACTCGTCGCTGGGCAACGGCGGGGTGGCGCGCAACGACCTGCTGGGGGCGCTGAACTACGAGCGCGAGCTGCGGCGGATATTCCTGTGCGCCCGGCGGGTGATCGGGGGCGCGGGGTGAGCGGCGCGGCCGGCGCCTCAGCGGAGGATGAGGAGCTGCACCAGGATCCAGCCGAGAAAGATCCCCGTCGCGATCCCGGCGAGGACCACGCCGCCGAGCTGAAGCTTTTCCCTGGTCCGGACTCGCACCTCGTCGCCTCCCTGGACGGTTCTGGAACGGTTGCCCCCGCGCTCCCCGCCCTTTGCGAGGAGCGTGCCGGGGCGGGCGCGGCGCCCGCGCGCGGGGCCGCCGCATGATCGTAGGGGTCGGGATGGACCTCGTCCAGGTGGGGCGGGTCCAGGCGCTGCTGGAGCGCAAGGGCGAGCGGGCCCTCGCCCGGCTCTTCACCCCCGCCGAGGCGGCGCGCTGCCGGGGGGGCCGCAGCCCGCGCGAGTCGTTCGCCGCCCGCTTCGCCGCCAAGGAAGCGTTCTTCAAGGCGCTGGGCACCGGGTGGGGGCGCGGCGGCTCCTGGACCGAGGTGGAGGTGGTCTCCGCCCCCTCCGGCGCCCCCTCGCTGCGCCTGCACGGCGCCGCCGCCGCGCTGGCCCGGGCCGCCGGCGTGCGGCGCGTCCACCTCTCCCTCACCCACACCGACGAGCTGGCCGCCGCCTACGTGGTGCTGGAAGGCGGCCCGCCCGGTTGACAGCGCGCGCCCCTCGCTCCACCTTGCCGGGCTCCCGCGTCCCCGACGCCCCCCGCGCGCGCCGCAGCCGTTGAACGCAGCCCTCCTGTACGCACTCGTCGCCGCCGGGGCAAACCTCGCGGGCGGGCTGGTCATCACCACCGCCTCCCTGCAGGGCCGGCGCGCCCAGCGGATGCTCATCGCGTTCGGCGCCGGGTTCATGCTGGCCGTGGTCTTTCTGGGGATGCTCCCGCACGTCCTGGAGGCCGGTGCCGCCGGCGCCGCGAGCGTGGCCGCCGGCTACCTGCTGGTGCACCTCACGCAGCACGTCGTCACCCCGCACTTCCACTTCGGCGAGGAGACCCACTCCGACGAGATGATGGGGCGCTGGGTGGGGGTGGCCGCGCTGCTCGGCCTGCTGCTGCACACCTTCTTCGACGGCGTCGCCATCGCCAGCGGGTTCGGCGTCTCCGCCGCGCTCGGCTTCCTGGTCTTTTCCGGCATCCTCCTGCACAAGATCCCCGAGGGGGTCACCGTGGCCTCCATCATGCTCGCCAGCGGGAACAGCCGCCGGCGGGCGCTCCTCGGCGTGCTGCTGCTGGGGCTCTCCACGGTGGCGGGGGTGCTGCTCACCGGGTTCGTGGGGCCGCTGCGGACGCACGGGCTGGGGCTGAGCGCCGGGGTGACGCTGTACGTGGCGGCGTCCAACCTGATCCCCGAGGTGCAGAAGGAGCGCAGCTGGACGTCGGCGCTGTCCGTGTTCGCGGGTTTTGCTGTCTATTTCCTGGCTCGTTCGCTCGTCGGGGGGATCGTGGAATGAGCTGCTTTTACGGCTTTGAACTGCGGGTTCGGGCGTGCCCCCGGCTGCGCCGGGGTCGGGCTGCGCGCTGCGTAGCACACGAAACTACCGTGTGCAACGCAGCCGAGCCCCGCCGAAACTGCCCGGCGGGTCTCGGCCCTGCCGGGCGCGCATCCCTCACGCGGTCGGCTTTCCCATGAGCGACGACACCCTTCCGCTGTTCGGCGAGGAGCCGGCGGCGCCTCCTGCGCGCGAGGCTGCGCCCGCGCTTTCGCCGCTCGCTTCCGCGGTGCGCTCGGGCGCGCCGCTGGCGGAGCGGATGCGGCCGCGCACGCTGGACGAGGTGGTGGGGCAGGAGCACCTGGCGGGGCCGGAGGGGACGCTGCGGCGGCTGCTGCGGGCGGGGCACCTCCCCAACCTGATCCTGCACGGGCCTCCCGGGAGCGGAAAGACCACGCTGGCGCGGGTCATCGCCGAGGAGGCGGAGGCCACCTTCGTCCCCTTCAGCGCGGTGAGCGAGGGGGTGCCGCGGCTGCGCGAGGTCGTCAAGGAGGCGGAGCAGCGGCGGCGCGGGGGGCGGGGGACGCTGGTGTTCGTGGACGAGATCCACCGGCTCAACAAGGGGCAGCAGGACTTCCTGCTCCCCTTCATCGAGTCGGGGCTGCTCACCCTGATCGGGGCCACCACCGAGCACCCGGGGTTCGAGATCAACCCGGCCGTGCTCTCCCGCTCGCGGGTGCTGGTGCTGGAGCCGCTGCGGCCGGAGGACGTGCGCGCGGTGCTGCGCCGCGCGCTGGAGGACGCGGAGCGCGGGCTGGGGGAGCTGGGGACGCGGCTGGACCCGGAGGCCGAGGAGGCGCTGGTGCGGGCCACGGGCGGCGACGCGCGGCAGGCGCTCACCGCGCTGGAGATCGCGGCGCGGCTGGCGGGGCCCGGCGCCACGCTCACCGAGGAGATGGTGCGCGAGGGGCTGCAGCAGCGCACCGACCGGTACGACCCCACGCTGGCGTACGAGATGCTCTCCGCCTTCCACAAGTCGCTCCGCTCCTCCTCCGGCGAGGGGGCGCTGTACTGGGCGATGCGGATGGTGCGCGGCGGCGAGGACCCCAAGACGCTCTTCCGGCGCATGATCGCCATGGCGTACGAGGACGTGGGGCTGGCCGACCCGCAGGCGGGCGTCGTGGCCGTGCAGGCGATGCTCGCCTTCGAGCGGCTGGGCGCGCCGGAGGGGTACCTCCCCCTGGCGAACGCGATCCTCTACCTGGCCCAGGCGCCCAAGTCCAACCGGGCGTACATGGCGCTCCACGCCGCCACGGAGGCCGCCGCGCAGCACCCGGACGCCCCGGTGCCCCTCTCGCTGCGCAACGCCACCACCGGGCTGATGAAGGAGTGGGGGTACGGCAAGGAGTACCGGTACGCCCACAACTACGAGGGGGGCGTCGTGGACCAGCAGTGCCTCCCCGACGCGGTCGCCGGCGAGCGGTTCTATGAGCCCTCCGACCGCGGCTTCGAGCGCGAGATCGCCGCGCGCCTGGCCGAGCGCGAGCGCGCCCTGGGGCGCGGCGGCGAGCCGGAGTTCCCGGCTTGAGCGGAGGCGCCCGGCTCCTCCTGCGGCTGGACGCGCGCAGGCTCCGCGGCGAGCTGCGCCGCCCGCGCGTAGGGCCACTGGTGGGCGTGCTCCTGCCGCTGCTGCTGCTCGCGGCCGGGCTGCTGGTGGCCGGGCCGCGCCTGCGCCCCCGCGTGGACGACGCCGAGGGCGCCGTGCTG
>JBFMFL010000075.1:0-25611 GCA_040752145.1 Gemmatimonadota bacterium
CTTGTCGCCGACCGTCGCCAGGCGAACCGCCTCGATCTTGTACTCCTTCGTGAACCGCCGTCTCATCTCTCCCATGGTCACCTCCTCTCCCCTGAACCTATGCAGGGTTATTGAGGTGTCCACTCCACACGGGGAAGATCAGAACTACCGGGAACGGCGTCTCACCGCGAATGCGGGCATGCCTCCGCGCCGCCCGAGCCCGGTGGCGCTCCGGTGGGGCGGAGCGAGATTTGCTCCCCCGCCGCTCCCCTGCCCCTTTGGGGCGCGGCACACCGCGGCCTTTCACATGCTGGAGGTAAGCGTTGCCGAGTTGGCAGCTGCATCGCTATAGTGTTGAGGTTCGTGATCTTCGAACCTGCTAAATTTCTCCCTGAGATGAAGGATGATTAAGACTCGGTGGTTTGTTTATACGGTCTTGGTAGGAATGATTCCGTTCCTCACCCGAGTCTTGATGTATTCGGTTTCAACCAGCGCGTCCTTTGGTTTTGCAATCAACGAAGGAGACTTCATTGCCCTTGGCCTTGTACTTAGCATAACGAACATCAATGAGTTACAGCATGGATCCAATAGTATTGAGGAACATTGGAGGACAATCGCGGTCGGTATTTCCATCGTGCTAATTTGCTTTTTTACAGTGCTCTTTTCCTTATCAGCCCTGCACGCGTTAAATCCTAACTTGTTTGCCATCAACAAGATCAAGACCACATCCGTTGCTCTAAGCATAGTCACCACGTTGTTTAGCTACTCGATCTATGATCGCCTGTCCAAGTATGCGATCTCTGGAGTAGTCCAATGATCAGTCACATTGTTGACGTCATCACTATCCTTGCGGCGCTTCTTGCGCTAAGCACAGCCGGGTTTAGTTTAAAGACGTTTTTCGACACCCGCACCCGCTACTTCAACGACTATCTCCGTCGGAAGCGCCATGAAAAAGATTAAGCTGTTTGCTTATCTAGATGAGTACAAGATGTACTCGATCTCCTCGCAAATTTTCGAGGGATTAACTGAGTACGTCCTACGATACGCTCATGCAGAGAACCAAGAACGTGAGGAGCAGAAGGGCCCGGTGGGAAGTGGGCGGATTCTCGCTGACATTGCAAACAAGCAAACAGGAACAGCTGAAAAGCGGTTTCTCCATGATTATGCGTATACACTTTTCGAAGAGGAGTTACTTAAAGAAAAGCGCGTACTCGTGATCGACAAAGATACGATTTCTCATCAAAGACCACTAATAGAAGACTATGTGTTTGTCAAAGCAACCGGCAAGGCTACATTCAACGACGTTCGCCATCTGACAAGGACCGTAAGCGGTTTCAACGAAATGGGTGAGGCACTTGCCTTCGTTACCAATTACGGCACGGTTGCCGAGCGATCTGCTCTGCTTGAGGGGCAGCTTGGTACTGCTCGTTCCAAAGCTGAGCGAGACAGTATCAGGAAGGCATTACAGAGCGCGTCAGACCCCAAGATGCTTGCGCTTGCGAGCGGTCTCCGCCACGATCCGATCTTCCTGGAAAAGCTCGCCTACATGCTACGCTTCGGGTATCAGGACGAATTTGTGTTTCAAACATCTTTAGAGGAGGCAACGTCCAAAGAGCTACTTGTGTCCGCGATCCTCAATCGCGACAACCTTACAGAATCTGAGGATGCACTGATCCGGAAGTACGCCCGAAGCACTGAGAAGGAGTTCACGTTGTTCGGTGTGATAACTCAAAGTAACCGCATCGTTGATTTGCCTGGCGATGAAGCTACTCCGGCTGTGGATCCGGAGTCTGGACCGGGTGCTCTTAGACAGGCCATTAGCAATATGGTTCGACTCCTTGCAGGCGTTGAGGACACCTTCACAGGCAGGTTACCAAACGAAGTGGTGGTCGACCCAATCGCTGTCTACCGCGAGGTCTGAAGCGACTTACCCCATGAACATGGGTAGGCAAGGGCGCGCTACTCCCTGAGCGGGTCTTCACCCGCTCACATCCACTTGAGAGTATTGCGACGCGGCTGCTATCAAAATGGAGCCGGGAGGAGCGAGATTTGCTCCCTCCCGGCTCCCCTGTTTTCGGAGGCGGCACACCGGAACCGACGAGCCATGCGCAGACTGGTCCTGTTCGACATCGACGGCACCCTCCTTTCCGCCGGCGGATCGGGGAAGCGGGCCTTCCGCGACGCACTGGTGGAGACGTTCGGCGCCACCGGGCCCATCGACGAATACTCCTTCGCCGGGCGCACCGACCCGCAGATCGCCCGCGAGCTGCTGGTGGCGGACGGGGTGGACGCGGCGCGGATCGACGCGGGGATGGAGGCGCTCTGGGAGGCGTACCTGCGCCACTTCGCGCGCGAGGTCGCCGCGGCCGAGGTGCGCACCCTCCCCGGCGTCCCCGCGCTGGTGGACCGGGTGGAGGCGGCGGGCAACGGCGTGGTGCTGGGGCTGCTCACCGGCAACGTGCGCGAGGGAGCCCGCATGAAGCTGGACCGCGCGGGGCTGGGCTTCGGCCGCTTCCGCGTGGGCGCCTACGGCTCCGACCACGCCGACCGCCCGGAGCTCCCCGCCGTGGCCGTGGCCCGCGCCCGGGCGCTCACCGGGCACCTGTACCGCGGCAAGGAGATCGTCATCGTGGGCGACACCCCCTTCGACATCGCCTGCGGCGAGCACCTGGGCGTGCGCACCATCGCCGTCGCCACCGGCGGACACGGCCCGGACGAGCTGGCCGCCTGCGGACCCGACCACCTGTTCGCCGACCTGGCGGACACGGAGCGCGTCTGGGAGGCGATCGCGGGGGAGTGAGGGTCAGGGCGGACGCCCGCCCTCTGCCGGGTCCACGAGCCCGCGGGCGCGGCGCAGGGTGCCGGGCGACGCGGCGGCGCGCACCAGCGCTTCCCAGTCGTCGGGCGGGTTGCCCGCGTCCAGCATCCGGTGGAACACCGCGTACGCGTCCGTGCGGGTCCCGTAGGTGCGCAGCGACTCGGCGTCGTTGACCCAGGCGAACACCAGCAGCCGCACGTCCTGGCGGTAGCGGAAGAACAGGCGGAAGCGGCCGTTGCCGAACCTGGCGCGGAGCCAGTGCTTCAGGTCCCCGCCCAGGGTGCCGCCGTGCCGGTACCTGGGGCGGGACGGGTCCTCCGGCACCTCGTGCAGCACCAGGTGGCGGATCGCCGCCGCCAGCTTGGTGTTCGGCCCCGCGGGGGCGCCCGGGGGCTGCCCGGCGCGCTCGCGCTCCGCGGCGGCCACCAGCCGCTCCAGCTGGTCGAGCAGGAGCGGGTGGAAGAGCAGCGTCCAGCCATTGACCCTGAGCACCAGGTCCGCCGCGGCGTCCCCGGGCTTTGGCGCGGACCCGCTCCCTCGGGAGCCCCGCCGCCTAGAGGTCAACGGCCCCCTCGATGGCCTCGTCCGGATCGGCCTCCACCCCCTCCGTCACCGCCAGCAGCCGCCGGTACAGCGGCTCGGGCATCCCGCGCAGGCGCTCCGGGTGCGCGGCGACGTCGCGCTCCAGCAGCTCCAGGAACGGCGCGAGCGCCGGGTCCTCCCCGCCCGCGGCGTGCGCCCGCCGCGCGACCGCCTCGTCCCCCCGGATCTCCCACTCGATGGAGTCCTCGCCCGGACGCAGGCCGAGTGCCTTGCGCACTCCGTTGGGCAGCGTGGTCTGCGACCGGTCGGTCACCTTGCTCCGCAGCATGTTCACCTCGCTTGGTCGAAAGCCGTGCCGTATCTCCGATCGAAGGATAATGCATCTGCATTACCACCTCAAGCACCTCCCACGCCCCCGGCGGCCGGACCGATTCTTGAATCCGGCGCACCCCGCCCGCGCCGCGCAGAGGACCAGAACCCGGCCGCCACGCCATGCCCGTCAAGGAGATCCGCGCGAACAGCTGGACCGAGCTGAACGAGCTGCTGTACGAGGGCTCGTTCCGGCGCGAGATCGGCCGCGACCGCTCCCCGTACGTGTTCCGCGGCGTCACCGACGCGCGCAGCGACCTCAGCACCACGCTGTACCGGCTGGGCGGCGACTTCGCGCAGATGGAGAACCACCTCCTGCGCAACTTCCGCAAGTACGCCCGCCGCACCGCGGTGGAGCACGACTCCCCCTGGAACTGGCTGGCCGTGGCGCAGCACCACGGGCTCCCCACGCGGCTGCTGGACTGGACCTTCTCGCCGCTGGTGGCCATGCACTTCGCCACGCAGGACCCCGCCCGCTCCGGGGTGGACGGCGCCATCTGGGCCATCGACTTCGTGCGGGTGCACGAGCTGCTCCCCGAGGGGCTGCGCGAGATGCTGGAGGAGGAGGGGAGCCAGGTGTTCACCGTGGAGATGCTGGAGTGCGCCGCCGCGTCGCTGGAGGAGTTCGGCGGCCTGGCCCCGGACGACTTCCTGCTCTTCGTGGAGCCGCCCTCGCTGGACGACCGCATCGTCAACCAGTTCGCCCTGTTCTCGGTGATGTCGCGCGCCACCGGCTCGCTGGACGCCTGGCTGGAGGAGCACCCGGAGCTCTGCCACCGGGTGGTGATCCCCGCCGAATTGAAGCGCGAGGTGCGCGACAAGCTGGACCAGGCCAACGTCACCGAGCGGGTGCTCTTTCCCGGGCTGGACGGGCTTGCCCGCTGGCTGAAGCGCTACTACACGCCCCGCGACTGCTACGCCCCGCAGGAGGAGGACGAGGAGCGCCGCACCCCGGAGCGCGAGGCGATGTCCGGGGACGAGGGCGGGCGCTGAGCGGAGATTGTCGCCGGCCCGCCGCCCCCGTACGTTGTCCGCGGCACGCACCCCGTTCCCGACCGAGCCCCCGGATCGCATGACCCAGACCCCGCCCGAGGACGCCCCCGCCCGCGCCGCGCGGCTGCACGCCGCGCTCCGCCGCTTCCCCCCCTCCGTGTTCCAGTTCGACGCGCGCATGCGCGAGGGGTGGCTCTCCGACCGCTACTTCCTGCGCACCGTCAACACCCTGGCCCACGCCGGGTGCGACCCGCGCGTCACCCTGCAGGTGTTCGCCAAGGAGACCGGCGTGGCGGCAGGGCTGTACGAGGCCGTGCGCCTGCTCCAGACGCAGACCGCCCCCGGCTACTCGCACACCGACGTGCAGGTGGACACGCTGCTGGAGGGCGACCGGGTGGAGCCCTGGGAGCCGGTGATGCACCTGCGCGGCCCCTACCGCGCCTTCGGCCACCTGGAGACGCCGCTGCTGGGGGTGCTGGCGCGCCGCACGCTGGTGGCCACCAACGTCCGCTCCGCCATCGACGCGGCGGGGGGGAAGCCGGTGATCTTCATGGCGCCGCGCCACGACGACTGGCGCGTGCAGACGCCGGACGGCTACGCCGCGCAGGTGGGCGGCGCGCGGAGCGTGTCCAGCGACGCGGGCGGGGCCTGGTGGGGGTCGCGGGGGATCGGGACCATGCCGCACGCCATGATCGCCGCGTTCGGGGGCGACGTGGTGAAGGCGACGCTGGCCTTCGCGCGCTACGTGCGCGACTGCGAGCCGGACGTGAGCATCGCCAGCCTGGTGGACTACCGCAACGACTCGGTGACGGACGCGGTGCGGGTCGCCCGGGCCATGCGCGAGGAGTTCGGGGACGGGGTGCTCTCCTCGGTGCGGGTGGACACCAGCGAGCGGCTGATCGACCGGTCGCTGATCGGCGACCCGGAATTGTGGGGGCGCGAGCGGCTCACCGGCGTCAACGCCTGGCTGGTGCGGAAGATGCGCGCGGCGCTGGACGCGGAGGGGTTCGACTACGTGGGGATCGTGGTGAGCGGCGGCTTCACCCCGGCGCGCATCCGCGCCTTCGAGGAGGCGGGGATCCCCGTCTCCGCCTACGGGGTGGGGAGCAGCCTGCTGGGCCACAACCCCGGCACCGGCGGGCTGCTGACCGGCTTCGACTTCACCGCGGACGTGGTGGAGGTGGACGGCCGCGCCGAGGCCAAGACCGGCCGGGACTACCGCCCCAACCCGCGCCTGGTGCGCCTGGACTGGGAGGAGATCGGCGGATGAGCGCGCGAATCGGCTGGGTGGTGGACGTGCAGAACGACTTCATGCTCCCGGACGGCCGCCTGTACGTCCGGCACCTGTTCGACGCCTCGGACGCGGGCGCCGTGCAGGCCCGGGAGCGGATCGAGCAGGCGGTGGCGTGGATGCGCGGGCACTGCGACCTGGTGGTGTTCACCGGCGACTGGCACGCCGCCGACGACGCGGAGATCGACGCCGTCTCGCCGGACGCAGCCCGGGGCACCTACCCGCCGCACTGCATGGGGCTCTCGGACGACCCGGAGGAGCGCCGCGGCGCGGAGATCCTGGCGTCCGTCGCCCCGGAGGACCCGGTGGTGCTCCCCCGCGGCGCCGGGCCGGAGCAGGCGCGCGAGGTCGCGCGGACGGCCGTGCGCGAGCGCCGCCCGGTGTTCATCCAGAAGGAGCGCTTCAGCGTGTTCGAGGGGAACCCCGGCGCGGAGGCGCTGCTGGACGAGCTGCGCGGGTTGCTCGGCGAGCCGCTGGAGATCGTGGTGGCCGGCGTCGCCCGCGACGTGTGCGTCACCCAGGCGGTGGACGGGATGCAGCAGCGCGGCTACCGCACCGTGGCGCTGCGCGACGCCACCTGGGGGCTGGGGCTGGAGGACGAGGCGGCCACGCTGGCGCGCTGGGCGGGGGGCGGGCGGGTGGTGATGCTGGAGGAGCTGCGGGGGGAGGCGAGCGGAAGATAAAGCGTTTCGAAGCAGGGAGATGCCGGGCGCTCGGGCGCGGGCGCGTTGAGCACGCCCGCGAACTCGACCGGCACCTGCTCGTCAAGCAGCGTGAGCAGTGCTCTTCAGCGCTTCGGCCGCCTGCTCCAGCGCCGCGACCGCCTGCTCCCGGCTGACCGTGGGAAAGGAGCGCAGGAAGTCGTCCAGGCTGTCGCCGCCCGAAAGGTAGTCGAAAAGATCCTGGACGGGCACGCGGGTGCCGACGAACACCGGCACGCCGCCGGGGATCTCCGGGTCGCTGTGGACCGCAGGGTTGGAACCGGGCCTGGGACGCTTCTCCGGGCCTAGGTCACGGCCGAAATGTGGTGCCGAGGATCCGGCCCATCGAGCCTTGCCACCCGGCAGCCCGAGGATCGGACGCATTCGGCCGAAGGTGAGTTGCGGACCCGCTGCCGTAGCCGGCGAAGTGAAGAATCGGCACGGTGGATGGCCCTCACCGTGCCGACATGGACTACTTCTTGGAACCGCCTGGCGGGTTGTTGTCCCTCCCCTTTCCGGACTCATTGCCGGTCGTACTCGGCCAGCCGGCTCCCTGGCCGCCGCCCTGCCCTCCACTACCGCTCTTCCCCCCGCCGCTTCCTCCCTGCCCTCCTCCGGACTTCTGGCTCATGGCAGCCTCCCGGTTGGATGGTCGAACAGCCTGCGCTCATTGTCCGACAATCCCCGGGCAACATCCATTCCCCGCCGGACCACCTCAGGCGGGCGGGGGCGCGGCGGCCAGACCTGCGTCGAACTGCCGCGACCGGCCGCGCGGGATGCTGAGCGACTGCCAGCCGTCCGCCTGGAGGTGCTTGGCGAGGAAGACGATCTGCCCCACGTGATACGCCGCGTGCGTGAGCTGGCGGTTGATCGCCTGCACCAGCGAGTGCGGCTCCCCGCGGATGCGGACGGTGCGGTCCAGGTCGGCCGGGGTGAGCGCGTCCAGCGAGCCGAGCGCCGCGCTCCAGCCCGCCTCCCACCGCCGCATCAGGCCCTCGCGCGTGTCGTCGGGCGCGGCCTCGAACTCCGCGTCGCGGTCGCGGTCCGGCTTCTCCCCGTCCGTGGTGAGCAGGTCGGTCCAGCGCGAGAGCAGGTTGCCGGCCACGTGCTTCACCAGCAGCGCCAGGCTGTTGGACTCCGCGTCGAGCGTGGCGAAGAACTGCGCGTCGCTGACCCGGGCGAGGGACCGGTCCGCCAGCTCCCTGTACTTCCGGAACGTCGCGGCGGAGTCCCGCAGGTACTCCGCCCGGATGGGATCCTCCATTCACCACCTGCGGACGGGGTGGATCGATGCGCCTGGAGCCCCAATCTCAGGCGTGGAGGGCGAGGTGGGCAAGTGCCTGGCGCGCGGGGGACCTGTCGCTGCTCCCCGGTTCCGCGGCAGGACGTCGCCCTCCTCTCCGGGAGATGCCGCGGCCGGCGAGCCCGCGCCTCCGGGGCATCCGCATTGCAAAGGTGAGCGGCGCGGCCCGGGATGCCGGGCCCATCGCAAGGATGGGGAGCTTCATGCCCGCCAGCACAATGCAACCCGGCGAGTGAGCCGCTATGCGACAGAACGAAGATCTTCCGCCCGGCCGCCCCTGGACCGCGCCGAACGGAACCGAGTACGTCGTGGCCGTGATGCCCGAGGCCGTCCCTGGCAGGTGGGACGTGCTGTTCTACCGGGATGGAGCCGTGGAGCTGGCGGAGACCCTGCCCGGGCACAGCCTGGGAGCGGACCTGAGCCACGGAACGGACCTGACGGACGAGCAGCTCCTGAAGATCTACGAGGCGGCCCGGTCGGCCTGAGCCGCGCGCGTCCGCCTCTCGCCGGGTCGAGGACCGGCAGCGCCCCCGCCGGATCTCCCGGCGGGGGCGCCGTGGCGCTGCACGCCGTGCGCGCACCGGTGGACACGTGCCGCGTACCTCGTCCTCCGCGCCCGGCCCGTCCCGATGCGATGGCCGCGGTCACTGCGACCAGGGCGGGACGACTCCGTTGGACCGCGCGTAGGCGATGGACTGCCCCAGGTGCTCGTTCATGTGCGCGAGCAGCTGGAAGAGCACCGCCCACTGCTGCACGTCGCGCCCGTACAGCTTGGTCGGCCGCGCCAGGTCCGCGTCCGAGAGCTGCCCGACCGCGGTGCGCACGTGCTCCCGCGACTTCCTCAGCAGCTCCACGACCTCGGCCTTGCCCGTCGTGGCCTCCATCCGCTCCAGGTCGGTGCCGGCGGGCGGCGCGATTCCGAGCCCCGTCTGGGGATAGAGGTAGTTGTAGCGGGCGACGTGCGCGTAGACCTCGGCCACCGGCATGACGCCCTCGCCGGGGGCCCAGGCATAGGTGGAATCCGGCATCGCCTGGGCCAGCTCGATGAACTTGGTGCTGGAGTTGTTGAACTGCCGCAGGAACTCGTCGCGGAACCCGGCCGGCGGCGCCTGCGCCGCCAGGTGGGACGCCTGCGTCAGGAGGAGGAGCACGACGAGCCGGAGGACGTGGGATCGCAGCATGGTCATCTGGCAGGGTGGATGGGCATTTGCAGGAACTTCCGGCTCCGGAGTGGCCGCCGTGCACACCCCCAAGCTCGGGCGCGACAGGCGGGGAGCGCAAGTGGGCGATGCCCGGGACAGGCCCGCGCGAACGGCCGACCTCGGCGAAGGAGATTGCCCGGCTCATCCGCCGCTTCGGCGGCTCTGCGGGCCGCGCCAAAAAGGCCCCTTACGTGTGGCGCAGAATCTGCTCGCCGTGGCGGCGTCCGCGCGGCCGGGGAACCCGCCCCCGGTCCGTGACGCCCTCCCCCTCCTCCCGCGTACCCCGATGAGCACGCATCCTCCAAAGGCACGCCTCCTATCCCTCGCGCTGTGTCTCGGGGCCGCCCTGGTCTCGAGCTGCGACGCCGCGCGGCTGAACGGCCCCACTCCCCCCGCGGCGGCCCCCGCGCCGTCGCCCCGCTACGCGCAGTTCGCGGGCGGCGGGCGGGACGTGCTCCTGCAGGGCTTCCACTGGAACTCGCACCGCTGGGACTGGTGGAACATCGTCGCGGCCAGGGCGCCCGACGTCCAGGCGGCCGGGTTCACCATGGTCTGGCTGCCGCCCGTGTCGCGCGCCGCCGACTCGGCCGGGTACCTGCCGAACGAGTGGCGCAACCTGGACGCGTCCATGTACGGCACGGGCACGCAGCTGCGCTCGGCCATCTCGGCCCTGCGCACGCGCGGCGTGCGCGTGATCGGCGACGTGGTGGTGAACCACCGCGTGGGCACGACCGGCTGGGCGGACTTCACGAGCCCCGCGTTCGCCAGCAACGCGCAGGCGGTGGTGAGCAACGACGAGTGGGGGCTCGGCACGGGGAGCCCCGACACCGGCGACGGCTACCACGCCGGGCGCGACCTGGACCACACCAACTCCTCGGTGCAGACGGAGATCACCGGCTGGCTCGGCTGGCTGAAGGGGACCGGAGCCGCGGGCTTCGACGGGTGGCGCTACGACTACGTGAAGGGCTTCGCGGGGTCGTACGTGGGCGGCTACAACACGGCCACCACGCCGTACTTCTCGGTGGGGGAGATCTGGCCGGACATCACGGGCGACTACTACGCCTCGTGCGGCAGCATCAACTACCACCGGCAGAAGATCATGGACTGGATCGACGCGACGGGGGGCCGCTCGGCCGCGTTCGACTTCACCACCAAGTGGCAGCTGCAGCTGGCCGTGGACCGGACCGAGTACTGGCGGATGGGGTGCGTCCCCGGGGCGATCGGCTGGTGGCCGGCGATGAGCGTGACGTTCGTCGACAACCACGACACCGGCCCCTCCCCGGACGGGGGGCAGAACCACTGGCCCTTCCCGGGCAGCAAGGTGGAGCAGGGATACGCGTACATCCTCACCCACCCCGGCACGCCCACGGTGTACTGGCCGCACTACTTCGACTGGGGGCCGGAGCTGCGCGACAGGATCCGCACGCTGATCCAGATCCGGCAGCGGCAGGGGGTGACCTCCACGAGCGCCATCTCCGTGCAGGCGGCGGACGCGTACCGCTACGCGGCCATCGTGGGCGGCAACCTCGCCATGAAGATCGGCCCGGGGAGCTGGTCCCCGGGCGCCGGCTGGGCGCTCGCGGCGTCCGGGAACGACTGGGCGGTGTGGACGAAGTAGCGTCCTGGCGGGTGTGAACGAAACGCCCCGCCCGGGTCCGACCCGGGCGGGGCGATCTTGTCAGGTACCCACTTCCGGCCGGACTTCCCGGTAGGGGCGGAGTGGCGCCGTCACGGCCGGCCCGTTCGACTCCACGTCAAGCGGCGAAGAACTGCGCGTCGGTGACCTGGGCGAGGGGTTGGTCCGCCAGTTCCTTGTACTTCCCGAACCTCGCGGCGGAGTCCCGCAGGTACTCCGTTCGGACGGGGTCGACCATCACTACCTCTTGACAGGACGGATCGACACACCCAATACCCTATTCCAGCGAACCGAGGTTCGGGGTCTTCACCGGCGCAGGACTTCCAGCCCGGCAACTGCTGGAACCACTGGCTGGAGAGTGAGATGCGCGTGCTGAGCCCCAGATTATTCTTTCACTGGAACTGACGTGAGGCTATACAATCAGCTACGCTCCTCGCGCAATTTGGCATACTCCTTCAGGCCTAGATGAACTTTGAGCCGCGTAGCTGAGGGATCCCATCCTGCTTCGGGATCCGTGTAGTGAAACGCCCAGGACGATCCACCATAGCCACTTCTACGCTGGTAACCAATAACGGAGAAGGAGTACAGCGTCTCCAGTGCCTCGTCTGCCGTGCGCGGATTGCCGGACGAACGCCGCGCCTCATAATGTCGCACAAACTCCGCCTTATCAAAGGTGAGTGTTTGAGCTGCGGCACAAGCCCGCAATCCTTCTTCCCACTGAGGCCAGTGAGCTGGAATTTCGTCCTCTAGCTCCTTCTTCAAGTATGGGGAGTAGGACTCACGCGCCTTCGTTACATCCTCATTGATAAAGATGAGGGGCTCCACTGGTCGCTTCCGTGCCTGCACGAGTGTCGCGTTCAGAAACGCGATGACATCGCGCGGCCGGAGGAAGGTTCGAGCAATGATGTGATGCCACTTGGATTGCGATCCCCGCATCAGGCGATTATCAGTAACCCAATCCCACGAAGCAGCCTCACCAAGCTTCGCCTTGATTCTTTCCTCCACGAGGGCAAGCAGAGAGCTTGGATTCCACTCAATGGTGAGCGCGGCCGTCTGCTCAATCTTATTCTTGTCCGAAAATTTCAGCTCATCCCATAAGTCGGAGCGAAGATAAACTACGGGTGCAATAGTGATCGGCGCATCGCTGCACGCAGCACGGATAGCTCGGGCCGCGAGTACGAGTCCGGTGAGCATTTCCGCTCTGGGAGTGTCAAGTTGCGTCAGACCACGATCAAGCTCGTCGAAATGAAGCAGAAGCCTCTCAAGGTTGGTTTGGCGGCTGATCTCCAGAACCGCATTAATTAGAGCGTCAGCTAATGCTCCAAGCTCCCTTCCAAGTCGATGGTCGGTGTTGGAACGTTCGAGAGCAATTGATCCCAGTGCGTTTCCGAGGACCTGCGGAGCAAATGAAAGGCCCTGTAAAGTGAGCTTATCCGGCCTTAGAATATCACCGATTTCCGGATCAATCCCACCATAATTCTGCTCCAGAAATTTAACAAGTGACTTCGCCGGCTCGCTATTCTTTAGACCCGACTGGCGAAGGGCCAGTGCCGCAAGTTCAACACTGATCAGATATCGCCAGGATTCTACGTATGCCTCAATCTCTGAAGCTCCGAGATCACGCCGGCGCTGATGAACGTTCCAGGGGTATGAGCCCAAATTAAGCGCGCGTGACGATGCAGTGTCTCCACTCTCAGCGAAGTGGCGGACAATCGCAGTCTTCCCCGAGCCCTTCCGGCCGAGGACGATCAGAACCTCGTTATCCGCTATTCTGCGAACCGTATCGGTAGTGAGAAAGTAGTCGAGAACGGGTTCGTCTTCCGCGGCTACTTCACCAAACGTCGTCAGCCCTCTCAGGGATATCATATTATTCTGTGGTATCCGCGTGTTAAGCTTCTCTACGGTCGAGATCTGTCAGACCATCGCGCTTATACCGCCCGTGCCGTGCATGACAAGTATACCGTCCGAACTATAGCAACATGAGGAAAAATGGCAAGCGGAGATGCGTGCTGACACTTTGGTAGTGAACCGAACGCGCCCCCACCCGGATCTCCCGGCGGGGGCGCTGTTCACGAACTGCGTACTTCGTACTGCCGTTCAGAACTCCCGCCGGATTCGCTCCCGCCAGAACGACGCGGTGCTGTCCAGCGTCCCCTCGGTGAGCCGGATGCCGAGCGCCGCGAAGGGCCCGCTCCCGCCGAAGGCGAAGAAGTCCGGGTCGCGCAGGTCGCCCAGCCGCCACCCGCCCTCCAGCTCCAGCTGCGCCCCCAGGCGCATCACCAGCGACGGCGTGGCGCTCCAGCGCGCCGTGCCGGTGGTGCCCTCCAGCAGCATCCGCCCGTCCAGCCGCGCCGAGAGCGGCCCGCGCAGCGCCTGCCCGTAGCGCCCGCCCAGGTAGTGCGCCATGGCCTGCACGTCGCTCGCGCCGGGGAGCGTGTCGCCCGTCATGCTCCAGCGGATGGCGTAGCGCCCCGCCAGCTCCGTGCTCGCCGACGGAGCCCAGATCGCGTCCGCCGAGCCGATCAGCCGCGCCTCGTCGCGGGCCTGCGTCAGCACGTCGCCGCCGAAGAGCGGGTCCGCGCTGCGGCGCCACTCCAGCTTGGCCAGCGCGTTCACCGCGTCCGAGCCCACGGGGCGGAGCGCGAAGCCCACCAGCGAGCGGTCGCGGCGCGTCTGCCGGTCGCCCTCCGCGCCGGGCCACGCGTCCGACGACCAGTCGTGCCGGGTGAGCAGCGACATGGACGGCCCCAGCGGCAGGTCGCCCGCCACGTCGAAGCGGTAGCCGCTGCGCTCCTCGCCGTCGTGTACCTCGCCGCGGGCGCTGAAGCGCGCCGCGCTGTCGGCGGGGAGCCATTCGAGGCCCAGCCCGGCGGACCAGCGGTCGCGCTCCGGGCGGGCGAAGGGGAGGGCGCGCAGCGGGTCGGCCAGCGGCGCGTGGCTCAGGCCGAAGCGGCGCTCGAAGAGGGAGGTGAGCGCCCAGCCGCCGGTCATGCTGAGGCGCTGGTTCCACCCCAGCGCCAGCGAGTGGGCGCCGCGCCCGCCGTCCGTGGCCTCCACGTCGCCCCACACCTGCCCGCCGAGCACCGACTCCATCCGCAGCCCCAGCGAGGTGAAGGAGTACGCCGCCGAGTCGGCGCCGCGGACGAACCGGTGCGCGCCCTCCACCCGGACGCCGGGGAGCACCCGGTACGAGGCCCCGGCGCCCACGTGGTCCGGCCGCCCGAGCGCGCCGGCCGAGGCGCGCAGCAGGTGGCTCCCCTCCAGCCACACGCTGAAGTCGGGGGTGAGGCCCAGCGTCGCCTTGCCCGTCGCCGAGGACGAGGACGCGTCGGTGGCGTCCTGGAGGTCGCTGGTGATCCCGCCCTCGGCGGTGAGCTTGCGCCCGGCCATCTCCTGCGTGGCCGTGGCGAGCGTGGAGCTGCGCTCCACCCCGTACTCGTGGAACGCCTGCCGCTCGTGCCGCACCGTCACCGTGGAGCCGGTGGGAAGCTTCACCGAGCCGGCCACGCGCACCTCGTCCATCTCCGACACCAGCCGGGGGTTGGCCGACGCGGCGAAGCCGTCGCCCACCCGCAGCCACCCCGCCTCCAGGCGGAAGCGGTCGCCGGGGAGGCTCCACGCCAGCTCGGCCTGGCCCGCGGTGGCGGCCGAGTCGCCGGTGGCGTGCAGCAGCTCGGCGCCCGCCTCCAGCCGGCCGCTCCGCACCCGGAAGTCGCCGCCGAACAGGTCGTACGAGGAGAGCGCCGCGCCGGGGAAGCCGCCGGCCAGCGAGCCGGTGCCCGCCGCGTCGCGCACCCCGAAGAAGCCCACGCCCAGCGAGTCCACGCCGCGTAAAGCCATCAGCCGCGCCGCGTCCAGCTCCATCCGCAGGCCCCCCACGAAGCGGGCCTCGCCGCCGGAGCGCCGCTCCACCGTCGCCACCACGTACACCGGGTTCCCCTGGGGATCGGTGGAGGGGACGGGGCGCTGGAGGAGGACCGTGCCGGTGAGGTAGTCCACCTGGTAGTCGGTGTAGCGCGACAGCTCCTGCCGGGCGACCACGCGCGCGGCGTTCCCGGCGGCGCGCACCTCGATCGCCACCCGCTCCGTGCCGGGGCGGATCCCGCCGCCCAGCCGGTACGGGCCCGAGCTGCCGTCGCCGCGCAGCTGCCGCTGCTCCAGCGCCTGGTCCGTGACGCTGCCGAAGCCGCTCCACGCCAGCGCCCCGCCGGAGACGCGCCCGGCCACGCCGGTGAGCGCGCGGCGGTAGGCGCCCAGCGAGCCGTCCGCGCCGAAGCCGCGCGTCATCACGTCGCCCGCCTCCAGCCAGTCGAAGCCGCGCTCCACCCGCGCCGAGAGCGTCTGCGTGGTGCCGGCCAGCACCCGCCGCTCGCTGGCGTCGCCGAAGGTGGGGTAGCGCGACTCGTCCAGCGGGTCGTAGCCGTGGGCGAAGAAGTCGCCCTCCGGGTCGCTCCGGCGCGAGTCGTAGCTGACGCTCACCGAGGTCTCGGCGTTCAGCGCCCCCTGCACCGTCACCGCGCCGAAGGCGTCGGGCGCGGCGCCCACCCCCACCTGCGCCGCGCCGGTGGCGATCAGCGGCCGGACGAAGGGGAGCACCCGGAAGGGGACGGCGCCGCGGATGGTGTCGGAGGCGAGCCGCAGCTCGCCGGTGCCCACCTCGCGGGCCCGCAGGGTCAGCTCCAGCCAGCCGTCGGCGCCGGTGCGCAGCTGCGTCCCCACCGAGCTGGCGTCCACGTCGGCGCCGTCCAGCGCGGCGCCCCGGATCTCCACCGTCACGTTGGGCGTGTCGGCCACCAGCACGCCCCAGCGGTCCAGCACCCGCAGCCGCAGCCGCTCCGCGGCGCGCACGTCGGCGCGCAGGGTGACGGGCTTCGCGGGGGTCTCGATGCGGGCGGCGCTCCCGGAGCGGTGCACGGCCACGCTGTCCCAGCGCTCGCGCTTCCAGGAGTTCAGCGTCCACACGCGGAAGCGGTGCGGCCCCGGCGCCACCTCCACGCCGATGAAGTCGTAGCTGCCGTCGGGGCGCAGCACGTCCTCCTTCACCAGCCGGTCGCCGTCGTACAGGCGCACCGGGGCGCCGGCCTCGCCGCGCACCCCCAGGTACAGGCGGTTGGTGCCGATGACGCTGCCGTCGGCGGGGGCGGTGATCGCCACCCCCGGGCCCTCCAGGAAGCCGGCACGGTCCCCGGCGCGCTCCTCCTCGGTGCGGAGCGGGGCGATGCGCGGCGGCAGCTTGCGCGCGGCCTCGCCCGGGGCTCCGGGCGCGGGCGCCCCGTCGTCGCCGCCGCTGGGGCCGGCGCCGCGCGCGGCGGCCGCCGCGCCGGGGAGCAGCTTCACCAGCCGGAAGGCGGCGCGCGGCGCGGTCCACCCGTCCATGCGGATGGTGAGCAGCTCCTCGCCGCGGCGGGCCACGGTGTAGCCGGCGGGGAGGCCCAGGGTGTCCAGCCGCAGCACGTGCGTCCCCGGGCGCAGGTCGCGGAAGGAGAAGCGCCCCTCGCGGTCGGTGGTCACCACCTGGCCGTCCTCGCTCCACACGCCGGCGCCGGGGATCCCCCGCTCGCCGGGGCCCTGCCGCCCGTCGCCGTCCTCGTCCAGCCACACCTTGCCGATGAGCGTCCGCCCCTGCATGGCGTGGCCGCGGCGCAGCCGCACCCACGCGGTCGCCGTGTCGCTGCGGACGCGGCCCCCGGCGGCCTCCGCCCAGGCGCGGTTCCCCAGCTGCGAGCCGCCGCCCGGCGACACCAGCGCCAGCGCGTACCTCACCGTGCGCTCCGCCCCCGGGGCCAGCGCCCCGGCCAGCGCCAGGCGCAGCTCGCGCCCGCTCACCCGCGACGAGTCGGCGCCCCACACGCTCCCCTCCACCAGGCGCGTCCCCTCGGGGAGCAGGTCGAGTACGACGACGCCCTCCAGCGGCGCGTCGCCGGGGTTCCTGACCACCAGGGTGTAGACGACGGTCTCGCCCACCCCGGCCTCCAGCGACCCCGCGGACTTGCGCAGCTCCAGCCCGGCCGGGTCCGGCTCGGCCACCGGCACCGGCGCGGCCGCCGCGGTGGCGGCCGAGGCGCCGGAGCCCTGCACGACGGCGCGGTTGACCACCGTCCGCCCACCCGCGGAGGCGGCCACCCGCGCCGTCAGTGCAAAGGCCCCGGACGCGCCCGGCTGCAGCGTCCCCAGCTTCCACCTCACCACCTGCCCCTGCACCTCGGGCGAGCCCTCCGCGGAGAGCAGCACCAGCTCGGCGGGGAGGGTGTCGGTGAGCACCACGTCGCGCACGGCGGCCGGGGAGCGGTTGGCCCACCCCACCCGGTACGTCAGCTCGCCGCCCGCGTGGACGACCCCGGTCCCCACGCGCTCCTTGCTCACCTCCAGGCGGCCGGTCCCCACCTGCGTCCCCGCGGGCGTGGAGGCCACCTGGTGGTCGCCCAGCGTGAGCATCGCCACGTTGGCGAGCGTCCCCTCGGGCGCGTCCTCCTCCACCACGGCGCGGAAGGCCACGCTCCCGCTCGCGCCGGGGGCGAGCGCCCCCAGCTTCACGGCCACCGTCTGCCGGCCGGAGGGCTCGCGCTCCACGCTCCCCGCGTCGGCGTCCGCCGCGTCGCTGAGCGCCGCGCCGTTCAGGCGCAGGCTCCCCGGCACGAACCGCAGCCCGCCCGGGAGCGGGTCGTGCAGCCGCGCGTCCGGGAACACGGCCACCCCGCGGTTGGCGAAGGTCAGCGTGTAGGCCAGGGTGTCGCCGCGGCCGGCGTCCGTGCGGTCCACCGCCTTTTCCAGCGAGGCCGCGGTCCGCCCGCGCGCCACGGTGACGCGGTCCGTGGCCGCGGCGGTCGCGGCCGGGTCCGTCTCGCTGGTGGCCCGCAGCACCAGCTCCGCCTCGCCGCCGAACTCCTGCGGCACCTCCACCAGCAGCAGGAGCGCGGCGGAGGCGCCCCCGTCCAGCGCGACGGGGCCGGAGAGCGCGGCGTCGCGCGCCCCCAGCTCCCCGTCGCCGTCCACGTCCAGGAACAGCGACACGCGCCATCCCGCCGGCGCCGCCGCCTCCAGGCGGAAGCGGCCCGCGGCCGTCCCGCCGTTGACCACCCGGTGGGCGAACGCGCGCCGCCCCCCGGGCTCCATCGTCGCCTCGTACGACGGCACCACCTCCACCGCCGGACGCTGCACCTTCACCGACACCGCCGCGGACGACGTCCACTGCCCGCCGTCCACGGAGTACGACAGGTACGCCCGGTTCTCCACCGTCGCCGTGTCGGCGGCCGTGGAGGGATGCGCCCCCGCGCCGGCGGCGGAGCGAGCCGCCGACGGGACCAGCCCGAGCAGCGCGCACGCCGCGACCGCCGGCAGAACCATTCCGGTCCTGCCGGGGCCGCGGCGGCCCGTGCCCGTGGAGAGCGGGAAGCGCATCGTCGTCCTCTTACTTGACGCGGACGCGGATCCAGAAGAACCGGCTCGCGGCCGGCGCCAGCGTGGCGAGCCCCGCCGTCACCGTCCCCGACGACTCGCCGATCGTCCACCCGGCCGCGTCGCCGGAGGCCGACTGGTAGGTCACCTGCGCCGGGAGCGGGTCGCTGACGCTGACGCTGCTCGCCGCCGAGGCGCCGGTGTTGGTCACCGTGATCCGGTACTGGATGTACTCGCCCGGGAGCACCCGGTCGCCCGCGCCGATCGCGGTCGTCTGGTCGTCGCGGAACGCCTCCTTGCTCATGGAGACCGAGGCGCCGATCACCGTCACCGTATAGCTGCCGGCGTCCGTGGTGGCCGGGTCGGTGGCGGAGGTGGCCGTGAGCGTCAGCCCCGCCGTGGAGCCGACCGCCGCGCCCGTGGCGATGGTGTAGACCACGTCCACCGTCTGCGTGCCGCCCGCGCCCACGGCGACGGAGCCGCTCGCGCCGGCCGTGCCGTTCACCGACACGATGGTGAGCACCGCGCCGTTGGCCGTGCTGGCCGCCAGGTTGAAGGTGCCGGCCACGCCGCCCGGGTTGGTGAGCGTGTAGGTGGCGGTGTACTGCGTGCCGGCGCCGCCGGGGAGGCGGCTCACCGTGCCGGCGTCCGGCGTCACCGAGATCCCCGCCACCGCGATGGGCGACAGGCTGGTGGTGGAGGTGTCGCTGTTGGCCGGCGTGCGCACCGAGGTGGCCGTGAGGCTCAGCGGGATGGTCTGCCCGGCCTGCCCGGAGGCCACGGTATAGACCACCGTCACCGTGATGCCGGCGGCGGGGGCGGGGGAGATCGTCGTGCCCGCCAGCGCCGTGTTGAGCTCGGCCAGGGTGGCGTAGGTGGTGGCGCCGATCTTGTAGCCGGTGATGGTGACGCCGGCGCCCGCGGTGGTGCCGACGCTCACCTGGTCGTCGCCGTTGCCGCCGTTGTTGATGGTGAACGCCTGCTCGTTGGCCGTGCTGGGGCTGAGCGGCGTCGCCGTCGTCGGCGAGACCACGTCCACGCCCGCCAGGAAGCCCACGGTCACGCTGACGCTGGCCGTGGCCGGCGTGTAGGTGTTGCCGTTGGCGTCGGACCAGGTGGCCGTCGCCGTGTTGGTGATGGTGGTGTTCTCGGGCGTCGGGTTCTGGGCCGCGGCGGGGGATGCCGCCAGCGGCGCCAGGAGCAGGCCGGCGAGCGCGAGCCCGCGGAGGATCGGTGTCATCGTGTGGTGTCGGTTGACTGGGAAGGATCAGGCTGGGGGGTCAGCGTGCGCCGGGGGCTGTCCCGGCCGGGCCCGCGAGGCGGGCGTCGAACTCCGCGGTGACGGTGGCTCCCGGAGCCACCCATCCCTCCACGGTCCAGCGGACGTGCGTGTACCGCTCCGGCGCCACGGCGCGGCGGACCCTGCGGCCCTCCACCACGGTCTCCTCCATCGGCTGCGCCGAGAAGGTGCGGCCGCCGTCGGCGGAGTACTCCGCCCGGGCGTCGTCGCGGCTCGCCCGGGTGGAGCCGCCCACGAAGCGGAAGCTCTGCGGGAGCGGGTTGCTCAGGTTCACCCCGCGCACCGGCCGCCCCGCGGTGTTGGTGAACGTCAGGCGGTAGCGGAGCACGTCGCCCGGGCGGACGCGCTCGTCCTTGCGCGGGGTGCCGGCGGCCGTCTCGGAGGCCAGCGTGCGGTTGGTGGCCGTCACCGCCAGCGGCGAGGGCGCGGCGGCCTGCTGGGCGCGCGCGGGAAGCGCGCACAACACCAGCAGCGGCAGGAGCAGGGTCCAGGTTCTCTTCATCGGGGTGCTCGGGGCGTGGGAAGGGGGCGGCGCCCCCGGGGGTCAGCGGATGCGGGCGACGAACTTGAAATTGCCGGCGGACTGCGCCGCGTCGGCGGGGAGGCTCCCGGAGAGCGTCCACTTGATCTGCCTCACGCAGCCGTCGTAGCCCGCGGGGGCGGGCGCCGCGGGCGTGCACGAGTTCGAGCCGGGGACGTACGTCCAGCTGGCGCCGTTGTCGCTGGAGTACGCCACGGCCGCGGTCACTCCCGGCGGGAGGGCCTCCTGGATGCTCCCCAGCTTGAACTGGAGCTGCGCGGGGAGCACGTCGGTCACCACCACCGAAGCGGCGGCCCCCTCGCCGGCGTTCCCGAACCCGATGGTGTAGGTGAGGTCCGTCCCGGGCGGCGAGCTGGCGGCCGGGAGCACGGTCTTGGAGAGCGTCAGCGCCGGCTGCACGCGCCTCACCTCCGCCCACCCCTCGGCCTGCGCCGACGCCATCGCCACCGAGCGCGCCGCCAGCCGGAGCACGTCGTCCGCGACGGGCCCGAAGGGGACCGTGTACCAGACCGTGAAGCTCCCGGCGGCGGAGGCGGCCAGGGGAACGCGCACGCTGTCCGGCCGCGCGCGGGTGGTGATCCCCGGCCCGGTGACCGAGTCGATGGTGGCGAACGTCGCCGCCGCGGAGGTCACCCGCGCCACCAGGTCGAAATTCTCCGCCACGTTGGAGGTGTTGGTGACGGTGAAGGGGCGCGGGTACGCGGTCCCCGCCACGCGCCGCTCCGGCGTCGGCAGCCCCTGCGGCGACACGGTCACCGCGTAGCTGGCCACCGTCACCGAGGCGCTGGCGGACCCCAGCGCGTCGACGCCCGTGAGGGTGGCGGCCGTGTTCACGTACGTCCCCGCCGCGGCCGGGACGCTTGCCGTGTACCGGAGCGTCAGCGAAGCCCCCGCGGGGAGGGCCCACGGCCCGCGGAACTTGACGGTCCCGGTGGACCCGGCCGCCGGAAGCGAGCTGGAGTTGCCGGCCGTCACCCCGCTCCCCGCCGCGATCCCCGTGTACGACACCGCGTTGCCGGCGACCGTCGGGAGCGCGTCGGCGATGGAGTCCACCTCCGTGGCGAACTGCGTGGAGGTGTTGCTGACGGTGACGGTGTAGGTGACGGTGCCGGCGCCGCTCAGGACCGTGGGGTTCACGCTCTTGGAGATGGTGAACGAGTTGGTCGCCACCGGGAGCGTGGGCCCCACGAAGGTCTCGTAGTTGGACGAGTACTTGAGCTGCGTGCCGCTGAGCTGGTTGGAGTAGGGCCGGGCGGTGGAGGTCACGCCCGCGCACAGGTACTTGAAGAAGTACCGGATGGTGGCCTGCTGCCCGTTCCCCGTCTGCTTGGCGCTGGCGGTGAAGTACTGCTTGTTCGCCGATGCCGCGGTGGCCGGGATCGCCAGGATGTTGGAGGCCGTGACCTGCGACCCCACCATCTGGAAGCAGTTGGCGGCGAAGCTGGTGTTCCCCACCGGCTGGAGGTCGTAGGTGGTCCCCACGTCCGCCCCGCCGAAGTCGTAGGTGACGTCCAGGTGGATGGTCTGCCCCACGACGGCGCCCGGCCCCAGCAGCCCGCTCACCAGCACCCCGCCGGCCTGCGCGCTGATCATGCTCTTGGTGGTCACCGTCCCCGATCCCGTCACGGCCCCCGGGGTCCCGTCGGTCACCGTCATGGTGAGCGTCGCGGCATTGCCGAAGGTGCAGGGATAGGTGACGAACCAGTAGACGTTGCGCGTCGCCCCGGCGGCCAGCGTGCCCAGGTACTGGCTGGCCGCCTGCCCGCCCGCCAGCGTGATCCCGCTCGCGAACCCCGAGATGCTCGCCCGCAGGCTGCTCTGCGCGACGCCGGAGGTATTGGTGACGCGGAAGGCGACGTAGGTGGCCTGCGGCCCGGTGCAGGGCTGGTTGCTGTCCAGCGTCAGGTCCGGCGCGCTCACCATCGCCACCGTCACGCCCGGCGCCCGCCGCGGGGTCGCGGCGGGGGCCTCCGCACCGGCGGCGGACACGCCGCGGCCCGCGGGCATGCCGTGCGCGCCGTTTCCGGCCCACATCGACATCGCCAGCGCGACCCATACCGCCAGGAAGCGGGGTACGCGTGCGGGCATCAGCCGTTCAGGAGTTGGATTGTTGAGGGGCACTGCGGACGAACTTGGCCGGCCGGGCGGGGAAACCGTGGTGCGGCAGGAGTTCCGTCTGAGCTGCGGGTGGAAAATACCTGTACACACGGCCGGAAACCAAACAAACCGGAATTTCCTTATCTAACAATCAGTTATGCAGATTTGCCCCGATAGGAGCCCGTGATTCGTTCCCAAACGGGAACGTATCTCCCCGGTTGGCGGCGGGTGTCGTTGTAACGTTTTTCGACACCTCGACCAAACTGCTGCACCGCAGCGACTTGCGCCCGCACAGGCGCTCGGGGTGTCCAGTTCCCTTCCAGACAGCGCCCCGCCCACCACGTACGCAACACCATTCAGAACAACGAGATAGGCCGATATCAGGACATGGCCCGGCCCTCGCCTCTACGGCGCGCTTCAACGCACACGCGCCCGAACCGAGCCCGCCATGCGCCGCCCCGCCCTGCTCGCCTCCCTGCTCGCCGCCGCCGCGTGCGGCACCGCCCCCACCGCCCCGGAGGCCGGCCGCTCCCCCGCGGGCGCGTCGGTCACGCTCGTCCGCGTGGGCGACACCGCTGCCGTCGCGGGCGGCGCGCTCGCCCTTGCCTCGGAGTCGCGCTGGCTGGACGAGCTCCCCGTGCTGGACCCGGAGGCGCTCGCCGCGGGCCGGGTCCGCGCCGCCGCGCCGGGGACGGCGGAGGTGCGCACGGGCGCGGGCGAGGTGCTGACGGTGCGCGTGGCCCCCGCGCGCCCGCTGGTGCTCGCCGCCTCCGTGGCGCCCGGCGACGGGACGGACACCCTGCTGCTCCGCGGCTTCCGCCTGCGCGAGCTGGGCGCGGTGCGCGTGGGCGGCGAGCCCGCGCGCGTGCTGGGCGGCGACAGCGCCACGCTGCGCCTGGCCGTGGCCCCGCCCGCGGACGCCGGCTGCGCCACCGGCGGCGTCCGCCAGGCCGTGGACGCCGAGGGCGCGGACGTGGCCCCCGGGCTGGCCGTGGCCCGCCCGCGCCGCGGCGACCTGCGGCTCGCCGTGGGCCAGGCGGTGCGCCTGTCGGCGGAGGCCGCCGCGTGCCTGCGCTTCGCCCCCGCGCCCGGCGCCCGCTACGCGCTCGCCTTCCTGGACACCCGCAAGCTCCGCGACGCGGAGGGCGGCTTCGAGGGGTACGCCCCCTCGCCGCTCGCCTACACGGTGACCGTGGCCGAGGCGGGGAGCGCGGCGCCCGCCGCCCCCGCGGCGCTCCGCACCCCCGCTTCCCCCGCGCTGGACCGCGCCGCCGCCGCGGACGCGGACGCGGGCGCCCCCGCGAGCCTGGTGCGCCGCGCCGCGCCCTGGCGCGAGGGCGAGCGCTTCGCCGTGGGCGACGTGCCGGGGGGCGGGAGCGCCACGGCGCGGGTGGTGCGGGTGTACGGCGGCCACCTGGTGCTCGCCCTGGCCGAGGGCGAGGAGCCCGCCGGCGGCGCCGCGGCCTGGCTGGCGCGGGCGGACAGCGCCTTCGCACGGGCGGAGGAGCGCGCGTACCCGCTGCTGCGCGCGGCGCTCACCCCCACGCTCCCCGCCACCAGCGCCGGCTCCGGGCAGCTGCTGGTGCTGGCGCGCCGCGGCTCCGGCGCGCTGCTGGGCGCCAGCGTCACCCACACCGTGGACGGGCGCAAGCACTCGTACGCCCTGCTCAACACCGCCTGGGAGACCACCGCCGCCGGGCTGCTCAAGACGCTCGCCCACGAGCTGGCGCACGCCTGGCAGGAGCAGTACGCCTGGGAGACGCGCCCCGCCGGCACCGCCGCCTCGGGCGCCACGACGGCGTGGGCCGCGGAGGGGAACGCGGAGCTGCTCGCCTCGGTGGCGGCGGCGCGGGTGGAGGGAATCGGGCTGACGGGGAACTGGGACTGGGCCGCCGGGCTGGGCGACGGCCGCCGCGCCGCGTACGCGCTGCTGGCCGCCAACGCCCGCGGAGAGTTCACTCAAGGTTACGAGAGCGGCGCCAGCTTCCAGATGGACCTGGCCATCCGCATGGTGCGCGCGGGGAGCTCGGAGGACGAGGCGCTGGCCGCGGTCTCCCGGGGGGCGCTGGACGGATGGCACGGCTGGGACGCCCACGGAGCCCGCCGCCCCGGCCTCACCGCCCGCATGCGCTCCGCCCTGGACGCCGCCTGGGACCCCGCCGACGCCCTGCTCCGCTGGACGCTGAGCCAGGCCGTGGACGACCTCACCGCCAACCCCGACCTCCAGAACCACGCCTTCCGCCGCGTGAGCACCGCCGGCCAGGGCCCCGCCATGGGGTGGCTCGCCCCCGCCCTGCTGCGCACCGGCGACCGCGCCGTCCGCGTGGACCCGGGGAGCCCCGCCACGGTCTCCGGCAACGCCGCGGTCCTCACCTGGCGCTACGGCAGCCCCAACTACTTCCTGGTGGACGACCGCGGCCTGGGCGGCGCCTACCGTCTTTCCTCCACCGCCGGCGGGGCTCCGCTTCCGGGCGTGGCGTGGATGGTGGTGCGCTACCAGTAGGTTTCGACTGCAGGTTTGGGCGTGCCCCCGGCTGGCGCCGGGGTCGGGCTGCGGCTCCGTAGCGGACGAAACTACCGTCCGCAACGGAGTCGAGCCCCGGCGGAAACTGCCCCGCCGGGTCTCGCCCCTTCGGGCCGACATCCCTCACGCGGGGTTTGCGCTGGCGTCCGCGACGACGGACGTGCGGCGGGCACGGGGTTCTCGCACGAGGCACGCTCCCGCGAGCATTGCCGGCGCGGCCGCTTCCTACACGGCCGGCAGGAACTCCGTCCTGTAGCGGGGGGCGAGCGCTTCGGCCAGGGCTCGGCGCTCCGCCTTTTCGGCGTCGCTGAGCCGCGGGGCGGGCGCCGTCGCGCTGTCCATGGGGACGCCGACCGCCAGGAAGAGCTCCTCCTGGCCGGGCGGGGAGCACGTGCAGAGCAGCGGCGCGGGGGCGCCGGAGGCGTTGCGGAAGGAGTGCGGCGCGTTGGCGGGCACGTTGACGGTCTCGCCGGCGCGCGCGACCACCTGCCGCCCGCGGAAGCTGAACTCGACCTCGCCCTCCAGGACGCGGAACGTCTCCTCGAAGTCGTGGCGGTGCGGGGGCGGGCCGCCGCCGGGCGGAACGCGCATCTCCACCAGGCAGAAGCGGCCGGCGGTGTCCGCGCCGGTCAGGAGAATGGTGTAGACGCCGCCCGCCACCGCGACGTGCCGCAGGCCGGGGTCGTCTGCCGGACGCAGCACGGTGAGTGCGCGCCGCGGGTCGTCCGCCGGGATCGGCGGGTACGGGTGCGGCTGGGCGTTCAGGACGCCATCCATGGTCGAGCTCCTGTTTGCGGGAGGGGCCGGCCGGGTCCCCGGGGCGAGGACGGCTCCGGCCCGGGCAGCCGGGGGTCCGCCGCATTTCCGGCGCCAGCCGCGGGGAGCGGACCTCACGAAAACGGACGCGCCGCCCGGAGTC
>JBFMFL010000075.1:25621-26523 GCA_040752145.1 Gemmatimonadota bacterium
TGCCCGGCCCCCGCGGGGGGGCGCCCACCCCACTAACCCGCCGCCCCCGCCGGGTGCGGGGCCCCCGCGTCCTCATCTATGTCCTTCAGGGCCACTATCAGCGGCCACGCCGTGAGGGTCCGGTCGTCCGCCCGTGCGGGCCGGCGGACGCCGTGCAGCCGTGTGTCAGGAGCGGGCCGCCACCGCCGCGTCGGCGCTGCGCTCGCCGGACACCACGATGGCGTCCAGCTGGCAGGGCCGGGCCGCGTCGCCGCAGAGCACCGCCGGGGCTTCCTGTGCCGCCGTGCGCGCCGGGAGCGGAGCGACCCGGTCTGCGGGGCGGTCGGCGCAGGCGGAGATCACGAGGCCGATGGCCAGGGCGGCGGCATAAGAAGCAAGGCGAGACATGGTTTCCTCTCGGGGTTGGGTGATTCACGACCTACGCGGGGCACTACGCATCCGTCACCCGATTGGATTCAGCAAAAGTCGAAAAGGTTGGCGGCCGTGGACACTCGTTCCGCCACCGATGCGCCCCGGCATCCGGCAAGCCCATGCGGCCGCAATCGCTTACGAAAATTTCAGGAAACACGCGAAGTCGCACGGCAACACCCCCGGAGGCGGGAGGCGGAGCGCTCCGCACGGCTCCGGCGCAGGTGGTCGCCGGGGGAGGCTGCTCCGGCAGTGCGAAACCCGAAGGGACTCGCCAGAGCACTCGCCCACCCTCCGAGCAGGTCCGCAGGATCACGCTGGCTTCGAACAAACGCACCGCCCGCGCAGCCTCCCCCGACCTCCCCGCGCAGATCCCAGAAACTACAACGGCAGTTCTCCCCCTCCCCTGCTTGCGGGGGAGGGGGCCGGGGGGAGGGGGCCGCCACGGCGCACCGATCCCCGCCTCCCGGGAAGCCCTCCCCCGGCACGGGGGA
>JBFMFL010000076.1:0-26275 GCA_040752145.1 Gemmatimonadota bacterium
GGGAGCCGCGGCGGCGCCCAGCCGCAGGAGCGGCGCGCGCGCGGGGGACCAGAGCTCGGTGGCGAGCGCCTGCTGCTGGGGGACGCGGAGGCGCGCCAGGGCGGCCTCGGCCGCGGGGCGCGACGCCCCGGAGTGGGCGGCCAGGAAGTCGAGCACGGCGGGGTCGCGGCCCACCTCGTCCAGCGCCGCCACGCGCAGGCCGATGGAGGTGGCCACCGTGGTGGCCAGCTGCCCGGAGACCGCCTCCAGCCGCTCCAGGGCCGTGTCCAGCGCGGTCCGCTTCACCTCCACGTACGCGGAGGCCAGCCCCGCGGCCATGGTGGCGAGCAGCAGGGCGGTCATCAGGAGCGGCAGCCTGCGCTCCAGCGAGAGTCCGGGGGGCCGGGCGCCGTCCTGGGCGGGAGAGGTCATGGCCGCAAAGGTGTTCGCCGGAGGCATCGCGCACAAGCCCGGGCGGCGGGCCGGGCGCTGCGGCCTACTGCGTCTGCACGATCTCGTCGGTGATCCGGTACCCGCCGTCCAGCCAGGCGACGATCTCCCGCGCGCCGGGGTGGTCCACCCCGGCGTAGCGCCAGCGCAGCGCGGCCTCCTTCTCCTCCAGCCGGTCCAGCCCCACGTCCTGGAGGGTGAGCAGGTCCTCGCGCAGCAGGGCGCCCAGCTCCGGGCCCAGCACCTCCACGGCCGCGCGGCGGAAGGCGTCGCCGTACGCGTAGTCGTCGCCCAGCCGGTAGCTCTCCGCCAGCGTGAGCGCCGGGATGCGCGAGAGCGTGGGCTGGAGCGCGGGGTTGACGGCGTGCGCGGACACCAGCCCCGCGATCGCGGCCGGGCGGCCGGTGAAGCCGCGCAGGTGAAGGTACTGCGACATCCGCTGCCCGTCGTTGACCGGGTAGTTGTCCCACAGAAAGGGCCGCCGCCCCAGCTGCCCGCCCACGCGGCGGAGGTGCCCGGGGGAGAGCTGCCGCGACACCACCTCCTCGCCGGTCCACATGATCTCCACCTCCGGCGGCAGCCCGCTCCCCAGCGCCTCCAGGTATCCCTCCGGCCGCTCCCCGAACACGCGGTCCAGCACCGGGTCGTCCGAGTAGTAGGTGGGGCACACCAGCACCCGGTCCGCGGCGCTCCGCTCGCGCGCCCAGAGCACCACCTCCACCTGCCGCTCGGCCAGGTCGGGGAGGTCGCCGCGCATGTCGTCGAAGAGCAGGGCCAGGTCCTGCACGCCCAGCCCGTCCAGGAACTCCAGCTTCCGTCCCAGCGCCTCCCGCGCCGCCGCGTCGAAGCCGGCGAAGATCTCGTACGGGCTCACCCCCACGCCGAAGCGCACCCCCTCCTTCCGGCACCGCTCCGCCAGGGCGGCGAGCCCGTCGGCGGTCTCCCTGGGGTGGGGCTCGCGCCAGAGGCGGCGCAGGTAGGGGTCGCCCTTGGGGGCGTACAGAAAGAAGCGGAAGCCGTGCGGCGCCAGGAAGGCGACTGCGTCCTCCCTCTCGCGCCAGCTCCACGGCTTGCCGTAGAATCCCTCGACGATCCCCAGCTCGACGCTCATTCCGGCTGCCTGTCTTTTGGTTCGGGGTGACTTGAAAGTGCGTGCGGGGTCCCGGCATCGTCCGTGCCGCGTGCATTCTTTAGGGCGAGGGGATCGAACGGCGGGTTCGGGCGTGCCCCCGCTGGCGCGGGGTCGGGCTGCCGTCCTCGGGAGGGCCCCCTCACCCCCCGGCCCCCATCTCCCCCGCAAGCGGGGGCAAGGGGGAGCACGACAGCGCGTCGGTCGAGCTTTCAACCGAGGGTCCGGAAGCCCTCCCCCAGGATTGGGGGAGGGTGGCGGCTCTCAGGCCGCCGGGTGGGGGCCTGCCGGCCACCACGTTCATTGCCGCTCACGCGAATGCCGCACGCCGAACTCTCACCCTGCCCCCTGTGCGGCTCGCCCGGCACCCGGCCGTTCGCGGAGGCGCACGGGCGGCGGTACCTGGAGTGCGGGGTGTGCCGGCTGGTGCACCTGGACCCGGCGGACCGGCCGGACGCGGCGGCGGAGCGGGCGCACTACGGCACGCACGTCAACGACCCCGCGGACCCCGGGTACCGCGCGTTCCTGGACCGGCTGGCGGCGCCGCTCGCGGAGCGGCTGGCGCCCGGCGCGGAGGGGCTGGACTACGGCTCGGGGCCGGGGCCGGCGCTCGCGACGATGCTGCGGGAGCGCGGCTTCCGGGTGGAGGTGTACGACCCGTTCTTCGCCCCGGACCCGGCGCCGCTGGGGAGGAGCTGGGACTTCGTGGCCTGCACGGAGACGGCGGAGCACTTCTTCCGCCCCGGCGAGGAGTTCCGCCGGCTGGACGGGCTGCTGCGGCCGGGCGGGTGGCTGGGGGTGATGACCGAGTGGCTGCCGGAGGACAGGGCGTTCGGGGAGTGGCGCTACGCCCGCGACCCCACCCACGCCTGCTTCTACCGGCCCGCCACGCTGGAGTGGATCGCCGCGCGCCACGGCTGGCGCCTGGAGACCCCGCGCCGCAACGTGGCGCTCTTCGCCAGGCCGCGCGCATGACGCCGCCCCGTCCCGCCATGCCGGTCCCGGCTCCGGTGGACTGCTTCCTGCGGGGGGAGCCGGCCTTCGCCGCCCTTGCGCCTGCCCACCGTTTCTCCGCTTCCGCCGTGACCTCTCGTCCCGTTCTCGCCGCGCGCCGCGCACTGCGCGTCCTCGTCCCGGCCCTGGCACTCTCCGCGACGGCCGCCGCGCCCGCCGCGCCCGCCGCGGCCCAGGAGCCCGCGGACACCGCCGTCCACCGCGTGGACACCCTGCGCGTGGAGGTCGCCCGCCTCCGGGCGGGGGGCGTTCCGCTGGGCCGGGTGCCGTTCGGCGCGCAGGTCGTCGCCGTCGAGCCGCTGCCGCGGGCCGGCGAGCTCACGCTCGCGGATGCGCTGCGGGGCGCCGTGGGGGTCTCCACCGCGAGCCAGTTCGGCAGCGCCGCCCAGCCGGACGTGCGCTTCCGGGGCTTCCAGGTGGGGCCGGTGGTCGGCTTTCCGCAGAGCGTGAGCGTGTTCGTGGACGGGGTCCGGGTGAACGAGCCCGACGCCAGCCAGGTCAACTTCGACCTCGTCCCCCTGCACGCCGTCGAGCGGATCGAGGTCGTCCGCACGCCCGGCGGCCCGTTCGGGCGCAACACCCTGGCCGGGGCCCTGAACGTGGTCACGCGCCGGGGCGGTCCCGGCGAGCGGTCGGGCGGAGCCGCGGGGCTCACGGGCGGGAGCTTCGGGACCGCCGACGCGCAGGGATGGGCGGGCGGCGGCCTCGGCGGGGGCTTCGACTACCTCGTTTCGGGCCGCCACCACCGCTCCGAGGGGTGGCGGGACCTGAGCGCGACGCGCCTGCGCCAGCTCTTCGCGAAGGTGGGCTACCGCGGGGAGCGGGACGACGTGTGGCTCTCGTACACCTTCGCCGACAACCACGTGGAGGGCCCCGGGTCGCTCCCGCGGTCGTGGCTGGAGGGGCGGCTTCCCCCCGAGCTGGCCGGGACCCGGGACCCCCGGCGGCTCCAGTTCACCGGCTTCCAGGGCGACTGGTTCAGTCCGCGGCTCCACTTCGCGGTGCTCGGCGCGCGGCGGACGCTGGGGGAGCGCACCGCGCTCCAGCTGAACGGCTTCGCGCGCTCGAACCGCTTCTCGCAGGTCAACGACAACATCACCGAGCCCAACGCCCGGGGCGAGACCGACGTCCTGAGCGGAGGGGGCACGGCGCAGGTCGTCCACTCCCTGCCGTCCGGGACCGCCTGGACGGCGGGCGTGGAGTACGTCCGCAACCGCACCGACATCCTGATCTTCGAGGAGCCGAACCCGGCCTTCCCGGCGGCGGGGGGGATGACCGAGAGCGTGGCGTCGGTGGAGGACAACCTCGGCGCGTTCGTCCACCTGTGGTGGCCCCTCTCCCCGCGGGCGAGCCTCACGGGATCGCTCCGCTACGACCACGTCTTCCTCCCGGTCACCGACCGGCTGGACCCGGAGAACAGCGGCGAGAACACCTTCGGCCAGGCGACCGGCTCGCTGGGCGGGGACCTGGCCGTCTCGGACGCGGTGCGCGCGTTCGCGAGCTACGGGCGGGGGTTCCGGGCGCCGGTGATCCTGGAGATCTCCTGCGCCGACCCCGAGGACCCCTGCCCGCTCCCCTTCGAGCTGGGCGCGGACCCGCCCCTGGACCCGGTCACCACGGACACCTGGCAGGCCGGCCTGCGCTTCTTCGGCCCCCGCGGGACGGTGGCCGAGCTGGTGGGGTTCCGGGCCGAGGTGTACGACGACCTGTTCGCCGTCGTCGCGCCGCCCTCCACCCGCGGCTACTTCAAGAACCTGGAGCGGACGCGGCGCGAGGGGCTGGAGCTCTCGGCCCTCGCCCGGCCGCTCCGGGAGCTGGAGCTGCGCGGGAGCCTGGCGCTCACCCGGGCCACCTTCCGGAGCGAGGCGACGCTGGCCTCCGCCCTGCTCGTGGACGGCGACGACGACTCCGCTGCGCCGGGCCCGGACGACGACGGAGAGCACCCGGGCGCGGTGGAGGTGGAGCCGGGGAACCGGTTCGCCATGGTCCCGGGGGTGACGGCGGAGGGCGGGGTCCGGTACTCGCCCGGGAGGTGGGGCGTGGAGCTGGAGGGCACCTACGTCGGGAGCCAGTTCTTTCTGGGCGACGAGTGGAACCGGATGGAGTTCGGGAAGCTGCCCGCGTACTTCGTCCTGGACGGGAGCGCGGAGCGGGAGCTGGGGAGCTTCACGCTCACGGTGCGGGGCCAGAACCTCCTGGGGACGGAGCACCACACTTTCGGCATCATCTCGCCGAACGTGCGCGGGCCGGAGGAGGGCCCCCAGCCGTTCCTCACCCCGGGGCTGCCGTTCCGGCTGCTGGCGGGGATCCGCTACCGCTTCTGAGCACGGACCGCGGCCGGCCGACCCGGAGGTCGGCCGGCGCGCGGCCCGTCGTGTGTCCCGGCTGGCGCCGGGCGGTCACTCCTCGATGGCGACCACGTTCTCCGCCCGGGGCCCCTTGGGGTCCTGGACGAGATCGAACTCCACGCGCGCCCCCTGCGCCAGCGACTTGTAGCCCTTCCCCTGGATCGCCGAGTGGTGGACGAACACGTCCTTGCCACCCGCGTCGGGCTTGATGAAGCCAAAGCCCTTCTCGTCCATGAACCGCTCCACGGTGCCCGTCTCGCGTGCCATCTGCTCCATCCTCGTTCCCGGTGTTGATCAGACCTGCTCCGAACTTCCCGTCACCCGACTGCAAGGGTCGTGCTTCCATGGCGGACCGGGCTCCGATTGCGCCTTTCCCGGTGCCGCGAACGGCCCCGGCGCGCCCTGGAGCCGGCGCTCGGGCTGCGCACGACCGGGCAGGTGCCGGGCAAGATCGAGACCCCGCGGCCGCGGGGGCAGCCGCGGCGGAGCGTGAATTGCTCCGGGGGCACGCCCAAACCGCGGTTCCGGTCCCAAGAGAACAGGATTGACGACGATGAGCACCACCGCGCAGTTCCCCGCCGAGACGAGCGCGTCGGGCGCGTTCGTGCGGCAGAAGTACCAGTTCCAGGGCCGGTTCACGGCCGACGGCTCCTCCGGCTGGCCGGCGGAGGCCGGGCGCTACCACCTGTACGTGTCGCTGGCCTGCCCCTGGGCGCACCGCGCCGTCATCGTGCGCGGGCTGCTGGGGCTGGAGGACGTGGTCTCCATGTCGGTGGTGGACCCGGTGCGCGACGAGCGCGGCTGGGCCTTCCGCGAGGGGCCCGGCCACGGCCCGGACCCGGTGTGCGGCTTCGAGTTCCTCTCGGAGGCGTACCTGCGCACCGACCCGGAGTACACCGGCCGCTACACCGTGCCGTGCATCTGGGACCGGGTGACGGGGCGCCTGGTGACCAACAACTACCCGGACATCACCCTCGACTTCGAGACGCAGTTCACCGCCTTCCACCGGTCCGGCGCCCCCGACCTGTACCCGGAGCCCCTGCGCGCGGAGATCGACGCGCTCAACGAAGTGGTCTACCAGGACGTGAACAACGGCGTGTACCGGGCTGGCTTCGCCACCTCGCAGGAGGCGTACGAGGAGGCGGTCACGGCGCTGTTCGCGCGGCTGGACGCGCTGGAGGAGCGGCTGGCCGGGCAGCGCTACCTGGTGGGCGGACAGCTCACGGAGGCGGACGTGCGGCTGTTCACCACGCTCGCGAGGTTCGACGCGGTGTACCACGGCCACTTCAAGTGCAACCTGCGGCGGCTGGTGGACTACCCCAGCCTGTGGGGGTACGCCCGCGACCTGTTCCAGACGCCCGGCTTCGGCGAGACGGTGAGCCTGGACCACATCAAGCGGCACTACTACATGACGCACGACCGGCTGAACCCCTCGCGCATCGTGCCGCTGGGACCGCTGGTGGACTGGACCGCGCCGCACGACCGGGCGAGGCTGGGCGCGTGAGCACGGGCGGCGGGCTGGTCGTCCGCGACGCGCGGCCGGAGGAGCGGGGCGCCGTCCGCGCGCTGACGCTGCGGGCCTACGCCGAGTACGCCGCGGTCATGGCCCCCGCGGCGTGGGCCGGGCTGGACGCGGCGGTGCGGGCGGCGCTGGACGGCGACGCGGGGGAGCAGCGGATCGTGGCGGAGCGCGGCGGCGAGCTGCTGGGGAGCGTGATGCTCTTTCCGCCCGCCGCGGACGCGTACCGCGGGGCGGCCGGGGAGGCGGAGTGGCCCGTCCTGCGGCTGCTCGCCGTCGCGCCGGAGGCGCGGGGGCAGGGGGTCGGACAGGCGCTGGTGGACGAGTGCGTCCGCCGCGCCCGGGAGATGGGCGCCGTGGAGCTGGGCCTGCACAGCTCGGAGAGCCTGCGCGCCGCCATCCGCATGTACGAGAGGATGGGGTTCGAGCGGGCGCCGGAGCGCGACTTCCAGCCCCCCGGGGCAGAGCTGGTGATGGCCTTCCGCCTGCCGCTGGCGGCGGGGTAGGCCCTCCACTCCCGGCGGACGGGATGCGATGCGAGCAGCCTCCTCCCGGCCACGCCGGGAGGAGGCTGCTCGTGCAACGTCCTGCGCCGCTGCGGACTACTGGAGCAGCACCGCCGGCGGGGGCAGACGGCTCAGGGGAGAGCCGGGCCGGGGATCACGATCCCTGCGGCGCGGGCGCGTTGAACTTGATCTTGAGGCCCAGGAAGTCGATGTCGATGCTGAAGCCCTTGGACATCGCGTACAGGACCGTCGCCGCGAGAACTCCCGCCAGGAACATGCGCTCCGTGCTCGTGGTCCTGTTCCCGCTCCCGCCGTCCCCGCCGCTCCCGCCCCCGACCAGGCCGCTGCCGTTGCTCATCAGATCCAGGAAGGGAGATCCCTGACCGGCCTGACTCGTCCCCCCGGTGATGGTCACGTCTCCCGACACGCCGGGGCCACCCACCGCCGCCGGAGTGTTCCCCGGCAACGAAATCAATGCCTGTTTCAGGTAGACGATGCTCGACTCGTCCGCGGTGATGACGAAGTCCTGCAAGCCCTTGACATTTTCCATGAAGGTATCGGCGTTCGTCACGGCGAGTGGGTAACACGCTTCCGCGGTGTAGAAGATGCCGTCGCCGCCCGCGCCGTTCCAAAGCACGTACGGCAGCGAGCCGAACTCGACCGCCCAGGCGCTCGTCCCGTTCAGGGCGCCGTGCTCACCCTGGACCATGTCGTTCGCCATGGACCGCGCCGGGGTCCAGGACTGGCCGTCGGCGGTGGTGGTGTACCAGATCCCGTCCTTGCCGCTCCCCATGTAGAACAGGTACAGCGTGCCGTCGGTCACCACGACGCCGGCGCTGGTCGCCCCCAGCACGTTCATCCACGGAGACCTCTGCCTGACGGACACCACGGGCGTCCAGGACTGCCCGTCGACCGTGGTGGTGTACCAGATCCCATCGCCGCCGCTGCCGTTGTAGAACAGGTACAGCGTGCTCCCGAGCACCACCGCGGTGGGGCTGGATCCGTTCATCACGTTCATCCCCGGGGCCTGCTTCCGCACGGACTGCACGGAGCTCCAGGACTGGCCGTCCACCGTGGTGGTGTACCAGATGCCGTCCTTGCCGCTGCCGTTGTAGAACAGGTACAGCGTGCCCCCGAGCACCACCGCGTTGGGGCTGGTATCGCCCATCACATTCATCGCCGGGACCTTCTGCCGGACGGAAAGAACCGGGCTCCAGGACTCCCCGTCCGTGGTGGTCGTGTACCAGATGCCGTCGCCGCCGCTGCCGTTGTAGAACAGGTACAGCGTGTTCCCGAGCACCGCCGCGTTCGGGCTGGTGTTCGACAGCGTGTTCATCCCCGGGGTCTTCTGGCGGACCGACTGGATCGGGCTCCAGGACTGGCCGTCCGCAGTGGTGGTGTACCACACCCCGTCCTTGCCGCTCCCCATGTAGAACGCGTACAGCGCGTTCCCGAAGACGGCCGCGTTCGGGCTCGTCCCGCCCAGCACGTTCATCCCGTTGGTCTTGCTCGCGACCGACACCTGCTGCGAAAAAAGCATGACTGCGTCTCCTGCGGTAGATGATGGTTGAAGAGAGGGTGGCCCGTTCCTGTCGGCGGACCCGTCAAAGCTGTTCCTGGCGAGCGGAGCGCGGGGAGCGCGCACCCGCTGCGCTCGTGCACGCGGTGCTGGTCATGAGAGCCTTTCCCGGTCCGGCAGGTTCATGATCGTGCGGGCGAGCGACGCGCGCGTGCCGGGCCCCACCTCCGGCAGGCTCGGTTGCGGATGGAGTCGCGTGGGGTCCTCCGCCAGCGTGGAAACGCAGGTGCGCAGGGCGGCCGTGTCCGCCCGGATCGTCCCCGCCCACCCGGACGCCGCGCCCTCGCCGGGGGATCCGCCGGACCGGGCGCCGGCCGGCTGCGTGGTCCGGCCCACCGCGCTGCGCAACGCCGAGAGCCGGCGCGTCACGATCCCCGCCCGGCCGTCCCGCCGCTCGATCAGCGCGCGGTTCTGCGGGACCGCGCCGAAGTCCGGCATCCCCGGCACGTGCTCGTAGCCGGTGGTGCGGTACGCGAGGACGGCGGGGGCGTCGTGCGGCAGGCAGCCGAAGCACTGCGCGAACAGGACGACTCCGGAGGGCTCGGGGGCAGCCGCGCCGGCGGCGCCCGTGACGAGCTGCCGCAGCTCCTGCCGGAACGGGCCCCGCCGGAGCCGGTCGAGCGCCGCCTGGAGTGGGGCTCCCACGTCGCCGCCCCACCCGATCCCGTGCACCGAGAGCATGCCCAGGAGCCGCTCCCGCTCGGCCGGGGAGCGGAGGTGGAACGCGTGCACCGCGGCGTACTCCGCGCCCGTTGTGAGGGAGCTGACGTAGGCGTCGCCATAGGTCCGGAAGAACCGGAGGAGGTCGGCGGTGGGCACTCCCGGCGCGAGCGGAGGCCGCCCGCACGAGTGCGTCCGCTCCACGCTCGCGTAGACCAAGACGCTCACCGTGCTCCGCGTCAGCTCCAGGCTCCGGGCGAAGGCCGCCCTGCCGCCCGCGGCACCGGAGGCGAGGCTCGCCTGCGCGGAGGGCGGGATGCGGAGCGCCCGGTACACCGCGTCCGCGCCCGTGCAGACCTGGTACCGGAGCCGGCTCGACGCCACGGGCGGGCGCGCCTGGCGCAGCACGGCGTCGGCGCGGGCGCTGCCGCTGAAGGTGTCGTAGCCCTGGAAGAGAGATTCGACGGGCGTCGGGAGGCCGCCCCCCACGATGGGGACATGACCGATCCGAACGGCGCGGGCCGTTGCTGGACTCACCGGAAGCGAGCTTTCTGCGTGGGAGGGGAGTGCCCCGGCGGGGCCGCCCGGGAGGGATGCCGCGGGCAGGGAGGGAGCGGGTGGTCGGCCGACGTGGCCGGCCGCATGATGCAGCTTCGGCACGTGCCAGCGGGTACTTTAGTAATGAGCATTCGCGCCCGGCCACCCCGGGCGGCCTCTCCGGCACCTCGGGCCACGAGTGCTTGCACCGGCGGCAATCCGAGCCGTACTGCGCGTGGGCTGCGTGGAAGGTGGGCTACTGCGGCGCGGACGGCTTCTGTCACTGCGGCGACATTCCCCTGAGCCCGTTCGAATGCCGGTCCGCTTTCGTGCCGCCGGGTGGACCGCGGCCGGGTCCGTTCCCCGGCCCGCCTGGGGAATTTTCCCCTGTTCCCGTTCGACTCCCGGAGCATATTTCAGGTCTTGACCGGGTGGGGCGCCCCGTCGATTTTCCGGGGCCCCGCAGCCCCGCATCGCCCTCCCGGCAGGTGTGCGCGCCCCGTACCATCCAAACGCGGCAGACGAGAGCGGACGTATGATGGAGAACGTCGAAAGCGTGTACGCGCTCTCACCCATGCAGCAGGACATCCTGCTGCGCACCCTCCAGGCTCCCGCCCTGCACGAGTACGTGGAGCTGGTCACCTGGACGCTGCGGGGCCCGTTCCGCCCGGCGGCGTTCGCGGCGGCGTGGGGGCGCGTGGCGGCGCGGCACCCGGCCCTGCGCACGTCGTTCTTCCACGAGGGGCTGGAGCACCCGGTGCAGGTGGTGCGGCGCGGGGTGGAGATCCCCGTGGAGGCGGAGGACTGGCGCGGCGTGCCGGCGCCGGAGCAGGAGGAGCGCTTCCGGGCGCTGCTGCGCGCCGAGCGGGAGCGCGACTTCGACCCGGCCGCGGCGCCGCTGCTGCGCGTGCGCGTGCTGCGCACGGCCGACGACGCGTACCGCTTCGCCTGGTGCTACCACCACCTGCTGCTGGACGGGTGGTCGGCCATGGCGTGCGTGCGGGAGGTGCTGGAGGCGTACGCCGCGCTGGCGGCGGGCGGCGAGCCCCCGCATTCGCCCGCGGCCCCGTACGCCGACTATGTGGCCTGGCTGGCGCGCCGCGACGAGGCGGAGGCGGAGCGCTTCTGGCGCGCGGCGCTGGCCGGGGTGGAGCCGCCCGCGCCGCTCCCGCTGGAGGGCGCGCGGGAGGCGGACGGGGCGGGGTACCGGGTGGAGACGGCAACGCTGCCGACGGAGACGGGCGACGCGCTGCGCGCGGCCTCGCGGCGGCTCCAGGTGTCCCTCAACACGCTCTGCGAGGCGGCCTGGGGGCTGCTGCTGGCGCGCTACACCGGCGCGGACGAGGCCGTGTTCGGGGCGGGCGCCGCCGGGCGCCCCGCCGACCTTCCCGGCGCCGAGGGGATGCTGGGCGTGCTGCTGCGCACGGTCCCCGTCCGCGTGCGCCCGGAGCCCGCCGCGCGCCTGGGCGACTGGCTGGCCGCGCTCCAGCGCGCCCGCCAGGAGGCGCGGCTGCACGACACCGCGCCGCTCGCCCGCATCCGCGAGTGGAGCGGGCTGCCGCGCGGGCAGCGGCTCTTCGAGCACTTCTTCCTCTTCCAGAACCTCCCCGACGTCGCGGTGGCGCGGGCGGAGCTGGGCGGCGCCGAGATCTCCGGCTTCGAGCGCGTCCCCCCCGAGGGCGCGTACGGCAACACGCTGATGCTCACCGTGATCCCCCGCGGCGAGGTCGCGCTGGAGCTGACGCACGCGGCCTCGCTGGACTCCGCGGACGCGCGCCGGGTGCTGGGCCGCTACCGGGCGCTGCTGGAGGCGATGGCCGCCGCGGACCCGTCGCGGCGCGTGGGCGGCCTGGGGCTGGCGACGTCCGCCGAGCGCCGGCGGGTGCTGACCGACTGGAACCGGACCGCGGACGGGCTCGCGCCCGGCTGCGCGCACCGCGAGTTCGAGGCGCGCGCGGCCCGCGAGCCCGGCCGCGTGGCGCTCGTTTCGGGCGAGGAAAGGCTCACCTACGCGGAGCTGGACGCGCGCGCCAACCGCCTGGCGCACCACCTGCGCGCCCGCGGCGCGGGCCCGGAGACGCGGGTGGCGCTCTGCCTGGAGCGCACCGCGGAGATGGTGGTGGCGGTGCTGGCGACCCTGAAGGCCGGCGCGGCGTACGTGCCGCTGGACCCCGCCCACCCGGCGGAGCGGCTGGCGTACGTGCTGGAGGACTCCGGCGCGGCGCTCGTGCTCACCGAGCGGCACCTGGCCGAGCGCCTGGGCGACGCCGTGCCGCGGATCGAGCTGGACTCCGAGCGCGCCGCCGTCGCCGCGCGGCCCGCCTCCGCGCCGGACGTGCCCGTCGGACCCGGCAACCTGGCGTACGTGCTCTACACCTCCGGCTCCACCGGGCGCCCCAAGGGGGTGCTGGTGGAGCACGGCTCGTTCGCCGGCTTCATCCACGCCATGCGCCTCCGCCCCGGCATGGCCCCGGACGACGTGCTGCTCGCCGTCGCCACGCTCGCCTTCGACATCGCCGGGCTGGACCTGTTCCTCCCGCTCACCACGGGCGCGCGGGTGGTGCTGGCGGACCGCGCCGCCGCCACCGACCCGCGGCTCCTCGCCCGCGCCCTGGACGAGGCGGGCGCCACCGTGCTCCAGGCGACCCCGGCGACCTGGCGCATGCTGCTGGACGGCGGCTGGCGGGGGCGCCCGGGGCTGCGCGCGCTCTGCGGCGCGGAGGCGCTCACCGGCGAGCTGGCGGAGCGGCTGCTCCCCCGCGTGGCCGGGCTGTGGAACCTGTACGGCCCCACCGAGACCACCGTGTGGTGCACCGCGCACCGGGGGGAGGCGGTGCGCGGCGCCGCGCCCATCGGGCGGCCGGTGGCGAACGCGCGCACGTACGTGCTGGACCCGGAGCGCAACCCGGCGCCGCCCGGGCTGCCGGGGGAGCTGTACGTGGGCGGGACGGGGGTGGCGCGCGGCTACCACGCCCGCCCGGAGCTGACGGCCGACCGCTACGTGCCGGACCCGTTCGCGGCGGAGCCGGGGGCGCGGCTGTACCGCACGGGCGACCGGGTGCGCTGGAACCTGGCCGGGGAGCTGGAGTTCATCGGGCGGATGGACCGGCAGGTCAAGGTGCGCGGGTTCCGCATCGAGCCCGGCGAGGTGGAGGGGACGCTGGCCCGCCACCCCGCCGTGCGGCAGGCCGCCGTGGTCGCGTGGGAGCACGGCCCCGGCGAGGCGCGGCTGGCGGGGTACGTGTCGCTGCGCGAGGCGGGGACCGGCCCGGCGGAGCTGCGCGACTGGCTGCGCGGGCGGCTGCCGGAGTACATGGTGCCCTCCGCGCTGCTGGTGATGGACGCGCTCCCGCTCACCCCCAGCGGCAAGCTGGACCGCCGCGCCCTCCCGCGCCCGGAGGCGGCGGACGGCGCCCGCGGCCGGGAGTTCGTCGAGCCGAGGGATCACGCCGAGCGGACGCTCGCCGGGATCTGGGAGGGCGTGCTGGGGGTGGAGCGGGTGGGGGCGCGCGACGACTTCTTCGAGCTGGGCGGCCACTCGCTGCTCGCGGTGCGGCTCGCCGCGCGGGTCCACGAGGCGTTCGGCGTGGTGGTGCCGCTCGGCGCGTTCTTCCGCGCGCCCACCGTGGAAGCGCTGGCGCGGCTGGTCGGCGGGATGCGGCCGGACGCGGCGGAGCGGATCCCGCGCCGGGCCGACGACGGGCCCGCGCCGCTCTCCTCGGCGCAGCAGCGGCTCTGGTTCCTGGACCGGATGGCGCCCGGCGCCGCGGCGTACAACGTCCCCGGCGCGGTGCGGCTGGACGGCGCGCTGGACGCCGCGGCGCTGGAGGCGTCCGTCGCCGCGCTGGTGCGCCGCCACGAGGCGCTGCGCACCGTGTTCGCCGCGGGCGACGGGGGGCCCGTGCAGGTCGTCCTCCCCACGGTCGCGGTGCCGCTGGAGTCGGCGGACCTGGCGGGGCTCCCGGCGGAGGCGCGCGAGGCCGAGGCCGCGCGCCTGCTGCGGGAGGCTGCGCGCCGCCCGTTCGACCTGGCGGCGGGGCCGCTGCTGCGCGCGCTGCTCGTCCGCGTGGCGCCGGACCGCCACCTGCTCATGCTGGTGGCGCACCACGTCGTCACGGACGGCTGGTCGCTGCGGGTGATGGTGCGCGACCTGTCGGCGCTGTACGCGGCGCGCGTCGGGGGCGGCGAGCCGTCGCTCCCGGAGCTGCCGGTGCGGTACGCCGACTACGCGGCGTGGCAGCGGGAGCGGCTCCAGGGGCCCGTGCTCCGGCAGCAGCTGGACTGGTGGACGGCCCGGCTCGCGGGCGCGCCGCCCGCGCTGGAGCTGCCGGCGGACCGGCCGCGTCCCGCCGTGCAGTCGTTCGACGGCGCGCGGCGGCGGTTCCGCGTCCCGGCCGCGACGGCGGACGCGCTGCGGCGGCTGGGGCAGCGCGAGGAGGCCACGCCGTTCATGGTCTACCTGGCGGCGTTCTGCGTGCTGCTGTCGCGGCTCACCGGGCAGGAGGACGTGGTCGTCGGCACGCCGGTGGCGAACCGCGGGCGCCCGGAGACGGCGGGGATGGTGGGCTTCTTCGCCAACACCCTGGCGATGCGCGCGGACCTGGCCGGCGATCCCACCTTCGTCCAGGCGCTGCGCGCCGTGCGCGAGGCGGCGCTGGGCGCGTACGAGCACGAGGAGCTTCCCTTCGAGCGGCTGGTGGAGGAGCTGCGCCCGGAGCGCGACCTCAGCCGCACGGTCGTGTTCCAGGTCGCCTTCTCGTTCGACGCGGGCGACACGGCGGCGCCGGAGCCGCCGCGCCTGCCCGGGCTGGAGCTGGCCCCCGCGGAGGTGGATCCCGGGCTCTCGCAGTTCGATCTCACCCTGCGGCTGGAGCCGGACGCCGACGGGGTGGCCGGGGTGGCGGAGTACGCGACCGCGCTCTTCGACGCCTCCACGGTCGCGCGGATGCTGGAGTGCTGGGCGACGCTGCTGGACGGGATCGCCGCCGCGGCCGACCGCCGCCTCTCCGAGCTGCCGCTGCTGCCCCAGGCCGAGCGTGAGCGCGTCGAGACGTGGTCGGTGGGGCCCGCGGCCGCGCGTCCGGACGGAACCGTCCACGGGCGCGTCGGCGCGCGGGCGCGGCTCGCGCCGGACGCCGCCGCCGTCGAGTCCGGGGGCGAGACGCTGACGTACGCGGAGCTGGAGGCGCGGGCCAACCGTCTCGCCCACCACCTGCGCGGGCTCGGGGTCGGCCCGGAGGCGCGGGTGGGGATCTGCCTTGAGCCGGGGCCGGAGCGCGTCGCTGCGATGCTGGCCGTGCTCAGGGCCGGCGGCGCGTACCTCCCGCTGGACCCGGAGTACCCGGCGGAGCGGCTGGCCTGGATGCTGGAGGACGCCGGCGCGCCGGTGCTGATCGTGTCGGGCCGGACGGCGGACCGGGTGTCGGCCGCCGGTGTGAGGGGCGTCGTCCGGCTCGACGTGGACGCCGAGCGGATCGCGGCGGAGAGCGCCGACGCGCCCGAGGTCGAGGTCGGCCCGGAGAGCCTGGCGTACGTCGTCTACACCTCCGGCTCCACGGGGCGGCCCAAGGGCGTGATGGTGTCGCACGGGGCGCTGCTCAACCTGGCGGCCTGGCACGCGCGCGCCTTCGCCGTGACGCCTGCCGACCGCGCCACACAGCTGGCGTCGTTCAGCTTCGACGCGGCGGTGTGGGAGACCTGGCCGTACCTGCTGGCCGGCGCGTCGCTGCACCCCGTGGACGCCGAGACGCGCGCCTCGCCGGAGGCGCTGCGGGACCTGCTGCTGGAACGCGGCATCACGCTCGCCTTCGCCCCGACCGCGCTGGCGGAGGCGCTGCTGGCCCTGGACTGGCCGGAGCGGACGCCGCTCCGCGCGCTGCTCACCGGCGGCGACGCGCTGCGGGTCCGTCCGCTGCCTGGGCTCCCCTTCGCGCTGGTCAACGACTACGGCCCCACGGAGGCCGCCGTGGTCGCCACCTCCGGTCCGGTCCCGCCGGGCGGCGCGGAGCGTGCGCCGTCCATCGGCCGGCCCATCGACGGGGTCCACGTCCGAGTGCTGGACCCGCACGGCGGCCCGGTGCCGACCGGCGTGGCGGGGGAGCTGTACGTCGGCGGTCTGGGCGTGGCGCGCGGCTACCTGGGGCGGCCGGAGCTGACGGCCGAGCGCTTCGTCCCGGACGCGCTCTCGGGCGAGGCCGGCGCGCGCGCGTACCGCACGGGCGACCGGGCGCGCTGGCTGCCCACGGGCGAGCTGGAGTTCCTGGGCCGGACCGACCGGCAGGTCAAGGTGCGCGGCTTCCGCATCGAGCCGGGCGAGGTCGAGGCGGCGCTGCGGGAGCAGCCGGGCGTGCGCGACGCCGCCGTGGAGCTGCGCGACGGCCCCGGCGGGAAGCGGCTGGTGGGGTACGTCGTCCCGGCGGAGGGTGGGACGCTGGACGCGGCCGAGGTGCGGTCCGGGCTGCGGGACCGTCTCCCCGACCACATGGTCCCGGCGGCGCTCGTGGTGCTCGACCGGATGCCGCTGACGCCGGCCGGCAAGCTGGACCGCGCGGCCCTCCCCGCGCCGGAGCGCGAGGACTCGGGCGAGCCTGCCGTCCTCTCCACGCCGACCGAGCTGCTGCTGGCGGACGCGTGGGCGGATGTGCTGGGCGGCGGGCGCCCGGCGCCCGGCGGCGACGTCTTCGCGCTGGGCGGGCCCCCGCTGCGCGCGGCGCGCGTGGTCTCCCGCGTGCGCGAGACGCTGGGCGTCGCGCTCCCGGTGCGCGCGGTGTTCGAGGCGCCCACGCTCGGAGAGCTGGCGGGGCGCGTGGACGCGCTGCGGGCCGGCGGCGACGCCGCGCGCGAGCCGATCCTGGCGGTCCCGCGGGACCGGCCGCTCCCCGTCTCCCCCGCGCAGGGGCGCATCTGGCTCCAGCACCACCTGAGCCCCGCGCCGGAGAGCTACAACCTGGGCACGGCGCTGCGCCTGCGCGGGCCGCTGGCGCCCGCGGCGCTGCGGAGCGCGCTGGTGGCGACCGTCGCGCGCCACGAGGCGCTGCGGACGCGCTTCGTGGAGGAGGGCGGCGAGCCGGTACAGGTGGTGGAGGCGCCCATGCCCCTCCCGCTGCCCGCCATCGACCTGTCCCGGCTCTCGCCGGCGGACCGGGAGGCGGGCGTCGCCTGCCACGCCGCGGCCGACCAGGCGCGCCCGTTCGACCTGGAGCGGGCGCCGCTGGTGCGCGGCGCGCTGCTGCGGCTGGGCGCGGACGAGCACGTGCTGCTGGTCGCGGCGCACCACGTCGTGTTCGACGGCTGGTCGGCGGGGGTGCTGACGCGCGAGCTGCGGGAGCACTACGCCGCGGCGCTCGAAGGGCGCGCGGCGGCGCTCCCGCCGCTGGAGGTGCAGTACGGCGACTACGCCGCCCGCGAGCGGCGGCGCATCGCGTCGCCCGCCTTCGCGCGGAAGCTGGAGTTCTGGGCGCGGGAGCTGGCGGGCGCGCCGTCCGCCGTGGAGCTGCCCGTGGACGGCCATCGCCCGCCCGTGCAGCGCTTCCGGGGGACGACGTTCGGCTTCCGCATCGACGCGCCGCTCGCCGCCGAGATCGGCGCAATGGCGCGGCGCGAGGGCGCGACGCGGTTCATGGCGCTGCTGGCCGGCTTCCAGGCGCTGCTGCACCGCTACACGGGCCAGGACGACCTGGTGGTCGGCACGCCGGTGGCCGGGCGCGACCACCCGGCGCTGGAGCCGCTGATCGGCTTCTTCGTCAACGTGCTCCCCGTCCGCGCGCGCATCGGGGACGGCGACGACTTCCGCGCGCTCCTTCGAGGCGTGCGTTCCGCCACGCTGGACGCGTACGCGCACCAGGAGGTGTCGCTGGAGCAGGTGGTGGACGCCGCCGGCATCGTGCGCGAGGCGAGCCGCAGCCCGCTGGTGCAGGTGCTCTTCGCGCTCCAGAACACCGGTCCCGCCGCGTTCTCGCTCCCCGGGCTGCGGGCCGAGGTGCTGGAGGTGCAGGGCCGCACCGCGCGCTACGAGCTGAGCGTGTACCTGCGCGAGGAGCCGGACGGCGCCCTGGCCGCGCTGGTGGAGCTGGACACCGACCTGTTCGCGCGCGAGTCGGTGGAGCGCTGGATGCGGCACTACCGCCGCCTGCTCGAAGCGTTCGCCGCCGACCCCTCGCTCGCCCTGGCCGACGCGCCGCTGCTGGACGAAGCCGAGCGCGGGCGGATCCTCCGCGACTGGAACCGGACCGCGCAGCCGGCGGAATCGACCGGGACCGTCGCGGAGCTGTTCGCCGCGCAGGCACGGAGGACGCCGGACGCCGTCGCGCTGGTCGCCGGCTCCGGGTCGCTCACCTACGCCGACCTCGCGGGCCGGGCCGCCGGGATCGCAGCCGACCTGTCCGCGCGCGGGGTGGGCCCCGAGTCGCGCGTCGGCATCCTGCTGGAGCGCTCGCCGGAGATGGTGGCGGCGATGCTGGGCGTGCTCGCCGCGGGAGCCGCCTACGTCCCGCTCGACCCGGCCCACCCGGGCGAGCGCCTGGCCTACATGCTGGCGGACAGCGGCGCGCGGGTGCTGCTGACGCAGGCGGGGCTGGCGGAGCGGGCGGCGGAGTTCGGGGGGGAGGTCGTCGCGCTCGACGTGGATGACGCGTCGGCCGCCATCCAGCCCCCCTACTCCCCCGGCCCCCCTCCCCCCGCAAGCGGGGGGAAGGGGGAGAACGACACCGGCGCCCTCACCCCCCGGCCCCCTCTCCCAATGCTGGGAGAGGGGGAGAACGACGGTGCAGAGGAATCGGCGGCGGTTGCAGGCTGTTCCCTGTTCCCTGTTCCCTGTTCCCTGTCTTCCGCCTACGTCATCTACACCTCAGGCTCCACCGGCCGGCCCAAGGGCGTCGTGGTCGAGCACCGCAACGTGGCGGCGTTCTTCGCGGCGATGACGGAGCGGGTCGGCGGGGAGCCGGGGACGTGGCTGGCGCTCACCAGCATCGCCTTCGACATCTCGGTGCTGGAGCTGCTTTGGACGCTGACGCGCGGCTCCACGGTGGTGCTGCACGCGGGGCGCGAGCGGGAGGGCGGGGGCGCCTCCGTGGCGGAGCTGGTGCGCGCGCACGGCGTCACCCACGTGCAGTGTACGCCCTCGCACGCGGCGCTGCTGGCGGCGGATCCCGACACGCTGCGCGCGCTGGCCGGCGTGCGATGCATGCTCCTGGGCGGCGAGGCGCTGCCGGGGGCGCTCGCGGGGCAGCTGCGCGAGGCGACGGCGGCGCGCCTCCTCAACATGTACGGGCCCACGGAGACCACCGTCTGGTCCGCGGCGCACGAGATCGTGGACCCGGGACTCACCGTGCCCATCGGGCGGCCGATCGCGGGGACGCAGGTCTACGTGCTGGACGCGTGGATGCAGCCCGTGCCCCCGGGCGTCGCGGGCGAGCTTCTGATCGGCGGGGCGGGGGTGGCGCGCGGGTACCTGGGGCGGCCGGAGCTGACGGCCACCCAGTTCTTCCCGGACCCGTTCTCTGGCGCGGCGGGGGCGCGGCTGTACCGCACGGGCGACCTGGCGCGGTGGCGGGCGGACGGGGTGCTGGAGTTCCTGGGCCGCGCCGACCGGCAGGTGAAGGTGCGCGGGCACCGCATCGAGCCGGGCGAGGTGGAGTCGGCGCTGGACGCGCACCCGGACGTGCGGGAGAGCGTGGTGCTCGCCGACGAGGGCGGCGGCGACGGGCGGCTGGTGGCGTACTTCGTCCCGGCGACGGGCGATGCGCCTCCGGCCGCGGAGCTGCGGCGGCACCTGGCGGAGCGGCTGCCGGAGTACATGGTGCCCTCGCTGTTCGTGCCGCTGGAGCACATCCCGCTCACCCCCAACGGCAAGACGGACCGCGACGCCCTGGCCGCCGCGGGCGCGTCGGGGATCCCTGCGGAGGCGGAGTACGCGCCGCCGCGGAACGCGACGGAGGCCGTCATCTCCGAGGTGTGGCGTGAGGTGCTGGGCGTGGAGCGCGTGGGCGTGCGGGACCACTTCTTCGAGCTGGGCGGCACGTCCGTCCGCATCGCCGCGGTGCAGCGGGCGCTCACGGAGCGGCTGGGCCGGCCCGTCGCCGTCGTGGACCTGTTCCGCTATCCCACGGTCGCCGACCTCGCCGCGCACCTGGGCGCGCGCGAGGCCGACCGCGCGGCGGTGCAGCGGGGGCAGGAGCGCGCGGAGGCGCTGCGGCGCGGCGCGGCGGGCGACGGGGCGACGGAGCGGATCGCCGTCGTGGGGATGGCGGGGCGCTTCCCGGGCGCGCCGGACCTGGACGCCTTCTGGCGCAACCTGCGGGGCGGCGTGGAGTCCATCGTCCCGCTGACCGAGGAGCAGGTGCTCGCGGCCGGGACCGAGCCCGACCTGCTGCGCCGGGCGGACTTCGTGCGCGCGGGCGGGACCCTGGAGGGCGCGGAGCTTTTCGACGCGGAGTTCTTCGACCTGACGCCGCGCGACGCGGAGCTGCTGGACCCGCAGCACCGGCTCTTCCTGGAGCAGGCGTGGGCGGCGCTGGAGAACGCCGGGTGCGACCCGGACACCTTTCCCGGGCCCATCGGCGTGTTCGCCGGGGCCAACATGAACACCTACCTGCTGGCGGTGCTCGCCCGGCGGGGGCCGCGCGCGGCGGACCTGCTCCAGGCCAAGATCCGCTCCGACAAGGACTTCCTCACCACCCTGGCGTCGTACAAGCTGAACCTGCGCGGCCCCAGCTACGCCGTGCAGACGGCGTGCTCCACCTCCCTCGTCGCCACGCACCTGGCCTGCCGCAGCCTCCTCGACCGGCAGTGCGACGTGGCGCTCGCGGGCGGCGTGTCGCTGACGGTGCCGCAGGAGGGCGGCTACCTGGCGGTGGACGGGGTGATGTCGCGCGCCGGCCACTGCCGCGCCTTCGACGCCGCCGGCGACGGCTCGGTGGTCGGCAACGGCGTGGGCGTCGTCGTCCTGAAGCGGCTGGCCGACGCGCTCCGCGACGGCGACCGGGTCCACGCCGTGATCCTAGGCTCGGCGGTCAACAACGACGGCGCGGCCAAGGTGGGGTACACGGCGCCCAGCGTGGAGGGGCAGATCGAGGTGATCGCCACGGCGCACGCGGTGGCCGGCATCCCCGCGGAGAGCATCACCTACGTGGAGGCGCACGGCACGGCCACGCCGCTGGGCGACCCGGTGGAGGTGGCGGCGCTCACGCGCGCCTTCGACACGGACGCGCGCGGCTTCTGCGCGCTCGGCTCGGTCAAGACCAACGTCGGCCACCTGGACGCGGCGGCGGGCGTGGCCGGCCTGATCAAGACGGTGCTCGCCCTGGAGCACGGCGAGATCCCGCCGTCGCTCAACTTCGAGCGGCCCAACCCGGCCATCGACTTCGCCGGCTCGCCCTTCTTCGTCGCGGACCGGCTGCGGCCGTGGACGCCGCCGGAGGGGGTGCCGCGGCGCGCGGGGGTGTCGTCGTTCGGGATCGGCGGGACCAACGCGCACGTGGTGCTGGAGGAGGCGCCCCGGCCGGCCGCCCTCCCGACCGACCCGCGGCCGGAGCTGCTGGTGCTCTCCGCGCGGACGCCGGAGGCGCTGGAGGAGCTGGGCGCGTCGCTGGCCGCGCGGCTGGAGAGCGCGCCCGGGCCGGCGCTCGCCGACGTGGCGTTCACTCTCCAGCGGGGACGGCGGACGTTCCCGCACCGGCGCGCGTTGGTCGCATCCACCCAAGCGGAGGCCGCCGCCCTGCTGCGCGGCGGCGACCCGGCGCAGGTCGCCACCCGGCGCGCCGCGGACTCCGATCCGGGCGTCGTCTTCCTCTTCTCCGGGCTGGGGTCGCAGTACGCGGGGATGGCGCGCGGGCTGTACGAGACGGAGCCCGCCTTCCGCGAGGCCATGGACCGCTGCTTCGCCGTGCTGCGCGACGGATGGGGGATGGACCTGCGCTCCGTCCTCTTCTCCGATGCACCTGTGGCTCGCCCGGCCGGCGGCATGGACCTGCGGGCGATGCTGCGCGGCCCCGCCGCCCGCTCCGAGGGCGACCCGCTCCAGGGCGCGCGCTGGGGGCACCCGGCCATGTTCTCCGTCGGCTGGGCGCTGGCGGAGACCTGGCGGAGCCGCGGCATTACGCCGCGCGCCGTCGCCGGGCACTCGCTGGGCGAGTACGTGGCGGCGTGCGTGGCCGGCGTGTTCACGCTGGAGGACGCGCTCGGCCTGGTGGTCCGGCGCGCGGAGCTGCTGGAGCCCGTGCGCGGGAGCATGGCCGCCGCGACGCTGTCCGAGGCGGAGACGCGCGCCCTGGTGGACGAGATCGCCGCGGACGGGGCCCAGCTCTGGCTGGCCGCCGTCAACGCGCCGCGCTCCTGCGTCGTCTCGGGGACGGAGGACGCGGTGGAGCGCTTCGGCGCGCGCGCACGCGCGCTCGGCGCCGTGGTGCTCCCCATGGCGGTGCGGCACCCGTTCCACTCCGGGCTGCTGGAGCCGGTCCGGGACGACTTCGCCAGGATCGTCGCGGAGACCCGCCGGAGCGCGCCGCGCATCCCGCTCGCCGCGAACGCCACGGGCGACTGGCTCCGCGCCGACCAGGCGGCCTCGGTGGAGTACTGGACCGAGCACCTGCTCGCGCCCGTCCGCTTCTCGGAGTGCGTGGAGCGCCTGCGCTCCATGGACGACGGCGAGCCGGTGATGCTGGAGCTGGGCCCGGGCTCCACGCTGGGCTCGTGGGCGCGGCAGGGCGGCGCGGAGCGCGTCGCGCCCAGCCTGCGCCACGCCGAGCAGGGCGACGACGACGCGGCGGTCCTGCTGCGGGCGCTGGGCCAGCTGTGGAGCTGGGGCGTCGCGGTGGACTGGCGGAAGCAGGGCGGCGCGGAGGGGCGGACCAGGGTGCCGCTCCCCGGCCACCCGATGAACCGGCGCCGCTTTTGGCTCGCGGACCCGGTGGAGGGCGCGCCGGCCGTCTCCAGCGTCGAGCCGGAGGACCGGAACGGCGCAGCGCAGGTGGAGGCGGTCCTCTGGCGGCAGCTCCCCGGCGTCGAGCCGGGGACGGCCGACGCATTCCGGGGCCGCCGCGTCGTCGCCTTCGCCGGGGCCGACGCGAGCGCCTTCGTCGAACGACTGCGCGCCGGGGGCGCGGAGGTCGTCCGCGTCGAGGCCGGCGAGTGGTTCGCGGACGAGGGCGGGCGCGTCGCCGTCCGCCCCGACGAGCCGGAGGACTTCGCGCGCCTCGCGGCCTCGCTCCGCACCCGCGGGTGGGACGGACCCGTCGACACGCTCCACCTGTGGAGCCTGGACGACGCAGCCGCGACGGCGGGCGGCGCGAGCGTCCTGCACTGGGTCCGTTCGCTGTCGGAGTCTCGCTTCTCGACCGATGGGAGCACGCTGCTCGCCGCGACCCGCGGCGCGCACGTCGTCCTCGGCAGCGAGGAGCCGCGCCCCCGGCAGGCGGCCGTCGCGGCGTCGGTCCTGGACGCCGCGGGCGAGCACCCGGGCATTCGCGTCCGGTCGGTGGACGTGGACGCGCGCGGCTGGGAGGCCGCCGTGCTGGACGAGGCCGCGGCGCTGCTGCGCGGCGGCGGCGGCCCGACGACGGTGGCGCGCCGCGGACGCGTGCGCTGGGAGCCGTTCCGCTCCCCCGTCGAGAGCGGAGGCTCGCGGCTCCGCGAGGGCGGCGTCCACCTCGTCGTCGGCGGGGTGGAGGGCGTGGGGCTCGCCGTGGCCGGGTACCTGGCCGAGCACGCGCGCGCCCGGCTGGCGCTGGTGGACACGTCGGCCGATGCGGGCGACGAGACGCGCCGGGCGTTCGCGGTCGGCGCGCTGAGTTCGCTCGGCGGGGAGGTGGAGATCGTAAACGCCGACCCGACGGATCCCCACGCGCTGCGCCGTGCCGCCACCGAGGCGCGGGCGCGCTTCGGTGCGCTGCACGGCGCCGTCGTGGCGGACGGCGGCGCGGCCGCGGCGCTCGCGCTGGACGCAGCGCTCGGGGACGACGCGCTCGACCTGCTGGCGCTCTTCGCGCCGCCGGGCGGGGACGCCGCGGCCCGCGCGGACGCGGCCGTGCTGCACGCCATGGCCGCCGAGCGGACGCTGGTGCGCGGGCAGCCGACCGTCGCCGTGGCGTGGGAGGGCGGGGGAGCGGGCGGCGACGCCCCGCTGGCCGGGATCTCCGGGCCGGAGGCGGCGGAGGTGCTGGGGCGCGTGTTCGCGCGGGGGGGCGGGCCGGCAGTGGTCGTGACGATCGCGTCCCGCGCCGGGCCGGGGGAGACCGCGACGGGCGGCGACCGGGCGGCGTACGCGCGGCCCCGGCTCGCGACGGAGTACGTGGAGCCGCGCACGGAGCTGGAGGAGACGGTGGCGCGGCTGTACGGGCGCGCGCTCGGCATCGACCGGGTCGGCGCGGAGGACGACTTCTGGGAGCTGGGCGGCGACTCGCTCCTGGCGACGCAGCTGCTCGCCGCGCTCAACGAGCGCTACGGCGTGGAATTGCCGCTGGCGACGCTGTTCGAGGCCGTGACGCCCGCGCGGCTCGCCGTCGCCGTCGTCAAGAAGCAGGCGGAGCAGCTGGACGCCGACCTGCTCGCCCGGGCGCTGGCGGAGCTGTAGCCGATGAGCAAGCCCACGCTCTCCATCGACGACCTCACCCCGGAGCAGCTGCAGAAGCTCCAGGCGCGCATGGCCGCCCTGCGCGCCGGGGCCCAGGCCCCCGCCGCGGCCGCGCCCGAGGCGATCCCCCGCCGCGCCGACGCCGGCCCCGCGCCGCTGTCGTTCGCGCAGCAGCAGATCTGGCTCCAGCACCAGATGGACCCGGGCGGCAGTCTCTTCAACGTCCCCACCGTGCTGCGCCTGCGCGGCGAGCTGGACGCGGACGCGCTCCGCCGCGCGCTGGACGAGCTGGTCCGCCGGCACGAGCTGCTGCGCACCACCTTCGAGCTGCGCGACGACGGGCCGGTGCAGGTGGTCGCCCCCGCGCGCGGCGCCCCCCTCGCCGAGACCGACCTGTCCGGCGAATCGGACCCGGAGGCCGCCGCGCTCGCCCGCGCCGACGCCGAGGCGGCGCGTCCCTTCGACCTGGCGGCGGAGCCGCCGTTCCGGGCGCTGCTGCTGCGCGCGGGCCCGGGCGACCACGTGCTCGCGCTCGTCATGCACCACGTCGCCCGCGACCGCTGGGCGTCCGGCGTGCTGCTGGGGGAGATGGCGGCGCTGTACCGCGCCTTCCGCGAGGGCGCGCCGTCGCCGCTGCCGGAGCCGCGCATCCAGTTCGCCGACTACGCCGCGTGGGAGCGGGAGCGCATGAGCGGCGAGGCGCTGGAGAGGCTGCTCGCCTTCTGGAAGGGCCACCTGGCCGGCGCGCCGCCCCCGCAGAGCCCCCCCGCCGACCACCCCCGCGGGTCGCGCCCCATGGAGCTGGCCCGCATCCCCCTGCGCGTCCCGCCGGACACGGGCGACGCGCTGCGGCGCCTGGCGCGCGAGGAGAGCGGCACGGCGTACATGGTGCTCCTGGCCGCGTACCTGGTGCTGCTGCGCGGCTACACCGGCGAGGACGACCTGGTGGTGGGCACCTACGTGGCCGGCCGCACCCGCCCCGGGACGGAGCGGCTGGTGGGGAGCCTGGCGAACACCCTGGCGCTGCGCTTCCGGGTGGAGGAGGGCGCCCGCTTCCGCGGCCTGCTGCGGCAGGTCCGCGGCGTGGTGCTGGAGGCTCAGCGGCACGGGGAGCTCCCCTTCGAGCGGCTGGTGGAGGAGCTCCAGCCCGCGCGGGAGCCCGGCCGCACGCCGCTGGTCCGCAGCGTCGTCAACGTCTCCCGCGCCGCCCCCGCCGACCTGGCGCTCCCCGGGCTGGAGGCGGAGACGCTGCCGTTCGCGGCCGGCGGCGCCGGCGTGGACGTGCAGCTGGCGCTGGAGGAGTGGGACGTTGGCGTCGTCGGGCAGCTGGAGTACGACGCCGGCCTCTACCTCCCCGGCACGGCGGAGCGCCTGGGCGCGGCCTGGCTGCGCCTGCTCGCCGCCGCCGTCGCCGCCCCCGACGCGCCGCTGGACGCGCTCCCGCTGCTCGCCCCCGGCGAGCGCGAGCAGGTGCTGCGCGCCTGGAACGCCACGGAGGCCGACTACCCCGTGGAGGGCGGGCTCGCCGGCCTCTTCGAGGCGCAGGCCGCCCGCACCCCCGCCGCCGAGGCCCTGGTCTTCGGCCGGGAGCGCCTGACCTACGCGGAGCTGGACCGCCGCGCCGCCGCCCTCGCCGCCCGCCTCCGCGCCCTGGGCGTCGGCACGGACGCCCGCGTCGGCCTGTGCGCCGAGCGCTCCGTGGAGATGGTGGTCGGCGTGCTCGGCATCCTCAAGGCCGGCGCCGCCTACGTCCCCATCGACCCCGCCTACCCGGAGGACCGCGTCGCCTACATGCTGGAGGACGCCGGCATCTCCGTGCTGCTCACGCAGGAGCGGGTGGCGGCGGGGCTGCAGGCGTTCGGGGGCGAGATCGTGCTGCTGGACGGGACCCCCCTCCCCCCGGCCCCCTCCCCCGCAAGGGGGGAGGGGGAGCACGACGGAACTGCGGACACGGGCGCACTTTCGCACTCCCGCACTTTCGCACTTTC
>JBFMFL010000077.1:0-26176 GCA_040752145.1 Gemmatimonadota bacterium
AATAGAAACAACCCCCTGTTCAGGACGCCCTCCGGAGTCGCATCTGATTAAGCCGTCGCCTCTTAGCCGAACGACAAGCGTTTCATTCGACAGGGTCGGCGGCAGACGGTGGAAGACTCACGCGGGCTCTGGCGCACGTCTGGAGACCCGCGCCGCCCGACGGGAGGCCCGCATCCCGGACCAGACGGGTTCTCGGCGATCGGCAAAAAGAGCGGGACGCCCGGTGTGGGTGTCCCGCTCTTCGTCCTCATGTTGCCCGCACAAGCGTCGGAGAAAGTTCTCCTTCGCTCAGGCAGGCTCGAAACGGCCATACAGCACGTCGGGGTCGATGTCGGCGCCGTTGGGCCAGACGGCGGTGCCCAGGTTCGGGTCCACGGTGACGGCCTCGAACACGCCGCGGTCGCGCCGGACGGGCTCGAAGACAGGGCCGCGAAGGAAGCGTTCCACGTCGACCTCGTGCTCGGCGCCGTCCGTGAACACTACATGGAGGCGGAGGCCGTCGAGCGGGGCGGCGGAGCGGACGCGGATCATCGTCCCCCGGGTACGATCGCGTCCACCGCGGCGAGGTCGGCGTCCGTCAGCTCCCAGACGGCGGCCGCGGCGTTGCCCCGCACCTGCGCGGGCGAGGTGGCCCCCGCGATCACCGAGGCCACCGCGGGCCGGGCGAGCAGCCAGGAGAACGCCAGCTCCAGCAGCGTGTGTCCGCGCGACTCCGCGAAGGCGATCAGCCCCTCCACCCGCTCCAGGTTCTCGTCAGTGAGCACGTCCGAGCGCCACCCGCCCTCCGTGATCCGGGTCCCCTCGGGCGCCGACTGTCCGCGCCGGTACTTGCCGGTGAGCAGCCCGCTCGCGAGCGGGAAGTACGGCAGGAAGGCGAGCCCCTGGCGCCCGCACTCGGGCAGCACCTCCGCCTCCGGCTCGCGGTGCAGCAGGCTGTACTCGTTCTGCACGCTCACGAAGCGCGCCCGGCCGCGCGCCGCCGCTTCGGCCTCGCGGAGCTGCTCCGCCGAGAAGTTGGAGCAGCCGATCTCGCGGACCTTGCCCGCCCGCACCAGCTCGTCCAGCGCGCCCAGCGTGTCCGCGATGGGCACCTCCGGGTCGGGGCGGTGGATCTGGTACAGGTCGATGTAGTCCGTCCCCAGGCGGCGCAGGCTGTCCTCCGCCGCGCGCAGGACGTACTCCGGGCGCGCGCCCTTCCGCTCCTCGTCCATCCTGCTGCCGAACTTGGTGGCGATCACCACCTCGGCGCGCCGGGCGCCGAGCGCCCGTCCCAGGTACTCCTCGCTCAGCCCCTTGCCGTACGTGTCCGCCGTGTCGAAGAACCGGATCCCCGCGTCCAGCGCGGCGTCCACCACCTCGCGCGTGGCCGCCTCGTCGATGCGCGTGCCGAAGTTGTTGCAGCCCAGCCCCACCACCGACGCCTCCAGCGAGCCGATCTTCCGTTTCCGCACCGTGGTACCTCTCCTCCGCGTCGCCCGTGTTCTCCCGCGCCGGCGCCGTGCGCCCGGCGGGGGCCGAAACCGTCGGGTGGACGCAAGCACCACGCCCCACGGGATGCGGACGCGAAGCGGCGGGCCGCCCAGTTCGGGTGCCCGCCGCTCTCCTTCCCGCCTGAAGGGCTGCCGGTCAGTTGCCGTAGACGCCCACTCCGTAGCGGCAGGGCTCCTCGGAACAGGCGGCCATGGTCGCCCTGATCGTGTAGGTGCCGGCGCGGGCGGGCTCCACGTGGAGGACGGGGTAGTCGTCCTCTTCCACGTCCTGGCCCACCAGGCCGCCGGAGCGGTTGTACAGCGCGAGGTCCACGTCGGAGCAGTCCTCGTCGCAGGCGCCCACGAGGTAGTACTCGGTGCCCGCTTCCAGCTCCACGGTCAGGTCCTCGGATTCGGCGTCGTCCAGGGAGCCCACGAAGGGATCGTGCGTGAGGGCGAACCCGCTGAGGTTCATCTCGTCCAGGATGGCGTCGAGCTGCTCGCGCACCTGTTTGGCCCAGGGGTCCTGGCGGAAACCGGTGGAGACCACCACGACGAGCAGGAGGAAGGGGAGCAAGGCACGGCGGAGCATGGGACCTCTCTTCGGGAAGCTGGGTTTGCGGTGGGAGGCGCCGGGCGGGACCGCCGGAGCGGGGTCCCGTCGCGTCGGTGAAGGGACCGCGGCGCCGCCGATGAGTATCGGTCCGGGGTGGAAAAAACTGAACCGGCCGGAGCCGCCTACGGCGAAGGGCTGTCGAAGCGCGCGGGCAGGTGGAGCAGGAACGAGAGGTCGTCGCCCCCGGCGAAGGGGCGCGGCTCCTCGCCGCGCAGGAAGAGCAGGGCGCCGGTCTCGCCGCGCAGCTCCAGCCGGCCGCCGCGGCGCCGCAGCCAGGCGCCCTCGCGCATCCCCAGCACCGGCACGTCGTTCTCCTCCAGGAACTGGGCGAGGCGCTGGGCGCGCGTCTCGCCCATGTGGGTGGAGCCTGGGTCGGCGTCCTGGAAGTGCGGGTTGATCTGGAAGGGGAGCAGCCCGAACGCCTCGAACGCGTCCGGCTGCACGATGGGCATGTCGTTGGTGGTGCGCAGCGTGGGGCAGGCCATGTTGGTGCCGGCGCTGGACCCCACGTACGCCAGCTCCCCCGCCTCCACGCGCTCCCGCACGGCGTCCATGAGCCCGCGCTCGCGGAGCGCCTTGAGCAGCCGGAAGCTGTTCCCGCCGCCCACGTACAGCACCTCCGCCCCGCGCACGGCGGCGAGCGGGTCGGCCTCCGCGTGCAGCCCGCGCACGTCCACGCCCAGCGGCGCCAGCGCCTCCGCGATGCGCGCGGTGTAGCCGTCGTGGTCGCGCAGCGCGAACGGCGCGAACAGCACCCGGCGGCGCCCGTCCAGGAACTCGCGGAGCGCGTCCATGGCGTGCTCCAGGTAGCCGCGCCCGTGCACCTGCGAGTTGCTGAGCAGCAGGAGGTCGTGCTTCATCCGTTCTCCGTCTCGGGGCCTGCCGGTGGTCTGATGTCGTCGCGCACGGACGGCCTGCGCACGCTGATGGCCAGGCTCGCGTGAACGAGGAGGTCGCGAACCCGAGGAAGCACCCGCTCCACTTCCGCGACCGAGGTCCGGGTCTTCCAGCCGTACTCGATCTGGATGCGCTCCAGCCGCAGCGCCTGGAACTCCTGGAGGAGCGCTTCGAGTTCGCCGCCCGCGAGGAACCCGGCCGCGGTGAGCGTCACCTCGTGATGATTGCTCGCGCGGACGCGCAGGTCGGCCGCGCGCACCACCGCGAGGGCCGGAACCCGACCCGCGTCGTACGCGGCGGTGAGACGGCGGTTGGGGCTGCGCTTCTCCAGGCCGGCGTCCTCGTATGCTTCCACCGCGTGCGCCCAGAGGCCTGCCACCTCCTCGTCGGACGCGGGCTCGCGGACGAGTCGGCCCATGTCGAGCAGGTTGTCGATGCGCGTGCTCATGCGGCAGCCTGCCCCGCATCCGGGAGGGCGGCCGGCGAGCCTACTATCCAGATCCGAGGGCTGCGGAGCACGGCGGGGAGAAAGCTGGCCCCAGGCTGGGCATCTCTCTGGAACTTGTGCGAGTCATAGCGCTTGGCGTCGACCGCCCGGTCGAGAGCCAGCGATGCTTCGAGTAGCGCTCGCCCCAGCTCCCGGTTCGGGATGTCGTCGCCGTAGATGAACAGGTCCACGTCGCTGTCGGGGCGAGCGTCGCCCCGGGCGAGCGAACCGAAGACGAACGCCGCCTCCACGCCGGGCACGTCCGCCAGCGCATCGCGCAGCACGGTGATCGGAGCGTACTCGCCCACCAGCTTCGCCAGGGCGCTCCACTGCTCGCGCGCGGGGTTCCGGGAGATGAGTACCTCCCGCCCGGCTCGCTCCCGGGTCAACAGGCCGAGCTCCACGAGCCGGTCCAGCTCCGCCTGTAGCGAGCGCTTTCCGTGCGCGCCGATGTGGCGCCCCAGGGCGCGCGCGCCGAGACGGGAATCCGGGTGCACGACAAAGTGGGTGACGAGCCGCGCGCGGACCTCGGACCCGAGCAAGCCGGCGAGTCGATCTACGAGTGCGCTCATGCCCCCGAATGTAGGGCGATCGGCCGCCGAGGGGCAAGGGAACGCGCGAAGCTGCGTGAGGGATGTCGGCCCGAAGGGGCGAGACCCGGCGGCAGTTTGCCGGGGCTCGACTCCGTTACGCAGCGTTGTGTGCTGCGTTACGGAGCCGCAGCCCGACCCCGGCGCAGCCGGGGGCACGCCCGAACCCGGCCGTCCGGCCGTTCACTCCACCCCGAACCGGTACACGGTGCGCGAGGTGTACATCTCGCCCGGCCGCAGGATGGTGGACGGGAACGCCGGCTGGTTGGGCGAGTCGGGGAAGTGCTGCGGCTCCAGGCAGAAGCCGCACCGGTAGCCGTAGCGGACGCCCCCCTTCCCGGCCACGCTGCCGTCGAGGAAGTTGCCGGAGTAGAACTGGATCCCCGGCTCGGTGGTGCGCACCTCCAGCACACGCCCGGACCCGGGCTCGTACACTCGCGCCGCCAGCTTCAGCCCCTCGCCGCCGCGGAGCACGAAGTTGTGGTCGTACCCGCCCGCCCGCGCCAGCTGCGCGTCGTCCGCGCCGATGCGGGAGCCGATGGCCGCCGGCTCGCGGAAGTCGAACGGCGTCCCCGTCACCGGCGCGACCTCGCCCGTGGGAATCAGCGTGGCGTCCACCGGCGTGATGCCGTCCGCCAACAAGCGCAGCCGGTGGTCCAGGACGGTGCGCGCCGGGTCGCCCGTGAGGTTGAAGTAGCTGTGCTGCGTCAGGTTGACCGGCGTGGGCCGGTCCGTCTCGGCGCGGTAGTCCACCACCAGCTCGTTGGCCGGCGTGAGCAGGTACGCGACCCGCGCCCGCACCGCGCCGGGGTAGCCCTGGTCGCCGTCCGGGCTGTCGTGCGCCAGCGCCAGCCCCACGCCGTCGGCGGACTCCAGCGGCCCCACCCGCCAGAGCGCCTTGTGGAAGCCCAGCGGGCCGCCGTGCAGGTGGTTGGGCCCGTCGTTGACGGGGAGGGCGTGCTCCCGGCCGTCCAGCGTGAAGCGGCCGCCGCGGATGCGGTTGGCGTAGCGCCCGATCAGCGAGCCGAAGTAGGCGGTGTCGTCCACGTACCCCTGCACGTCGTCGTAGCCCAGCACCACGTCGGCCATGCGGCCGTCGCGGTCGGGCACGAGCAGCGACACGATGGCCCCGCCGTAGCCGGTGACCCGCATCTCCATCCCGCCCGCGCCCCGCAGCACGAACGCGTCCACCTCATCGCCGCCGGGGAGCCGCCCGAACGGGACTCGCTCCGGCTCCGCCCTCGCTTCCCCCATCTCCGCGAACCTCCGTCTATCGAGTTCTACCCGTCCGGGCGGCCGGCCCCGCCCGGAGGCAAAAGGAGCCGGCCGCGGCCCCGGCGGCAAGCTCCCCGTCGTCCGGCAGGATGCGGGCCCCGGCGCTCAGTCCGGCCGGCACTCGCCGGAGGGCGCCGCCAGCGGCTGCCCCGGGGGCGCCGGCGTGCCGAAGCTGGGCGAGCCGTCCGGGTTCCACGCGAACCTCTGCATCCGGATCGTCCGGTCCCAGCCGGGGGCGGCGGACGTCTTGGAGTGGTACACGACCCAGTCCTCCGTGCCGTCCGGCGACACGGTGAAGCTGGCGTGCCCCGCGCCGTGCACCGCGTCCGTGCCCGCGAACACCGGGCCGCTCTTGGTCCAACTCGCCGGGTCCAGCGGGTCCGCCCCGGGCGCCAGCCGCAGCAGCCCGAGCCGGTACGCCGGCAGCCACGACTCGCGGGTGGAGTAGACGATGAACGTCTCCCCGCCGCGCTGGAGGAAAGTGGGGCCCTCCTGGAGGTCCAGCTCCGTCCCCCGCTCCCACCCCTCCGTGGGCGAGCTGATGCGGACCCGCGCGGTGCCTATGGTCCACGGGTTGGACATGCGGGCGATGTACAGGTGCTGCGGCGTCCGATCGGTGCTCGCCTCGCGCTCCCAACCGGACCACACCGCGTACAGCTCGCCGCCGATGCGGGCCACGTTGACGTCGATGGCCCACCTGTTCTCGGCCAGCGATGCGATCTCGTCCCCGGTGTCCAGCATCCCCCGGTCCACGTAGGGGCCCATGGGGTCGCCGCCCACCGACTCCAGCACGCCGCTGCGCTGGTGGATGTAGGGCGGCCCCGCGCGCCCCGCGGCGTAGTAGACGTACCAGCGCTCGCCGATGCGGTGCAGCTCCGGCGCCCACAGGTTGCTGCGGTTCCACCCCGTGTCCGGGGCCGCCCACACCCGCACGGGGCTGCGGTGCACCTCCGTCAGCTTCTCCGAGCGGGACACCCACAGGGCGTCGTCCCGCGACTGGATCAGGTAGTACCAGCCGCCGTCCCTCACCACCCAGGGGTCCGCCCCGAGCGCCACCGGGTTGTAGAAGGTGCACTGCGTCCCGGGGTCGGGCTTCGCGGGCGTGGTGGGCCCGCCGCCGCATGCGGCCAGGAGGAGCGCCGCCCCCGCGGCGAGAAGGCGCGCCGACGCTGTCTGTCTCATGGTCTCGTCTGCCGCCTGCCCGGTGCCGTGAAGCGGAATGCGCCGGCGGCCCGCGGCCGCCGGCGCATCCCGTGGTATCCCTCGCCTACGCCGGGCCGCCTACCAGCCCGGGTTCTGCGTCACGTTGGGGTTGCGGGCCGTCTCCTCCGTGGGGATGGGGAGCAGCTCCGACTTGCCGGCGACGAAGAAGCGGAACTCGGTGGGGTCGTGCGCGGCCACCGCCGGGCTCCCCAGCAGGTTGTGGCGCCGCAGGTACAGCCAGCGCTCCCCCTCAAGCCCCAGCTCCAGCGTCTCCTGGTGCTCGATCTCGGCGCGGAGTGCAGCCTGCGACATCCCCGCGGCCAGCGGCGCCAGCCCGGCGCGCTGCCGCACCTGGTTGACGAAGGGGATGGCCTCGGCGGTGCGGCCCTGCTCCACGAGCGCCTCGGCGTGGTTCAGCAGCAGGCCGCCCAGGCGCACCACCTTGTAGTTGATGTCCGCGTTCCAGTCCGAGCGGCCCAGGTAGTACTCCGTGTACTTCTTCCAGAACAGGTCGTTGATCCGGTCCGGGTAGCGCTGCGCGAACGGCTGCCCGAACACGTCCATCCCGCCCGGCTTGTCGTAGAAGATGGTGGCGTCCAGGCGCGGGTCCACCTGCCCGGCGACGGTCCTCTCCTTCTGGAACTCCTCGAAGAACCAGCGCGTCGGCATGGCGTCGCAGTAGCTCGGGCCGCAGGGCCCGATCATCTGCCCGATGTGGAAGCCGCCGGTCCCCGCGCTGGTCACCGCGGGGCCGCCGAACTGCACCTCGAAGATCGCCTCCCGGCTGTTGTCGTTGTCCCCGCGGAACAGGTCGGCGTAGCTGGGGAGCAGCGAGTAGCGGCCGGACCCGATCACCTCGGCGAACGCCTGCGACGCCGGCGCCCACTCCCGCTGCTGCAGGTGGGCCTTGCCCAGCATCGCGGCGGCGGCGCCGCGGGTGGCGCTCCCGGGCATGCGCGGGGCCACGGGGAGGGCGGCCCGCGCCTCGGTGAAGTCCTTTTCCACCTGCGCCCACACCTCGGCGCTGCTGGCGCTCGCCGGCCGGTCCGAGGCGTTGGAGGGCTCCAGGATCAGCGGCACGCTGCCGTACAGGTTGGCCAGGTTGAAGTACAGCAGCCCCCGGACGAACTTGGCCTCGCCGACCAGCTGGTCCTTGAGGGCCTGGTCCATCTGGATCCCCGGGATCCGGGCGATCGCCTGGTTGGCCCGGAAGATCGCCTGGTAGTGGTGCCCGTACAGCTCCAGGTTCACCTCGAAGTCGTAGCTCCCCAGGGTGAACTTGTTGAACTGGTTGAGCTCGGGCCACGGGCTGGGGCTGTGCCCGATGTCGGAGCGGATGTCGTAGGCGAAGGGGAGCCAGCGCTGGTAGGTGCCGCGCAGCTGGAGCCCGTTGTACACGCCGTTCAGCCCCGTGACCGCGTCCGCCTGGTTCTGCCAGAACGTCTCGGTGGTGCGCGTGTTGGGGTTGGTCAGCTCCAGGTCGGCGCACCCCGCGGCCGCGGCGGCGAGGAGCAGGGCCGGGAGGATTCGCTTGGGTCTCATCGTTCAACCGTTGATTTGGAGGTGATCAGAAGCCCAGGTCGATTCCCAGGGTGACCGTGCGCGGGTTCGGGTACATCCGCCCGTCGTCGATCCCGCGCAGGAGCGGGTCGTCCAGGCTGCGCACCTCCGGGTCGTAGCCCGAGTAGCCGGTGAACGTGAACACGTTCTGCAGGTTGACGTAGACGCGCGAGTTCTGCAGCGCCACCCCCAGCCCGCGGCCGATCCGGTCCGGGAGTTCGTAGCCCAGCTCCACGCTCTCGATGCGCAGGAACGAGCCGTCCTCGATCCAGCGGTCCGAGGCGAGCCGGGCGTTGCTCTGCCCCTGCGGGCCGAACACCGCGCGCGGCGTGGTGGTGCTGGGGTTCTCCGGGGTCCACGGCCGCAGGCCGCTGCGGTAGTTGCCCAGGTCGTTCATCCGCTCCGTCCAGAACTTGATGCGGTTGAAGATCTCGTTGCCGTACACGCCCCGCATCCCCAGCGCGAAGTCGAGCCGGCGGAAGCCGCCGTCGAAGAACAGCCCGCCCTCGAAGTCGGGGAGCGCGTTGCCGGCGATGTAGCGGTCGCCGTCGTTGATCACCCCGTCGTCGTTGAGGTCCGCGTAGCGCACGTCGCCGGGCTGCGCGCCGGGCTGGATCACCTGGCCCTTGCTGTTGCGGTGCGCCTGCACGTCGGCCGCGCTCTGGAAGATGCCGGCGGTCTTGAGGACGTAGAACGAGCTGACCGGGGCCCCCACCTGGGTGCGGGCGATCTGCTCCTCGTAGCGCGTCAGCGACTGGTTGCCGTCGCCCAGGGCGGTGACCTCGCTGTCCATCGCCGTCAGGTTGAGCGAGGTGTTCAGCCGAAAGTCGCCGCGGTCGAACGCGTGCCGCGCGCCCAGCTCGAAGCCGGTGGTGCGGATGCTCCCCGCGTTCACTGTGGGCGCCAGGTTGAGCGCCGGCTCGTACGGGGCGTTCAGGTATCCCACCACGCTCAGCGGGAGCGAGGCCGGCACCAGGATGTCGTCCGTCTCGCGGATGAAGTAGTCGGCCGACACGGTGAGCCGGTCGCCCAGCACCCCGAAGTCGGCGCCGAAGTTGGTCTGGTGGTCCTCCTGCCACTTGATGTCCGGGTTCGCCAGCCCCAGCTGGATGGCGCCGGTGGCCACCTGGTTGCTGCCGAACAGGTAGCTCCGGTTCAGCCCCACGGTGCCCGCGTACTGGTAGTCGCCGATGTCCTGGTTGCCCAGCACGCCGTAGCTGGCGCGCAGCTTGAGGCTGTTGACGCTGGACCCCAGCAGCGGGATGCCGCCGTAGAACCCTTCCTCGCTCACCACCCACCCGGCCGACACCGAGCCGAAGTTGCCCCAGCGGTTGTCCGGCCCGAAGCGCGACGAGCCGTCGCGGCGCAGGGTGCCGGTGAACAGGTAGCGGTCGGCGTAGGTGTAGTTGACGCGCCCCAGGAAGGAGCGCAGCCGCGCCTGGTTCTCGTAGCCGGAGTTGTTGAGCTCCGTGGTGCCGGCGTCGATCTGCTGCAGGTTCTCGTCCGGGAAGTTGCGCCGGAACGCCTGCAGGCGGTTGAACTGCTCCAGCTGCTCCGTGTAGCCGGCCACGGCGTTGATCTCGTGCCCGCCGAAGGCCCGGTCGAAGTTGAGCAGGTTCTCCACCAGCACGGTGTACGAGTTGTCGCGCCGGTCGGTGAGCTGGCTGGGCTCGATGGGGTTGTTGAGCCGCAGCGAGCCGGCGCGGATGAAGTTGCGCCAGTTCAGGTCCTGGTAGTTGGCGCCCAGGTTGAAGCGGTAGTTCAGGCTCTCCGAGAAGCGCAGCCCGGCGTACAGCGTGCCGATGATCTGGTTCAGGTTGTCGGTGCTGCTGGCCGTCTCCAGCTGCCCCACGGGGTTGGTCCCGAAGGTGGGGACCGCCGCGCTCCCGAAGCCGTACCCGCTGGCGTTGTTGGGATCCAGCACCGGGATCACCGGCGGGAGCCGCACCGCCTCCAGCAGCGGGTTGCCGCGCAGGTTGTTCCGCACCGAGCGCGACAGCGACATGTTCTCGCCCAGCGTGAAGATGCCGCGGCGCAGCTCGGAGTTGACGCGGAAGCTGAAGCGCTCGAAGTCGGTGTCGATCACCGTCCCCTCCTCGCGCAGGTAGCCGCCGCTGAGGAGGTAGCTGGCGTTGAGCGAGCCGCCGGACACCTGCACGTTGTGGTTCTGGATGGTGCCGCTGCGCAGGATCTCGTCCTGCCAGTCGGTGTCCACCCCCGTGAGGTTGAGCGCGCCCGCGGGGACCGTCTCGCCCGCGCCGCGGTAGATCTGCTGCGTCATGGCCGCCCACCCCTGGGCGTCGGCCAGGTCCAGGGTGCGGGGGACCTGCTGGCGGCCCACGAAGCTGCGGGCGGAGATGCGGGGCTCCCCGTTCTGCCCGCGGCGGGTGGTGATGACGATGACGCCGTTGGCCGACTGGGCGCCGTACTGCGCCGCCGCCGAGGCGTCCTTGAGCACCTGGATGGACTCGATGTCGTCCGGGTTCAGGCCGGGGTTCTGGCGCAGGTACATCCCGTCCACCACGTACAGCGGCGACGGGTCGGTGGTGAAGTTCTGGCCGCGGATGATGACGTCCGCCGGGCGGCCGGGCTCGCCGGAGGCCAAAATGTTGACGCCGGCCACCTGGCCCTTGAGCGCCTGCTCCACCGTGGCCACCTTGCGCTGCTCCAGCGCCTGCGGGGTGACGCTGGCCACCGCGCCCGAGATGTCGCGCTGCTGCTGGGTGGTGTAGCCCACCACCACCAGCTCCTCCAGCCCCACCACCTGGGTGGAGAGCTGGAAGTCGGACGTCGCCGCCTGGCCGGCGCCGAGCGCCACGGCGCGCGTGGTGGCCCCGAAGCCCGGGGCGGTCACCCGCAGCTGCACGGTGCCGGGGCGGACGCCGGTGAGGGTGTAGCGCCCCTCGGCGTCGGTGACGGCGCGCTGCTCCGTGCCGGCCGCCTCCACCACGGCGCCGGCCACCGGGCGCCCGCCGTCGCCGGTGATGCGGCCGGACACCTGGCCCGTCCCCTGGGCGTACAGCGGGACGGGGCCCAGCCCGGCCGGCGCTCCGGCCGACAGGAGCGCGAGCGCGCACAGCGATCCTGCGACCAGCCTGACAGTGGGTAGGACAGGGCTTTTCATGACATCTCCCTCTCGGGGAAGCGGGTGAACGTCCGACGCGGGAACCCGGCTGCGGGGGGAGCCGGCGGCTCCCCGCCCGAATGCGGCGCCCGGCGCGGCGGGGGCGCGCGGCTGTGGGAGGCGGCGCTCACCGGGCCGACCCGCGGGCGGCGGCGAGCAGGGGCCGGGTGCTGTCGCGCGCGACCAGCCCGGCGTCCACGAACACCTTCTGCGGCGGGAGCGCCTCCCGCGCCTCGATGTGGCGGACGAGCATCTGCGCGGCGGTGTGCCCCATCTCCCACTTGGGGACGTGCACCGAGGTGAGGCGCAGGGGGAGGAACTCCAGCAGCTGGATGTCGTCGAACCCCACCACCGACACGTCCTCCGGCACGCCCAGCCCCAGCTCCCCCAGGGCGCGGCAGAGCCCCAGCGCCACCAGGTCGTTGTAGCAGGTCACCGCGGTGGGGAGGTCGCCGCGGGCCCGGCCGCGGAAGTACTCCAGCCCCGCCCGGTACCCGTCCTCCATGTGGGCGCCGGCGGGGACGACGTGGTCGGGGGGGAGGATGACGTGCGAGGCGCTGCACGCGTGGCGCACCCCGTCCACCCGCTGCTGGCTGTGGGTGGAGTAGGCCGGGCCCGCGAAGTGGGCGATGCGCGTGTGCCCCAGCCCGATCAGGTACTCCACGGCCCGGCGCGACGCCTGCACGTTGTCCACGTCCACCAGGCTGGCGGGGACGCCGCGGATCTCCTCCAGCAGCACGAAGGGGAAGTTGCGGCGCTTGAGCTCGAACAGGTGCGAGAGGTCCGCGGTGGCGTCCAGCACCGGGGTGAGGATCAGCCCGTCCACCTCCTTGGCCTGCAGCAGCTCCACCGCCCGCCGCTCCGACTCGTACTCCCCCTCGGAGCTGGTCACCAGCAGGGTGTAGCCGGCCTCCTGCGCGGCGGCCCGCGCCCCGGCGACCACCTCGCCGTAGTAGGGGTTGTCGACTTCCTTGATGACCAGCGCGATGCTCCGCCCCCGCCCCGCCGCGCCGCGGACGGCCGACGCCGCGGGGCGGTAGTTCAGGTGCTCCATCACCGCCACCACCCGGTCGCGGGTGGTGTCCCTGACCGTCCCCGTGTCGTTCATCACGGCCGAGACGGTGGCCTTGGAGACCCCCGCCAGCCGGGCTACGTCGTTGATGGTGGGCCGCTTGTTCTTCATCCGTCGTTCGCCGGGGGAGGGCGGGGGCGCGGCCGGGGCCGCGCGGGGTCCGAAGAGCTCTCGGAACCTGGGGCGAACCTTGCTGAACCACGCTGAACCGGTTCGGGTCGGTTTAGGCTACGTGTCCATCCCCGCACTGTCAAGAATTTCGTATCGGGGCGATACAAAGTGCTTGACAGCCTGTAACGGCAACTGTACTCTCTCCCCGTTGAACCGGTTCGAGCCGGTTCAGAAGTGCGCAATCTTTTCCAGTCCCGCCCGATCCCTCCAACCCGACGGGAGCATGTCAGTTCTTCAGCGAATCCGGAGCGTGGCGCCGGGGATCCTCCCCGTCCTCCTGGTCCTGGGCCTGGCGGCGTGCGAGCGCCGCGGCGGGGGCGGCGCGGCCGCCGGCGAGGGCGACGGCGGCGAGGACAGGTGGGTGGTCGGCTTCTCGCAGATGGGGCACGACAACCCCTGGCGCATGGCGCAGACGGCCAGCCTCCGGGAGGAGGCCGCCAAGCGCGGCTACGAGCTGGTGGTCACCGACGCGCAGGACCAGACGGCCAAGCAGGTGTCCGACGTGGAGGACCTGATCGCCCGGCGGGTGGACGTGATCCTGCTGGCCCCGCGCGAGTTCGAGGGGCTGGCGCCGGCGCTGCTGGCCGCGCGGGAAGCGAACATCCCCGTGATCCTGGTGGACCGCGAGGCGGAGGGCACGCCGGGCGAGGACTTCGTCACCTTTCTGGGCTCCAACTTCGTGGACCAGGGGCGCCGCGCCGCCGAGTGGCTGGTCAAGGAGACCGGCGGCAACGCGGGGATCGTGGAGCTCACCGGCACCCCCGGCTCCTCCGTGGCCGCCGACCGCTCCAAGGGGTTCATGGAGGTGATCGCCAGGCACCCGGGGATGAAGGTGCTGGCCTCGCAGACCGGCGAGTTCTCCCGCGCGCAGGGGCAGCGGGTGATGCAGAACGTGGCGCAGTCGCTGGGGAAGCAGATCACCGCCGTGTACGCGCACAACGACGAGATGGCGCTGGGCGCCATCCAGGCGCTCAAGGCCTCCGGGCTGCAGCCGGGCACCGACGTCAAGGTCGTGTCCATCGACGGGCAGCGCGCGGCGCTGGAGGCGATCCAGCGCGGCGAGCTGGGCGCCACGGTGGAGAGCAACCCGCGCTTCGGGCCCATCGCCTTCGAGACCATCGAGCAGGTGCGCCGGGGTGAGCAGGTGCCCACCAAGAAGCTGATCGAGGACCGCTTCTTCGACCGCAGCAACGCCGCGCAGTTCGTGGCCGAGGCGTACTGAGGAACGGAAGTGCGAAGTGCGTGAGTGCGGGAGTGCGAAAGTCACCCTGAGACCCGGCGGCGCATGAGCGAAGGCCAGACCGTCCTGCGCATGGAGGGCATCGTCAAGCGGTTCGCGGGAGCGACCGCGCTGGACGGCGTGGACTTCGAGCTGCGGCGCGGCGAGGTGCACGCGCTGGTGGGCGAGAACGGCGCCGGCAAGAGCACGCTGATCAAGATCATGACCGGCGCGTACCACCGCGACGGCGGGCGGATGTGGCTGGAAGGGGAGCCCGTCGCCTTCGCCACGCCGGCCGCGGCGCAGGCGGCCGGCGTGATCGCGGTGCACCAGGAGATCCACCTGCTCAGCTTCCGCACGGTGGCCGAGAACGTGTTCCTGGGGCGCGAGCCGCGCCGCTGGGGGCTGGTGGACTGGCGCCGCATGAAGGTGGAGACGGCGGAGCTGCTGGGGCGGCTGGGGCTGGACATCGACCCGCGCGCCACCCTGGGGAGCCTGAGCACGGCGCAGCAGCAGATGGTGGCCATCGCGCGCGGCGTGTCGCTGGGCGCCAAGGTGCTGGTGCTGGACGAGCCCACCAGCTCGCTGGCCGAGCGCGAGGTGGGGATCCTGTACGGGCTGATCCGCCAGCTCCGGGCGGCGGGGACGGCCGTGGTCTACATCAGCCACCGCTTCGACGAGCTGTACGCGGTGTGCGACCGGGTCACCGTGCTGCGCGACGGGCGCCTCGTGGGCACCCACCCGCTGGCGGAGGTGGAGCGGCTGGACCTGGTCTGCATGATGCTGGGCAAGCCGCGCGAGGCGCTGCGGCAGGGGACCACCGGCTTCGCCGGGCACCACGCGGAGGCCGCGGGCGGGGCGCCGCTGCTGAGGGTGGAGGGGCTGCGCCGCGGAAACAAGCTGCGCGGCGTGTCGCTGGACGTGAGGAAGGGGGAGATCCTGGGGCTGGCCGGGCTGCTGGGCTCGGGGCGCACCGAGACGGCGCGCGCCATCTTCGGCGCGGACCCGCCGGACGAGGGCGCCGTCCAGCTGGACGGCCGCCGGCTGGACCCGCGCACCCCGGACGACGCCATCCGCGCCGGGATCGCCTTCGTGTCCGAGGACCGCAAGGGCGAGGGGATCATCCCCGAGCTGTCGGTGCGCGAGAACCTGACGCTGGCCGCGCTCCCCACGCTGACGCGCGCCGGGATCGTGGACCGCGCCCGGCAGCGCGAGATCGTGGACGAGTTCATGCGCCGCCTGGGGATCAAGGCCACCAGCGCCGACCAGAAGATCCGCGAGCTCTCCGGCGGCAACCAGCAGAAGGTGCTGCTGGCCCGCTGGCTGTGCATGCACCCGGCGCTGCTCATCCTGGACGAGCCCACGCGCGGCATCGACATCGGCGCCAAGGCGGAGATCCAGGCGCTGATCAACGAGCTGGCCGCCACGGGGCTGGGGGTGCTGATGATCTCGTCGGAGCTGGAGGAGCTGGTGGAGGGGAGCTCGCGCGTGGTGGTGCTGCGCGACGGGCAGGACGTGGCCGAGCTGCGCGGCGCCGACATCTCGCAGCAGTCCATCATCCACGCCATGGCGGAGGGGAGCGCCGCCGCGGCCCCCGCCGCCCCGGAGGGCTGAGCATGGGAGCGACGACGGCCGCGCGGCCGGCGGGGGGCGCGGGGACCGCCCGCGCCTGGTGGAGCGCGCTGGGGCCCACGGGGGGCGCGGTGGCGGCGCTGGTGGCGCTGGTGGCGCTCAACGCCCTGTTCACCCCCAACTTCGCCACCGTGGGCAACTTCTGGAACGTGCTGTTCCAGCTCTCGGTGACGCTGCTGGTGGCGGTGGGGATGACGCTGGTGATCGCCACCGGGGGCATCGACCTGTCGGTGGGCTCCGTCATGGCGATCTCGGCGGCGACGGCGGCGGTGACGCTGGAGCACGGGCTCCTCGTGGCGGTGCCGGCGGCGCTGCTGGCGGCCATGGCCGTGGGGGTGCTGAACGGCGCCTTCATCGCCTACTTCAAGGTGCAGGCGATCGTCGTCACCCTGGCGACGCTGCTGGCCGGGCGCGGGCTGGCGCAGGTGATCAACCGCGGCGGCGCGCTGCTCACCATCGACCACCCCGGCTTCCTGGAGTTGGGGCGCGGGCACGTGGGCCCGGTGCCGGTGCAGGTGCTGGTCGCCGCGGCGGCGGTGGCGCTGGGCGTGTTCCTGCTGCGGGCCACCCCCTTCGGCCGCTACGTGCTGGCGGCGGGCGGCAACCCGGCGGCGGCCCGGCTGGCGGGCGTGCCGGTGGGGCGCACCGTGGTCACCGTGTACGTGCTGAGCGCGCTGCTCGCCGGGGTGGCCGGGCTGGTGGAGGCGTCGCGGCTGGGGGCCAGCGCCGCCGCCCGCATCGGCCAGAACGTGGAGCTGGACGCCATCGCCGCCGTGGTGGTGGGCGGCACGCTGCTCTCCGGGGGGCGCGCCACGGTCTTCGGGACGGTGGTGGGGGCGCTGATCATGCAGGTGATCGCCACCAGCTTCAACATGCTGCTGGTGCCGTACGCGTGGTCGCTGGCGTTCAAGGCGTTCATCATCCTCTTCGCCGTCTACCTCCAACGCCCGAGGCGGGTCTAGTGGAACCACACGGCCGTTCGGGCGGCACCGGGGCCGCCGCCCTGGGCGCCCCGCACGCGGGGGCCGGGACCCCGCCCCCGGGCGCCGGGAGCGGCGTCCCCGCGCGCCCCGTGCCCGCCCGGGCCGCCTCGCTGCTGCAGCGCCAGGGCGCGGTGGTGGCGCTGGTGGCGGTGTGCGTCTTCGGCACGGTGCGCTACGTCCCCTTCGCCACCCCCGAGAACCTGCTCAACGTGCTGCGCCAGAACAGCATGCTGGGGATGGTGGCGCTGGGGATGACGCTGGTGATCCTCACCGGCGGGATCGACCTGTCGGTGGGCGCGGTGCTGGCCGTGGCGGGGATCGTCGCCGCCGTGCTCTCGCCGTACGGCACGGCGGCGGCGGTGGCGGGCGGGCTCGCCGCCGCGGCGCTGCTGGGCACCGTCAACGGGCTGCTGATCACCCGGGCGCGCATCCAGCCCTTCATCGTCACGCTGGCGATGATGATCGCGGCGCGCGGCATCGCGCTGGGCGCCACCGGCGAGAACTCGGTGCGCGTGGACCGCGCGGCGGAGGGCTTCCTGTGGCTGGGCCGCGGCCGGGTGCTCGGCGTCCCCGTGCCGGTGCTGCTCGCGGCGCTGGCCTTCCTGGCGGGGTGGATCATGCTGCGCTACACGCGCTTCGGCCGCTACGTGTACGCCGCGGGCGACCACCAGGACGCCGCGCGGCTGCTGGGGCTCAAGGTGGACCGCGTGCTGGTCGCCACCTACGCGCTGAGCGGGCTGCTGGCCGGCATGGCGGGGATCGTCCTGGCCGGGCGGCTGGGGGCCGGGCAGCCGGTGGCCGGCACCGGCTGGGAGCTGGACGCCATCGCCGCGGTGGTGGTGGGGGGGACGCTGCTCAGCGGCGGGCAGGGCGGGGTGGGGTCGACGGTGATCGGGGTGCTGCTGCTGGGGGTGATCTTCAACCTGTTCAACCTGGAAGGCACGATCACCCCGTGGTGGCAGGGGGTGCTGCGCGGCGTCTTCCTGCTGGGCGTGGTGGTGGTGCAGAGCCGACTGCAGCGGAGGGCGCAGCGTGAACACTGACCCGGAGGCGGCGCTCGCGCCGGACGGCGTGCTGGCGGACGCCCCGCACCGCCGCTTCGACCCGCTCTCCGGCGAGTGGGTGCTGGTGTCGCCCCACCGGGCGAAGCGCCCCTGGCAGGGGCAGGTGGAGCGCCCCGCCGTGGAGAAGCGCCCGGCGTACGACCCCGGCTGCTACCTGTGCCCGGGGAACGAGCGGGCCGGCGGGGTCCGCAACCCGCCGTACACGGGCACCTTCGTCTTCGACAACGACTTCGCCGCGCTGAAGCCGGACGCGCCCGCCGCCGCCGTGGACGTGGACGGGCTCCTGGTGGCCCGCGCCGAGCCGGGGACCTGCCGGGTGATCTGCTTCTCGCCGCGGCACGACCTGTCGCTCCCGGACATGGACGCGCCCGGGGTGCGCGCGGTGGTGGACCTGTGGGCCGAGCAGTTCGCGGAGCTGGGCAGCCGCCCGGAGATCGGCCACGTGCAGATCTTCGAGAACAAGGGCGCGGCCATGGGCGCCAGCAACCCGCACCCGCACGGGCAGATCTGGGCCCAGGAGTCCGTGCCGCTGGTCCCCGCGCGCGAGGGCGAGCGCCAGGCCGCGCACTTCGCGCGGCACGGGCGCACGCTGCTGGCGGACTACCTGCGCCTGGAGGAGCAGCGCGCCGAGCGCATCGTGTGCGCCAACGACTCGTGGGTGGCGCTGGTGCCGTTCTGGGCCGTGTGGCCCTTCGAGACGCTGGTGCTCCCCCGCCGCCCGGTGCAGGACCTGCTGGCGCTGGACGACGCCGAGCGCGACGGGCTGGCCGACATCCTGCAGCGGCTGACGCGCCGCTACGACCACCTCTTCGAGGTGTCGTTCCCGTACTCGGCCGGGCTGCACCAGGCGCCCACCGACGGACGGCGGCACCCGGAGTGGCACCTGCACATGCACTTCTATCCGCCGCTGCTGCGGTCGGCGACGGTGAAAAAATTCATGGTGGGATACGAGATGCTGGGCGAGCCCCAGCGCGACATCACCCCGGAGAGCAGCGCGGCGCGGCTGCGCGAGCTGCCGGAGACGCGGCTGGGCGAGGGGGCCCCGTGAGGGTGCTGGTGACGGGGGGCGCCGGCTACATCGGCAGCGCGACGGTGGCCGAGCTGGCGGCCGCGGGCGACGAGGTCGTCATCTTCGACGACCTGTCGCAGGGGCACCGCGGGGCGGTCCACCCGGAGGCGCGGCTGGTGGTGGGCGACCTGGCAGACCGGGCGGCGATCGACCGCGCCATGGCCGAGGCCCGGCCGGAGGGGATCCTGCACTTCGCCTCGCGCACGCTGGTGGGCGAGAGCATGGAGAGGCCGTTCCTGTACCTGGGCGAGAACGTCAGGAACGGGCTCAACCTGCTGGAGAGCGCGGCGGAGCACGGCGTGAAGCGCTTCATCCTGTCGTCCACCGCGAACCTGTTCGGCCTCCCCGACGAGGTCCCCATCCCGGAGACCGCGCCGATCCGTCCGGGGAGCCCCTACGGCGAGTCCAAGTACGTGCTGGAGCGCATGCTCCACTGGATGGACGACCGCTTCGGGATGAGGTACGCGGCGCTCCGCTACTTCAACGCCGCCGGCGCCGTGTCCCCCGACCTGGGCGAGGACCACGACCCGGAGACGCACCTGATCCCCCTGGTGCTGCAGGTTGCGCTGGGGCAGCGGGACAAGGTGGTGGTGTTCGGCGACGACTACGACACGCCGGACGGCACCTGCGTGCGCGACTACGTTCACGTCTCCGACCTGGCGCAGGCGCACGTGCTGGCGCTGCACGCGCTGGACGGCGGGAGCCGCACCTACAACCTGGGGAACGGCACCGGCTTCAGCGTGCGCGAGGTGATCGAGACGGCGCGCGCCGTCACCGGCCGCGACATCCCGGTGGAGGTGGGCCCGCGCCGCCCCGGCGACCCGGCCACCCTGGTGGCGGGGAGCGAGCTGATCCGCCGCGAGCTGGGGTGGAAGCCCCGCTTCCCGGAGCTGCGCGCCATCGTCGAGAGCGCCTGGGCCTGGCACCGGGCCCACCCGCGCGGCTTCGCGGACCGGGGCGCGGCGCCGGACCTGTCCTCCCCCACCCCGGTGCCCCGATGACCGGCGAAGGCGACCTCCGCTCCAACCTGCTGCGCTCGTTCGAGGCGTGCTTCGGCGAGGCGCCGGAGTGGGTGGCGCGCGCGCCGGGGCGGGTCAACCTGATCGGCGAGCACACCGACTACAACGGCGGCTTCGTGCTCCCCATGGCGATCGACCGGGGGGTGTGGATCGCGGGGCGCTCCCGCGCGGACCGCACCGTGTCGGTGTACTCGCTGTACTTCGACGACCGCCGCGAGTTCGAGCTGGACGGGCTGGACCGGGGCGGCGATGAGTGGATCGAGTACGTGCGCGGCGTGGCCTGGGCGCTGGGGGAGCGCGGCCACCGGCTCTCCGGGTGGGAGGGGGTCACGGCGGGCGACGTGCCGGTGGGCGCGGGCCTCTCCTCCAGCGCCGCCGTGGAGATGGCGACGGCGCGGGCCTTCTACGCCTCGTCCGGCTTCCGCTGGGACCCGCGGGAGGTGGCGCTGGCCGGGCAGCGCGCCGAGAACGAGTGGGTGGGGGTCAACTCCGGGATCATGGACCAGATGATCTCGGCCTCGGGGGTGGAGGGGCACGCCCTGCTGATCGACTGCCGCTCGCTGGCGACGCGCGCCGTGCCGCTGCCGCCGGGCACCTCGGTGGTGATCCTGGACACCTCCACCCGGCGCGGGCTGGTGGGCTCCGCCTACAACGAGCGCCGCGCCGCCTGCGAGGCCGCCGCGCGCTTCTTCGGCGTGCCGGCGCTTCGCGACGTGGACGCCGCCGCACTCGAAGCCCGCGCGGCCGAGATGGACCCGGTCTCGCTGCAGCGCGCCCGCCACGTGGTCACCGAGAACCGGCGCACCCTGGACGCCGCCGATGCCATGGCCCGCGGCGACGCCGCGGAGGTGGGGCGGCTGATGAACGCCAGCCACGCCAGCCTCCGCGACGACTTCGAGGTGTCGCGCCGGGAGCTGGACGTGATCGTGGAGCTGGCCCAGGGACACGCCGGGTGCCACGGCGCCCGCATGACCGGCGCCGGCTTCGGCGGGTGCGCGGTGGCGCTGGTGGACGCCGCCGCCACGGAGGACTTCGTGCGCGAGGTCGCCGCCGGGTACGAGGCCGCCACCCGGCTGCACCCCAAGGTGTACGTGTGCGCCGCCTCCGAGGGGGCCAGCCTGGAGCGGCTGGCGGAGACCGGGGCCGCGGCCCGGTGACGCGCCGGAGCGTGGGGCCGCGCCGCGTCCCGCTGCTCCTCGCGGCGCTGGCCGCCTGCGCCGCTCCGCCGGCGGGCTCACCGTCCTCGAACGCGTCGGCGGGCGGCGCCGCCACGTACGCGAACCCGGTGCTGGACGCGGACTTCCCCGACCCCACGGTGATCCGCGCGCCCGACGGGGCCTTCTACGCCTACGCCACCCAGGGCGAGCGCGACGGCGCCCCCGTCAACGTCCAGGTGGCGCGCTCGCGCGACCTGGTGGAGTGGGAGCGGCTGGGCGACGCGCTCCCGGCAAAGCCGCGCTGGGCCAGCCGCACGCAGGACTTCTGGGCGCCGCACGTGTCCGAGCACGGCGGCAGGTACTACCTGTACTACTCGGCCAAGCCGGACGCCGCGCTCGCCGACACCGCCCGCGGCCTCTGCCTGGCCGTGGCGACGGCGGACCGGCCGGAGGGGCCGTTCACGGACCGCGGGGAGCCGCTGCAGTGCGGCCCCGGCTTCGTGAACATCGACCCCATGGCCTACGACGACCCGGCTACGGGCAAGCGGCTGCTGTACTGGGGCTCCGGCTTCGGGCCGATCAAGGTGCGGGAGCTGGCGCCCGACCGCGTCTCGTTCGCGCCGGGGAGCCGGCCGGTGGACCTCGTCCACACGGTGAGGACCACGGACTCCACCGACTACCGCCGGCTGGTGGAGGGGGCGTGGGTGACGTACCGGGCGCCCTGGTACTACCTGTTCTACTCGGGGGACAACTGCTGCGGGCCGCGCGCCCACTACGGGGTGATGGTGGCGCGCTCGCGCAGCGCCACGGGGCCTTTCGAGCCGCTGCAGGCCGAGGCGCCGGGCGGCGTGATCCTGGAGCGCTCCGCCCGCTGGGTGGCGCCGGGGCACAACTCGGTGATCCGCGACGCGCGCGGCGACGACTGGATGGTCTACCACGCCGTGGACGCGCGGCGGCCCCGGTCCAAGCCGACGGACGACGTCAACACCCGGCGGGTGATGCTGGTGGACCGCCTCGTCTACGTGGACGGCTGGCCGCGCCTGGAGGGCGCCCCGTCCGAGGCGCCCCGGCCGCGGCCGGCCCTCACCCGGCGGCCTTAGAGCCGCCACCCTCTCCCAATTCTGGGAGAGGGGACAACGGCTGGACGTCCAGGTGCAGCAGGCGGTTGCGTGAGGGATTTCGGCCCGAAGGGGCGAGACCGCGCGGCTGTTTGCGCGGGCTCGACTCCGTTGCAGACGGTTGTATCGTCTGCTACGGAGCCGAAGCCCGACCCCGGCGCAGCCGGGGTCACGCCCGAACCCGCCGGGAAGCAGTGCCGTTACGTACCCGGGGGCGGGCAGTACGGCAGCCCCGCGTCGTCCCAGCGCAGCTCCACCAGGGTGGCGTTGCGCGGCGCGTCCGGCGAGCCGAAGCGGGCGTGGGTGACCAGCCAGTCGCGCCCGTCGGCGGCGCGGAACCAGGCGCAGTGCCCCGGGGCGTGGATGCCGTGCTCGGGCATGGAGCGGAGCACGAAGCCGCGGTCCTCGCGGGTCACGTTGACCAGCCGCCCGGCGTCGTCCTCCACCAGCGCGCCCACGGCGTAGAAGCCGAAGTAGCAGCCGCCGCTGTACAGGTAGACGCGCCGGCCCGCGGGGTTCACCAGGCCGCCCACGGGCGCCTCGACGGTGTTCCAGACCACGGCGGCGTCGGTGCTCCAGTCCACGCCGGGGATGGTCTTCCAGGGGAGGCGGCGGGCGCCGCCGTACAGGTGCCAGGGCTCGGACGGGCGGGCGAGGACCACGGGGTCCGAGAGCACGCGGGCGAGGTCCTCGCTCACGGCGACCTCCACGATGCCGGTGCCGAAGGGTTCGTCCTCCACGAAGTCGGTCGCGTAGGCCATGCGCAGCGAGCCGTCGGGGGCGCGGTACACGTCGGCGTCGATGGCGAAGTCGGTGTCCGGTGTCAGCACGTGGCCCGTGTCCACGAACGGCCCCTCCGGCCGCCCGGCGTCCGCGCGGCGGATTTGATGGCCGATGTGCGCCCGCTCGCCGACGCCCTCGCCGTGCGAGTACAGCATGACGAACGGCCGCTCCAGCCCGGGGACGTACCGGACGCACGGCGCCCAGAACGCGTGCCGCGTGGCGTCGCCCTGGAGGCTGGGCCCCAGCGCCCGCCAGCTGACCAGGTCGTCCGAGGCGAAGGCGGGGAAGGCCCCGGGCGTCGCAGTGCCGCCGAGCCCGTCGCTGGTCTCGTCCCGCGTGACGTACATGTAATAGCGGAAGTCCGCCTCCACCCCGTCCGGCAAGGCGAGCAGGAACGGGTCGCCCTGGTCCGCGGGCTCGGGAAAGAGGGGCCGGTAGCTCACCGGCCGGGGCGCGCCTTGGGAAGACGTCATACGGTGGACCGATTCACGGTGGGGCAGGACGGTGCGCGGCCGCGCGGCTGGAAGGATCGTGCCCCGCGCCCGGACGGCCCTCACCCGGCTCGCTTGAGGCTCGCCACCCTCTCCCAATTCTGGGAGAGGGGGCAACTGCTGGACGTCGAGGCCACGTCGGCAGTTGCGTGAGGGATGCGCGCCCGGAGGGCCGAGACCCGCCGGGCGGTTTCGGCGGGGCTCGGCTGCGTTGGCGAGCGTTGTCTGCTCGCCTACGCAGCGCGCAGCCCGACCCGAGCGACAGCGAGGGGCACGCCCGAACCCGCAGTTCAAAGCCGTTGCCGTTCCGAGCGACACTCGCACACCCAGGCGACCCCAGGATGAAGCAGAAGCACCTCTCAACGTTGCTGCTGGCCGCCGCGCTGCTGAACGCGTGCGCCCCCGCCGCGCTCCCGCCGGCACAGGCCCCGGGCCGGACGGCGGCCGCGTGCACCTTCGTCAACCCCGTGGCCCCGGGCGCCGACCCCTGGGTGCAGTTCCGGGACGGCTTCTACTACATGGCGCAGTCCACCAACGCGGAGAACCAGCGGAGCGCCATCTGGGTGTTCCGCTCGCCCAAGCTGACCGACCTGCGCCGGGACAGCGTGCGCGTGTGGGTGGCGCCGGACAGCGGCTGGAACCAGACGCACCTCTGGACCCCGGAGATCCGCTGGGTGGACGGGCGCTGGTACATCTACTACGCGGGCGGCAGGCCCGGCCCGCAGGACGCGCCGTTCATCTTCCAGCGCGCGGGCGTGCTCCGCGCCACGGGGGACGACCCGCAGGGCGCCTACGAGGACCTGGGCCGGCTGGACACGGGCGGCGACCCGGGGACGCGCGCCGACGACGTCTGGGCGATCGACTTCACGGTGCACCGCCTGAACGGCCAGCTCTACGGCTTCTGGTCCGGGTGGGAGACCAACACGCCGGTCGCGCGCACGCCGCAGTACCTGTACGCGGCGCGCATGTCCAACCCGTGGACGGTGAGCGGCCCGCGCACGAGGATCTCGGCGCCCACGGAGAGCTGGGAGCGGCGCGTGGACCCCGTGGACGGGCTGGACCTGAACGAGGGGCCGCAGGTGCTGGAGCGGAACGGGCAGGTGTTCATGACCTACTCCACGCGCGAGTCGTGGACGCCGGCCTACCGGCTGGGGATGCTGCGCCTGAACGCCCCGGGCGCCGACCCCACGCAGCCCTCCAGCTGGACCAAGACCGGGCCGGTGTTCTCCCGGGCCAACGGCGTGTTCGGCCCCGGGCACAACGGCTTCGCCAAGTCGCCGGACGGCACCGAGGACTGGCTCATCTACCACGCCAAGGTGGACACGCTCCCCAACTGGAACCGGGTGATCCGCATGCAGCGCATCGCCTGGCGGCCGGACGGGACCCCGGACTTCGGCGAGCCGGTGGCCTCGGGGGTGCCGCTGCCGGTGCCCTCCGGCGAGCCCTGCGAGCGATGAGGACGGAGTGGTGACGATGGACGAGCAGCACGGCGAGCTTGCGCTCGCCCCGCCGGCCGGGGCGCCGGACCGCTTCCGGGTGACCGTCGCCGGGGCGCGCCCGGAGGAGAAGGTGCGCGTGTTCCGGGTCGTGGGCCCCGGCGCCGCGGGCGGCGCCGAGGCCGCGGCCGACTACGGCGTCGCCGAGCGCACCCACAACGCCTACCTGGACGTCGCCGGGGAGCTGGCGCGGCGCTTCGGCACGCGGGTGCCGCGCAACCGCCGTCCCGCGGAGACGCCCCGGTCCGCCACGCCCTTCCGGCCGCTGCTGACGGGCAGCCTGGCGCCGGGGATCCGCAACGGCTACGGCGACCCCGCCGTCCTGCGCGTGGAGGAGACGCCGGGCGACCCCTGGTACTACCTGCTCGCCACCTCCAACGACGCGCCGGACTCCTTTCCCATCGCGCGCTCGCGCGACCTGCGCGAGTGGGCGCCCGCGGGCTTCGTCTTCCCGCGCGGCGCCAAGCCGCGCTGGGCCGCGGACGGCGAGGGCGTGGGCGACTTCTGGGCGCCGGAGATGCACCGGGTGGGCGGCGAGTACCGGGTGTACTTCTGCGCCCGGGAGCGGGACACGCGCGAGCTCGCCATCGGCGTCGCCACCTCGGCGAGCCCCGGCGGCCCCTTCGCCACGCCCGGCGAGCCGCTGCTGCGCGGGGGAGTGATCGACCCGCACGTCGTGACCGACGACGGCGGCGGCGCCTGGCTGCTCTGGAAGGAGGACGCCAACGGCGTCTGGCCGGGGCTGCTGAACGGCCTGCTCCACGAGCACGGCCGGCTGATCGGGGAACTGCTCCCGGACCCGGAGGACCGCCGCACCGCCTCGCTGCTGGCGACGCTCTGGCCCTGGGTGCGGACGCTGGAGCCGATGGAGCAGTTCTTCGTGCAGCAGCCGCTGGTGGAGGCGGTGACGGACCGCTTCGCGGAGGTGCGCGCCCGCCTGGCCGCCCGTCTCGCGGGCGAGGACGACCCGGCGGTGCGCGGCGCGATCCGCGGCGTGATCGATGCGATGCGGACGCCCATCTGGGGGCAGCGGCTGTCGCCCGACGGGCGCAGCCTGGAGGGGGAGCGCACGCTGGTCCTGGAGAACGACCAGGAGTGGGAGGCGCACCTGATCGAGGGCGTGTGGGTCGCCCGGCACGGCGGGAAGCACTACCTGTTCTACGCCGGCAACGACTTCTCCACCGCGCGCTACGGCATCGGCGTGGCGGTGGCGGACGCGCCGCTGGGCCCGTACCGCAAGGCGCCCGAGCCGCTGCTCCGCTCCACGGCGGAGTGGTGGGGCCCCGGCCACCCCTCGGTCGCGGAGGGGCCGGACGGCGAGCCGTGGATGTTCCTGCACGCGTTCTTTCCGGGGAAGACGGGATACAACGAGTTCAGGGCGCTGCTGGCGGTGCCGCTGGAGTTTGAGGGGGAGCGGGTGCGGGTGCGGGGATAGGTTACAGGGGACAGGTTACTGGGGACAGCGGGCAACGGCGGACCCCCTCCCCCGGCCCCTCCCCGCAAGGGGGAGGGGAGAACGGCGACGGCACCCCTCACCCCCCGGCCCCCTCTCCCACAAGGGGAGAGGGGGAGCACGACAATGCCGAGGCGCGGGAAGCCCTCCCCCAGAATTGGGGGAGGGTGGCGAGCCTCAAGCGAGCCGGGTGGGGACCCGCGGACGCAGCCCATCACCCGTTGATGC